>JAGVLG010000097.1 GCA_020054325.1 Gammaproteobacteria bacterium
CTCCATAGTTAATGTCCCTCCCTGAACGCTCTATGTCATTCATAAAATAGGACATTTCTATCGGGCTAGAACCGGACATTTCTAATGGGCTGCTACAAACAAATTAAAACTCGGAACTTACGTGCAAGTGACAAAGTCGAACACTTAAAAGGTGTACTTGAGGTACGGTCATGAGCGGAATTAGTTTAGACAGTTTTGATCGTTTTGTTCGGGAAAATCCCGCAGATCCTTTTGTCCAGTACATTAAAGATACTTCGGGACCATTGTTTTATGTTCAAGTTGATTTTGCTAAACCTGATGTTGAGGAAGACACAATAGCGGGTTTAAAAGAGATTCTTGAAGAACCAGCGGTTGCAAAGGTCTTAAAAGATAGTGGCAACACAACTGTAACAGCTCAGCATTTACCTGATGGTCAGACCAGATTGTCGTTACCGGTTCAATCCAGCCAAGATGCAAAAAAAATATTAGATTTGGTGCAGCAACACAATAAAAAACGTGGAAAAGTCAAAAACAATAACTTTAGCGTAAGCTTAGATTTAAACTTAGTGCGTATTCCAGAGCCACCATTCAATGGTACAGTTTTTGAACTCCCTGCTACCGAGGGGAGAGAATTAAGAGAATCTACAGTTGGAACAGTTGCGTATTCTGCGCTGAGAGATGAACCATCTATAGATATACGTGACACAACTTTAGGATTCGACTGGCTTTTTCAGGTTATCGCAAAGATCCCAAAGGCTGAAATTCCATTTAGAAACGTTGGGATCATGGATACTGGGGTTGCAGTAAAGCATCACTTTTTTAGTGATGTTGGCATTGTGAAACGTTTTGATTGCTCCAATGGCATTGAGTGTATCTATACGGCCGGAGGAGATCCGGAAGGAGATTTTGTAGGGCACGGTACGCACGTAGCTGGTATAGTAACCACTGGAACTGAAGTTGACGCACTTATTGATCTTCCGGTGTTTCTCAAACACACTCGCGCCCACACTATGCATGCAATTTATAAAGCCTTGCTTAAAGTTGAAGAACAATTACAAAAACTAAGTAGTGATCAAAAGCCATATGCTTATTTAATCAATACCTCTATAAGTTATCTCAAGCTCCCAAGCGAAGGAATACCTGGGGTTCTCAGCAAAGAGCGTGCAGCACAGCACAATGCTTTATCCGATCAAATTACTGGTTTAATCGATAAGTTGCATAGAAACTATCCTAGATTTAAATTAATAGCTGCTTCTGGTAATAATCGTGATAAAGTAGATCCGTATTTACCCGCAGCTCATAAAGGTGTTCGCGCTGTAGCGGATTATTCTGCGCGCAACTATGTTGACTACACAATAGGTAATTATGGTACGCCCGTGCGAATTTCTCATCCTGGGATAGATGTTTTATCTGCATCGCACACTGGACCCAGAGCTCTGGTGAGGGCATCAGGCACTTCAATGGCGGCTCCTAGTGAAACTGCTATGTTAATGTGTTTGATGACAATTTTTCCTAAACTATCAGTTGATCGAATTATAAAAATAATTGATGATCTCGCAATAGGTTTAGATCAAATTCCAAAGAGTTATTACACAAAAGGTGCGCCAGTACGTGCACCTGTTGCCAATTTAGACTTAAAAAGGTTTATGATATATCTAAACAACAATCCAGATCTTAAAAATTCAGTGAACCCACATGCTCTAACAGAGATGTATGAACTTGAGAAATCCTACCAACTAGATCATATTCCAAACTCTGCACCTGATGTTACGGCGTCTATCCCTAACTACTCAGCTAGAAAAGTTCAGTTCAATGTCGGAGATAGTGTTGTTTTCAAAATCACAGCAACTGCACCAATTAGATCTTCAAATGATGCGTTTAGCTTCGTATTATCATCTACATATATACCTCCGGTGGGAGCATTAACAATTTACAATGCTGATGACAATTCAGGTGATCTTATCAGATTAGATCAAGGATATTACACTCAGCCTGTTACTGTACCGCTACCTAACGATGGGCAACAACATACTTATACCGTAACTGTGCTTAGAAAAAAAATACGTGATGATAGTGTTTATCCCGGCTATGTAGGATTAATTGCTGAAGTAACAGTAGTAAATGAACAAGGTAAGGTTATAGTAAATAAAAAAGCTATAAATGAAGTTCGTCCATTTGGATCTCAGAGCACTTTGGTTGCTGATGCCATGCTAGGTGTTGGCAAAAGTCCAGCAGTTACAGTAACTAGTCTCTCACAGTTGCAGAATGTCGGTAATGTTTCGCCTTCGACGCCATCAATAGCTCCCCCAAGTAAGGCTCCTACTACAAAACGTGCTACTGCGGCTCCTACAAGACGCGCTACTGCGGCGCCAACCGATCGCAAAACTAGTTCGCCAACCGTACCAAGGTTACCAGCGAACCGATTAGCATCCGATGATTGCCAATTATTAGTTTATACACCTCCCATAGATAAGCAAAAGTTAGTATTTCAGGTAAATAATCGTAAAATTATAATTGATGCAAATTCGGTGCAAGTAGTTGGTGATCATAACAACGAACCGATTCGAGGCGTAAGGAAAAACTCAGAAGTTTTAGCACATTTAGATCCAGGAAAACGTTACTTGTTTATGCTAAAAAATTCAGGTGATGAGTTTTCTATTATGTATGTACCAATGATACAAAAGCGTATCAAGGGAACCAATCGCAAACGTTATGTGGCAGATGGCAGATTACAAGAGTTCGTTAGCTGGACTAAGCAAGCCGGGACAGAGCTTGATATCAGTTTTCCAGGGCTAGCAGCAAATCAGATCCTTGGGAATGACATACGTGAGTGTGATGATTTTACTGCAATAGGTACTATCAGAGGGCGACGGGGCAAAGGTAGGAAATTGTCCGCTAGTACACCTGATGGTGACTTAGCCCAGGCAAATTCAGGTACGTCTGGCGCAACTATTGCACCTGGAATTTTCGCAATGACAAGCGGCTTGCTATCTAGTAGTGTTGCATCTTTCGCTGGAGGCATAACTAATTACTTAGCAAAACCTGGTAACAATTCTGAGTCGACAGACTATACGAACCCTGTTATGGACATTATTAACCGTGGCGCACCAGTAGCCGCTGCAGCTATGGCAGTACTAGGGCTTGGTTATCTGGTATTTAATCGCTTAAGTACTAAGTCTAATGACAGTAATGCTGCTGAACCAGATGATAATAATGCTCCTGAACCAGCGATCCGATTTATTACTGTAAACGGTAGCAAGGCTGAAGATTTGCTTAGTACTATAGCAGATGCAGATTTAGAAACTGGCATGTCTAATAGCCGCCCCAAAAGATAAGCAATCCTCTTGTTGCTAGCTATTTACGCATTAACTCGGCTACAAATTTTCAAACGCCGCAGATAACTTTCGCGGCAGATCCTAACATCCTCTAAATACCAATCTAGCAGGCTTAAAGCAACGGCTTGCTTGGCATCTACGAGTGCAGTATGTGGTGCGGGGTGGATGTCTACTAATAACATGTTGCTGCCAGCAATAATCCCTTGCGCACTGACATTGAAAATATCAGGGATATTATGATTATCTGTATCATTATTGCCAATAGCATGCGAGGGATCAATGCAAACAGGTAATCTAGTAAGACGTTTTATAATTGGTACATGAGCAAAATCCACAAAATTACGATGTGGGCTTGCGAATTGTGATTTCATGCCGCGCAAGCAAAATATTATTTTTTGGTTGCCGGCATGCGCAATGTATTCACAGGCTAATAACGATTCTTCTAAAGTAATGCCAAAACCACGTTTGTATAATACTGGAAACTCTTGTTGTGCTCCCACAGCTTTTAGTAATTCAAAATTTTGCGCATTGCGGGTGCCAATTTGTAGCATCACTCCAGTAGCATAGCCACTAGATTTTAGTGCACTATGAATTTGAGCTATTTGCTGATCATGAGTTACTTCCATGGCAATAATCTTAATTCCATATTTACCAGCAAGCTCAAACACATAAGGCAGGCATTCCTTACCTAATCCTTGGAAACTGTATGGGCTGGTGCGTGGCTTAAAAACTCCCATACGCGCGCAATTTAAATCATGACGCTGCAATGCGGCAAAAGTTAATGCAACATTTTGTTTGGAATCTACGGCATTAAGGCCAGCAAATATATGAAAACAATCTTGATTGAATGTTAAGTCTTGGTAGCTAAAGCTTGTATAACTTTCTGCTTGGCTTTTGGCGATAAGTGGACAGGATTGCTTAATATCTATCATGATGTATTAAATTTCTAGATCTTTAAACATTTTTGCAAATAGCCTAATGCAAAAATTTGGTTTTTATTATAAGATTGCACACTTGCGGACTCTTTTCGATTCATACTATCTGTACTCCTTCGCGACGCGCCTTATCATTAATTGGTAAATTTAAACTTTTATTAGTAGTGTTTATAACCACAGCAATGCGTTGCTCTCCAATTTTATCGCATATTGAATTAACAAAGTCCAGTTTGATCTGAAATGATTGTTCAGAGTCTATAGTTGTTTCAATATATAAGTCTATATCGGCGCCGCGCTTGTTAAGATTGGGGCGTGAGCCAAATACCCAGAGGGGAACTGTTGACCCTAGTAGGACTAGGTTGCTGTAATCCAGATATCTAGTGTAAAATGAATATAAGTTCCAGGCTCTTATAATCTCATGTTTAAACCATTTTCACTTTTTGTTGGCTACCGCTATTCTTATGAAAAACGTAAGAATCATTTTATTTCATTTATCTCTCTAACTTCTATGCTCGGTATCGCCATTGGGGTTACAGTCCTAATAACTGTAATATCCGTTATGAATGGTTTTAGCAAAGAAATTCGCGCCAAGATGTTAAAGATAACCCCACATATCACCTTACGTAACACTGAAGGGTTGTTAGGCAACTGGCAGTCAGTATTGCAGACAGTATTACAAGAACCAGGGGTAGTAGGTGCCGCGCCATATATTGTATCGCAAGGTTTGCTGGTGCAAAACGGGGTGGTACAGCCTACTGTGGTACGTGGTATTGATCCTGCTATGGTTGAGGAAGTATATCCGTTGAGACAAAGCATAAAATCTGGTAGGTTTGAAGATTTACTACCAGGTAGTTTTGGCGTGGTGGTTGGTAAAGAAATGGCACAAAGTTTGGGCCTGGAGGTAGGTGATAAAATCACTTTATTAGTGCCAGAAGCAACTGCAACTATTACTGGGGTTAATCCTAAATATAAGCGATTAACTTTAGTGGGGATCTTTGATACAGGTACGCATTATGATGATCGTAATGCTTTTATTCACATCAAGGATGCTGCTAAATTATTCCGGACTCATGCTGCTATAACTGGGATCCAAATTAAAGTTGTAGATGAATTACAAGCCCCGGAAATAACTAAAGATCTAAATACAAAATTGAATCACAAATACTGGATCACGAATTGGACTGATGAATATTCTAGCTTTTTTGAAGCTTTGAATATGGAAAAAATCGTAATGTGGTGCATTTTATGCTTAATTATTGCGGTTGCCGCGTTTAATTTAGTTTCTAGTTTAGTGATGATGGTTACCGATAAACGCTCTGATATTGCAATATTACGAACCATGGGAGCAACGCCGCGCAGTATTATGGCTATTTTTGTATCTCAGGGCGCAATTATAGGCTGTGTTGGTACTGCGATTGGTCTAGTTGCTGGGTTAGCTTTGGCTTATAATATCACTGCAATTGCAGAATGGATCCAGTATATATTCAATGTACGTTTTGTAACCGAAGATGTATATTTGATAAGCTTTGTGCCGTCATTAGTTCAAAAATCTGATGTTGTTTTGATTTGTAGCTTCTCATTAATAATGAGTTTATTAGCAACTTTATACCCTGCATGGCGCGCAGCTAATATCGCCCCTGCGGAGGCTTTGCGTTATGAATAATCCAGATAATTCATACGTACTTGAATGTCAGGGCGTATTTAAAAATTTTATAGATGGCAAAAGCGAGCTACATGTGTTATCTGGTATTAGTATGCAGATTAAACGTGGTATGCAAGTTGCTATAATGGGGCGCTCTGGATCGGGTAAAAGTACCTTATTACAATTACTGGGCGGCTTAGATCGGCCAACCCAAGGTATTATTAAAATAAATGGGATTAACATAAATTCATTATCTGAAGCGGAATTAGGCAAGTTGCGCAACAAATCTATTGGTTTTATTTATCAGTTTCACCATTTATTACCTGAATTTACCGCTTTAGAAAATATAGCAATGCCATTATTAATTGCTGGCAAAGAACCGCGCGAAGCCCTAAAAGTGGCTGATGAATTATTAGTAAAAATTGGATTACAAGATCGTGCAACGCATAAACCTGGGAAACTCTCTGGCGGGGAGCGGCAACGTATCGCGATTGCACGTTCATTAGCAACCAATCCTGATTGTGTTTTGGCAGATGAACCGACCGGTAATTTAGATGATGAAACAGCTGAGCAAGTTTTTGCTTTGCTGCAAAAATTAAATTCAGAGTTTGGTACAACTTTTATAATTGTAACGCACGACCCTCAGCTAGCTGCCAGGATGGATCATACTTTTCATTTAAAGGATGGGTTACTAGTCAGCAATTAGAATTGATGACACAAAAAATCGCGATCAGCAAAGTAAAGTTGCAGGTAACATTCAAGTACCTCCTACCAAGTATTAAACAGGTAAAATACCTGCCACTAAATTAGGGATATCAACCCAGAATAACACGAGATAGAATTGCTCAATCAGCAACTAGTTTGGGGTTGATTTGAAATTTATCTTCATAGTAATTTTTTTTGCCTTGAATATTTCACTAAATATAGGTATGCAGCTCCAAAAAATATTGCCACAAAACATAGAAGGGCAATTACTGTATATTGAAGGTGAAATCGTTAGTAATGTTAGCGTAACTAATGAAATCGATAGATACACTGCAGCACCGCAGCAGAAGCATAAATTTATTTTGCAGCCTAGCCAGCATATCCCTGAATGGAGCAACTCTGGTAAGATCCAATTGAGCTGGATAAACCCGCCACAAGAGTTACGATTAGGGGATGTATGGCAGTTGCATGTTAAATTAAAACGGCCACGTAATTATTACAATCCTGGCAGTTTTAATTTGGAACGCTACTGCTTACAACAACGCATTGCAGCGCTTGGATATGTGGTAGATAAAAATAAAAACTGTTTAGTTAAGCACAAGAATTATTTATCAATTGTGAATCTACGACAAAAAATACTCGCAACCTTACAACAATTTACCGCATATCCACACTTAGGGGTTATTCAGGCCTTAATGCTGGGTGATAAATCTATAATTTCAAAATCACAAATGCAACTCCTGCAAGATACCGGTACGGCACATTTAATTGTGATATCAGGTATGCATCTGAGCCTAATTGCAACAATAGCTTTGCTCTTGTTTAAAAAACTATGTTTAGTCTTACCATACAATTGGAATAAACAATATGCTTTGCTAATTTCAAGCATTGGTTCATTAGCTGTTGTATTGTTCTATGCGCAACTTTCTGGCTTTGCAGTGGCGACCCAACGCGCCTTTATTATGTTTCTAGCTGCTTCGCTGTTGGTTATTTTTAGACGGAATACTAGCATCTGGCAACGTTTCTGGATGGCTGTAATTTTGATCTTAATTTGGGAGCCATTAGCAATTTTAGCTCCGGGCTTTTGGTATTCATTTCTGGCGGTTGCAGCGTTAATTTATATCAGCTTTGGAAGGAATGCCAAACAGCTATGGTGGCAGAGTATGCTAAAACCCCAGTTTGCAATCTCGTTTATCTTATTGCCACTATCTTTGGGGGTTTTTGGTCAAATTTCTACGGTCGCGTTATTCGCAAATTTGTTTGCAATTCCGTTTATAACATTATTGATTTTACCGTTGGTGTTCGCAGCCATGCTACTATTATTATTTGCAACACAAGTAGCAAATCCAATTATAGCTTATGCTAATGAGTTACTAAAATATTTTTTTGTTATATTACAGAGATCCAATTTAGTAATGCCATACTATTGGTCTTTCCCGGAAGACTTCCATTGTTTAATTTTAATTCTTGCAACAGTTACCATGTTTTGGTTGTTAGCTCCAGGAGGCATGCCGCGTCGTTATTTGGCGTTATTAGGGTTAGTACCTATATTTTTTCCCAAAAGCCATAGCTTATTAACCGGGCAAGCATCTTTTACATTGCTTGATGTAGGACAAGGATTATCTGCAGTAATACGCACTCAGCACCATACTTTAATTTATGATACCGGGCCACGCTTAACCGAAGATTTCGATCTTGGGGCTAAAGTGGTTGTGCCATATCTACGCTACCAAGGAGTTAAAGCTATAGATATGATAATTATTAGCCATGCGGATAATGATCACATTGGAGGCGCGCATTCAATTATAAATAGTATTACAACTGAGAATTTAATTTTAAATGAGCCACAATATTTAGCTGAATATGCTTCGAATCTTTGTATTCCGGAAACGAAATGGATTTGGGATGGGGTTAGCTTTACAATTTTGCATCCAGATCCGCAATTTGAATATATAAAGCGTAACAACTATTCTTGTGTGTTATTAATTGAAGCCGGGCAACATAAGGTGCTACTGACCGGAGATATCGAATCCTTAGCCGAACAAGATTTAATAAAACGTTATGCAACGCAGCTGCGTGCGGACATATTATTAGTTCCACACCATGGCAGCAAAACGTCTTCGAGTACTGAGTTTCTTACTGCAGTACAGCCGCAATTTGCCTTGGTAGCGGCTGGATATAAAAATCAGTACGGTCATCCTAAAGCTGAAATTCTACAGCGTTATAGTAACTTGGGCATTAAAGTACTACAAACTGCAGAACGGGGGGCAATTACATTCAAGTTTGGCGCAGACTTTTCTGAGTTAGATCCGCAGTTTTACCTAAAACATTAATTAGTGTAAAATAGCAGCATTATGCGTAAACCTGATAAAAAACCCAAACGACCCTTTTTTAATTCCTTCTGGCAGTTGATGTCCAGTGCGAGGGCGTATAGTTGGGTTTTAGTGTGTGCGATAACTGGCTTATTTATTACCCGGTTAGCTGAAGGAAGCATTTATAAATATCTAATTCCACAAACTCTAGATGATGGTTTTATTGCCCATAAGGCAGAATTTTTGCAGTACATGCCAGCGATGTTTTTGGGGATATTTTGTGCCATTGGTTTAGGGGAGTTTTTATCAAAATACTGCATGGGCTATGTTGGGCGGAGTGTGGTACGTGATTATCGCCAACAAATGTTAGAGCATCTTTTAGTGGTGCCTATGGCGTATTACAAAAAGCATACGATTGGAGAATTAATTTCCAAGATTAATTATGACGCTGAGCAAGTGGCTTTGGCAGTATCAGAGGCAGTACGTGAGTTCTTAAATTCAGTGGTTGCGATTATTGTTTTGTTTGGGGTTATGTTATCAATTAGCTGGAAAGTGACTTTGGTAACACTATTTGTAGCACCATTAGTCGGTGGTGCTTTGCGTATGGTTGGCAAACGGATGCGGCGTTATAGTAGTAGAGTACAAGAAACAATGGGTGAATTAACCCATGTTACAGCAGAAATTATTAGTGGATATCAAGTTATTAAAGTTTATAACGGTGCTAATTACGAAAAACGACGCATTCATCTGAGTACTGATAACAATTGGCGTCAAGAGTTAAGAACTTTTATGATTGCTGCCCTAAGTGCACCATTAATGCAGCTAATAGGCGGCACGGTATTGGTAGGTTTTATCTACATGGTAACTCTAGATACCATTAAACTACCGCCCGGGCAAATTTTTGGTCTAATTGGTGTGATGTTTGCTTTAATTCGGCCTTTGAAGCAAATAGGTGGTGTTAATAATATTTTTCAAAAGGGGTTGGCTGGAGTAGAAAGTATTCAGAAACTATTACAAGCTTCCCCAGAAATAAATAATGGTAAACATGTATTGAGTAGTTGTGCTGGTACGATCAGGTTTGAAAATGTGAGCTTTTGCTATCCAGATGAACCAGATAAGCCAGTATTACAAAATATTAACTTTACGGCTACCCGTGGTAAAACTATCGCTATTGTTGGCAAGTCAGGTAGTGGTAAGTCTAGTTTAATTGCGTTATTACCACGCTTTTATAATCCTACATTAGGCCATATTTATATCGATGATCATGATATTAAAGATATTGAATTGAATAGTTTGCGCCAGCAAATAGCACTTATCACCCAACATGTGGTTTTATTTAATGATACGATTGCTAACAATATTGCGTATGGTATGCCGCAAGCAACGCGCCAACAAATTATTAATGCAGCAACAGTTGCGAATGCGCTAGAGTTTATTCAGCAAATGCCTTTGGGTTTTGATACTCCAGTTGGCGAGAATGGTTGTTTGCTATCCGGAGGGCAACGCCAACGAATTGCAATAGCACGGGCAATTTTGAAGGATGCACCAATTTTAATTATGGACGAAGCAACTTCTGCTTTAGATACTGAATCCGAGCAAGCAATTAAAGTGGCGTTGGATTCTTTAATGCGTGATCGAACTACTTTGATTATTGCGCATCGTTTATCAACTATTGAAAAGGCAGATCAGATCTTGGTAATGGAGCAGGGTAAAATTGTTGAATCAGGTACTCACGCTGAGTTATTGGCAGCGCAGGGGCGGTATGCATTATTACAGCGTGCCCAATTAACACATGAATTAGAAGAAGTAGTAGCTTAATGGAACAATTTAATCAAATTTTAATCGATCAATGGTATCAGCCTAAACCGTGGGGTAAGTTATTGTGGCCCCTAGCAAAACTATTCGAGCTTGCAGTACGTTTTCGTAAATATTGTTATGATCGCAATTATTTTAAAAAATATAGAGCTACTGTGCCAGTAATCATAGTTGGCAATTTGACAGTTGGTGGCACTGGTAAAACCCCATTAGTAATCTATTTAGCGCAATTGTTAAAAGCACAAGGTTTTAGGCCTGGGATAGTATCGCGTGGTTATAAGGGACAAGTTAAATCAGTGGTTATGGTATCGTCGTATTCAGATCCAAATGTAGTTAGTGATGAAGCGGTATTATTGGCGCAGCGCACCGCATGTCCAGTAATAATAGCTAAAAAGCGTGCTGTTGGTGTTGATCAAATTGTACGTTACAACCGTGTTAACGTTATTATATGTGATGATGGTTTACAGCACTATGGTTTAGAACGTGATATTGAAATTGCAGTAATTGATGGAGAGCGACGTTTTGGCAATGGCCAAAGCTTACCAATGGGACCAATGCGTGAACCAGAATCACGTTTAGATAGCGTAGACCTAATTGTTACCAACTCTGCAAATTCTGCGCCACATAACTCTCGTGAACATAGCATGAATTTTATTTGTGATATGGTATATTCGTTATCGCATCCTAATCAAAAGCGTAGCATCCGAGATTTTATTGGATCACCGGTACATGCAATAGCTGGCATTGGATACCCAGAGCGTTTTTTTCAGCAATTGCGTGATTTAGGGATTATAGTGACTTCACATCCGTTTCCAGATCACTATAAGTTTAGCGCAGCAGATGTTTCATTTGCAGATCAACTACCAGTTTTAATTACTGAAAAGGATGCAGTAAAATGCAAACATTTTGCGCACCAAAGACTTTGGGTGGTTGCAGTTTCAGTTGAGCTACCGCAAAGTTTTGATGCAAGAGTACTACAACTTATCAATGAGGTAGGGAATGCTAGATAAGAATTTGCTTGAGATATTAGTATGTCCAATTTGTAAGTGCAAATTGAATTACAGTAAAACTACTGGAGAATTAATTTGTAAGATCGATCGACTTGGCTTTCCGATTAAGAATGATATTCCGGTGATGCTTGAGAGCGAAGCGCGTGAAATCCCAATGGATGAAGACATTGCATAACCAGACCATTACGCGAGTTCTTAGCATATTAACCCCAAGTATAATTTTACGCGCGCTTGCAATGGATATATTTATTCCTTGTTTACCAATGGTGGCGCAATTTTTTGCTGTACCAATTTCACAAGCACAATGGGTGCTAAGTATTTATTTTATTGGCGCTGGTTTAGGACAATTGCTGCTAGGACCGTTATCAGATCGCTATGGACGTCGCCCGGTTATTTTAACGAGTATATTTATTGTAGGATTGGCATCTGTTGCTTGTACTTATGCAAAATCAATTGCTGCTCTTACTCTGTTACGTTTGCTACAAGGAATTGGAGCTAGCGGTACTACAGTTGTAGTTGTAGCAATTATTCGTGATCTTTACGAAGATCACATTACACCTAGAGTATATAGTCATCTATCTGCAATTATTGGTTTGGCGCCATTATTTGCGCCATACATTGGCGGATCATTATTGGTGTGGAGTGGTACGTGGCATTCAGTATTTTATTTCGTAGCAATATATTGTTTGCTTACTTGGTTGCTAGCATTCAAATATATTACAGAGACTTCCCCGAAGCACAGTAAGCACATACCGAATAATTTATCTTTAGAAATGGCTGCTGAATTAGGCGGTGGATCTGGCAAAATACGGGGCACAATAAAAAATTATAAACGTATTTTAAGGGACAGAGAGTTTATAAAATATGGCTTTTGTGCGGTTGCCGGATTATCAGGACTTTTCTTATTCTTTTCAATTTCGTCTGTTTTATTAATTGATAAGCTTGGTATATCGGCTGATAAGTTTGGAGTGTATTTCGGAACTAACTCGCTGGTATATATGTTGGCAAATGCACTAAGCCCAAAGTTACAAAAGCGGGTTAGTATTGACCGTGTAATAGAGTATGGTATTTACTTTGTATTGCTTGGCGCTATAGCGATGTTAATCATAGCCTTGACATCTGACCTTTCTGCACTTGGATTGATTATTCCTAATTGTATTATAACCCTAGGAATAGGCTTACTTTATGGCCCGTGTGCTGCAGGCGCCATGAAAAAGTACAAAGCGATTGCTGGTACTGCTTCAGCCATATATGGAGCCTTAATTTATTGTAGTAGCGCCTTAGTTGTTACTATTGTTATGCAGTTTGAAATAAAAAGTACAATTCCCTTAGCAAGCACAGTGCTGATATTTGCATTGTCTAGCTATCGAATTTTAAGATTGCCACGTTAGGCATAGTCAGTATAATATTTTTCAATTTACGCAACTGCTCAATAACTTGAGGCATAGGGGCTGCTTGGCTGGGTGAATTTTTTATTAGCGGCGTCGTCCGCTATGGATGGCGGACGTCGAGCGCTACACAGGGATGTACTTGTGCGCGTCCGCTAATAAAAACATTTACGCAGCCGAGTAGCTTGTGAAATATTGTCACATGTTATTGAGCAGATACCAATTTACAGCTTATTCTTGGTGTATATAACCTTAATTCTATGCCGAGTATTTATGTTATAAAATTTCCCGACGACTATAATAGTCTGCGGTAGACTATACTTAAACGAATATATCATAAGAAAAAATATGAAAAAATTATTACTTGCAAGTGCACTGATTGATGATCCACAATCGCATCAAAATTTGTCAGAAGTTTTGGAATGGCTCGATACAATTCATAATAAAT
Source organism: Gammaproteobacteria bacterium (assembly GCA_020054325.1). Lineage (GTDB taxonomy): Bacteria > Pseudomonadota > Gammaproteobacteria > UBA6186 > Azoamicaceae > JAGVLG01. Next base: position 13,570 of record JAGVLG010000097.1, read on the forward strand.
TCCCGGATTTATGTATTAAAAATACTCATTTGTCATTAGAAGAAATAGACAAAGAGATGCAATTGCATGCTTTAGCAAATCTTACTAAAAATACAGACAAAGAAATAAATGTAGATGCTTTAAAGAATAAAAGTGAAACAGAAATTCAAGAACTAACTGAACAATTCACCGATGATCAACGGTCAATGGCATTTCGCGAGGTAATGCATTTAAAATTAGAGGAATACTATAACGTTAGTTTTGTTGACTTGCCTGATATACCACTTTCCAAAATGGAATTCAGAGGTAGCGCAGAAGAGATTTGGCAAAAATTGTCTAACACATTTTTGCGGGATCACTGTGTAATTATAGATAATTGCCTGGCTGTATGCACGCCAAATCTTGTACAAGATGAAGATTTGAAAAACAAATTAATTACTAGCTTAGAAGAGCTTCGTGAAACCTTAGGCTTAGCAAGATTGGTGGTTATGGAAAACTGTTATTTTGAGGGTGGCAATGTTTTTGTTGCGAAGGACTTAAACGGTAAAACTTGTGTTTTGCAGGGCGCGCAACCTGGCGGTCAGTATAACTTCGATTTTACTGATATGTCTAGCAATTATCCTGGAACTGGGCTTCTTGGCTATACGCATATAGCAAAGTTTAGAGCTGCAAGCGCAAATGCAGCCTTTAGAGAGTGTTTTGGTTGTTCAACGCTGCCAATTTCACTATCTGACAGCTTTAAACAGTCATTAAGTTCATCATACTTAGATGAACTTACTGCAGGAATTGCACGAAATAAGGAAGCTCTAAAGGGAAAGGAAGAGGCTATTGCAGTTCAATCATTATACTACCACCTTGATTATTATTTACACGTAACAGCTGACAATAAAATTATCTTGATGAATAAAGATATGATCAGTGAAGATAGCTACAAGGCATTATGTGATAGTTTTGGTAAGGATAATATCATTGATCTAAATTTTGATCTGGATACCATTATTAAAGAAAGACCAAAATTAAATCTGTTGTGTTTAGACAATAAATTAATCTTCCCTAGCATGAATCCTGATTTGCAAAAACAAGCTGCAGATATTCTAAGTAAACATGGCTATGAAATAGCATTTTTAGACTCTGAAACTACATCATCTGGATCAGGTTTTGGAGGTGGAATTCACTGTGTAACTTTGCAAGCTCCCATTCAAGATGCTCCAACCCATCGTGCAAGGCCGTAGCTTTTTAAGCAGGTTGAAGTTTCTTACATTGAACTACTTCATGGTTTGAATCTTTTGTGACAGGTTCAGTTTTTAATTGCCGGCATATATCATAGTATTGTAATATAGCACCTGCAGGTGCAAGCCAATCATATTGTTTAGATTCTTCCATAAGCCGCAAATGAATACTATTTTTTTGACTAATACTTAAGCTATTCCAGCATTTTAATGCTTGATCTACTGCCTTTGCAAGATCAGGGTTATCACCACTTTCTTGATCTTCATAAATAAATGCATTGCCTGTGGTATTATCTTTATCTTGATACTTTAATTGTTTTACCGAATCTTTTAAACCTCCTACTCCAGAAGTAATACATAATGAACCATTTGCAAATGCCTCCATTGGCACCAAACCACAAGCTTCACGATGTGATGGTATGAAGGTCATAACTGCACAGGCTCGCATCCGCATGCCTAATGTATTTTGTTCTTCCTCATCATTAGTTATAAAAATATTACTGGTCTTTCGACTATGTTTTTCAATTAGTGAAGCAATTCTTTCTGTTTTACCGCGCCCTACTGCGAAAAAGATGGCACGATCGCGTACAATACGTATTAGTTGTTCAAAAGTATCAACGCCTTTTTCTGGCGAGTACCTACCAACGTAGAAAATAACGGGTAAATCAGGATTTATTTTCCAATCTGTTGAATGGCATAGCTTATGAATTATTTCCAGTTTAAGTTTGTGCTTGCTTGCAACAATATTTGAATAATCAGGTATGAGCCTACCGATGGGATTAAATTTATTATGATCAAAGCCATTGGTAATACCAAACAAATTATCCTTTATATATGCCAATACGAATAATTTTCGTAAGTATTCTAATTCCGCAATGCCAGATCTTTCAGTTAAACATTCTTGCATAAACTGCTGTGAAACAGCAACTATTTTATCGGATTCATATAAACCAATAGCCTTTAATAGTTGTACCTTGTTATCAAATTTCAAACCAATACCTTGTAACATCTCGGTATTGAAACCACCATAATCCAAGTTTGATACATGTACTACAAAAATTGACCTAGCTCTGTGGTTGTGGTGGACTTCCTTAAGCAACTTTGGTACTAATGCTGTTTGCCAATCATGCAAGAATACTATAGGACACGATGTTTGGTTATGCACAAATGCTGCGGTTGCACTATTAAAATATTTTAACCTATCTATAGAACTGCTTGCTTCTAAATTGTTGTATAGATCATTAACACTATAAATATCAAACATGTGATTGTATCTTGGATCTGGTTCAATTAAATAATGACGCTTGTTACTTTCTTCATACAAATATATTATTGACGCTACTGTTTTTGCTTCATATAAATGATTTATAGTCGTTGCATGTTGCAATGTTTTATATGAATAAAGTTTCTTATAGTATGGAGTTATAATACTAGGGTTAAATACTTGCTGATCACTTATTTTAAAAACACTTTGGGCTTTGAGCATCTGCGTCGTAACAGCTCCTAATCCACCTAATGTGGCAGAACCATATTCCAAAGCGACATGTAAAATCTCAACAGCATGGTTAGCTTGCGATGAATTTTGTAATATTTTTGGCATTTATTATAATTATTATTCGTTTTTAAATAAACCTAGTACATTTTTATTATTTTTGTTATGGATTGATTAGTATTTTTGCGATAATTGAATATAATTAAAAAGCACTGCCTATTTTGAATATTAAAATTAATATGTTTCGTTAAGCGTCACGCGTATAATTAAAGAGTAAGTATAAAATGCATAAAATAAACAATCCACAACAAGTGGCGATTATTCTCAAAAGTGTTTTTGTTTGCTTGGATATTATACTTATGCAGCATGATATTTTTCGGCCAATAGCTAAATATTTCCCTACCAACCACCAAATACATAACAAGCAAGATCTCGTCAACAATCTATATGAATTATTTTTTGATCCTGTGTTTGCAGATGCAAGACATAGAATTCCAATATTTTTAAAATATCATCAGTTATATCGCGATAGATATACATTAATGCAAAATTCTATATTAGAAAAACAAGATATTATCGTATTAGTCTCTGCTATAAAAGATTCAGATATGGGGTTCATGCAAGAATTATATCAAATTACCGAACAGCAAGATCCATTTACCAGAGTAGCTACACAAAGAATAATTGAATATTTAGTAGTTTCAGGAGCAGAGTATCAAGCTGTTGCTGCAGGCACATATAGTGGTTCTACATACCAATTTGCCGGTGATTCATATGCTACGTATGATTCAGGATATAGCACATACTGTTCAACGTATAATACATACAGCGGCGGCACATACGGCGCTGGCACATACGGCGCTGGCACATACGGCGGTGGCACATACAGCGGTGGCACATACAGCGGCGGCACATACAGCGGCGGCACATACAGCGGCGGCACATACAGCGGCGGCACATACAGCGGCGGCACATAC
>JAGVLG010000030.1 GCA_020054325.1 Gammaproteobacteria bacterium
CTCCATAGTTAATGTCCCTCCCTGAACGCTCTATGTCATTCATAAAATAGGACATTTCTATCGGGCTAGAACCGGACATTTCTAATGGGCTGCTACAAAAATGCTACAAAAATTGAACTTTAGCGCCATAATAAAGTCGAAATTATGTCGTATATTCTTACATTATGGAGTATATTGTGCCAAAAAATGTTTTTTGGGGGCGAGCTAGGTCCAGGGCTGATAAAAAGGGTACTGTAAAAACTTTCGGTGATGTTGTAAATAAGCTGAGAGCAGTTTGTGAAACAGGCGCTAAAAAAAACAAAATCTACGCACTAATTGACGTTGATGATATTGTTAATTTAGAAGATGTTTATAAAGCGTTATTTGTTGCCACAAGTAAAGAAAATCGTCAAATAAAACGATCTATGCCGGTTACTAATGGCGATAAGAGGAGCCATGGTAATGAATTAAAAAAATTGCTTGATGCTTATGCACAGCGAATGGCTGCAAGGTCTACTGGCTTTGCTGCAATTGATGAGAAAATTGCCTTACAACTTGCAGCGATTGCAAAAATCCCCCCAATGCTTCCCCATAATCCTGAGCCAACATACGACGCTGTGATGGCTGCAATTCGACTTATTACAGAGCCAAATTTTACGAATTTATTACGTTTACTTTTGCCGCCAAGCGTCCCCATAGAAGAGCTACAACCGCATCCGGATGCTCTAGCAAAAAAATTAACAATAGATGATGCTCGCTTAGATAGTATCTTATTGCCAGATGATCCTGGCATGCAACATATTGAATTTTTTGATTTACGTAAACTGTTCCCTAGTGATCCAAATCAAAATGACTTAATGCTACGTTTGAGTAAGCAATCCGCAATGCGTGGCACTAATTTAGATGCAAAAGAAGCAGCAGTTCTAAGCTTTTATTTTAGTAATGATGCTCACGATTTCAATAAAACATGCAGCAGTTCAGAGCTTTTAGCCGCATTAAAAACCTCTGTAACACATCTAAGTGACAAAACTAATGTAAGGACTCATGGTAAAGTTAGTCAATACCACCCTGTGCATCAAAGATGGCATGAAACCAATAAATCTAAACTTTATCAGAATAGATTTGTAGCGCAACAAAAGCATAACGAGCATATTGTAAAACGAAAAGATGATGCTAGCGAAGTTTTGCAAATTCAAGTAATGGCTAATGCCGCGGCTAACGTATGTGGTGCCACAATTACTGTGCCAGTAGATCAAAATATGATGTTTGATACTCAGGCAATTGTTGTCGATCAATTGCGACAATTTGCGCTGAAATTAGGTGCAGTTTCAGTAGCAATTGGTTCCAGAGCAAAGGATAATAACAGTATTGACCTTGAAAATGTATTAAGGGGAGCGTTTAACGCTGTCCATGCGAATTTGCTACCAAGGTTTGACAATGATACTTGGATTTTACTTAAGCAATACGCCAACAAAGCAGTCCCATTAAATTCAGTAATGCTAGACGATACTAATGCATATGTTGCTCGTTATCGAAGCAAGGAGTTTGCAGATTTTCTGTTAAGCATTAGACCTACAACTGAAAACAACTTGAGTTATGAAGACTTCTATTTAAGAACCTCACAACTACAGATTTCTTTAAATTATCAACCACATTATACATTAAACCGCTCTACCAGGACACACTAATACGTATTAAGTGTTTGCTGCGCTTTCAGCGGCTTTTACAATTTAGTATTTTAATATACACTTGTTTTTAGGTTAGCAAATTTAATGGTGTTTCAAAATGATGACTGAAGTCTTTATTGGCTCTATAGCTTTTTCAGTGGGTTTAATCGCGTTTACTGCTGGTGCTTTGTTAACTGTGAATTCCAATAATAATCCTAATGGTGGTAGGTTTGTTGGTTTAGTAATAACATTGCTTGCAATTTTATCTTTAGTATTTACGTCTTACAATGTTGCCAAAGTAGTATTTATGCAAAATACTATGCAAAAAATGATGTATATGCGTAACATGAATAATGTCAAGCATATGAAAATGAAAGAAATGATGAAACATAAAGCGCCGAAAAAGCAACAAGACGGTAATGCTTCACCAAGCTCTGATTCTAAGCAGTAGGCTTAAGCATTCTATCTTGCACTTTAATACGCCCCTCTGGGGCGTGTTTGTTTTATACTAGTAGTTTCACGATAATCCACAGTGCTAAACTAGTAAGCAACAATGCGGTGATAGTAATAAATTGGGTTCGGTACTGATCCCAATTTTTACGACAAAAAAAGTATGTCCCAGGGGGGTATAACGTAGCTATGAAGCCCCAAATTATTCCTTCTTTGCCAAAGGCACGTTGCACCAGATGTAAAAAAATAATGATCGCTAATAGCAAGCATACAATACTTATTACTCCTAAGGTGTTGGTCACAGCTATCCACTCCATGGTAGTTTTACTCTCAATATATTTTAAGAGAGCTTGGGGATTACGTCAAAAAAGGGTAGACTAAAATTTTTATTAGATAGGGTAAGGTTTATATGCGTCGATTAACTGCTAACCCATGGCTGGTTTGCCTAAGTGCTGCAAGCTTCTTTTTTTATCAATATATTCAGATAACTAGTTTTAATGTGCTTAAACCGGAACTCATGAGGGTATTTAATACCTCTGCTGCTTCATTGAGCTTAATTGGGGCATTTTATTTTTATGGCACGGTATTATTTTTGGTTCCAGCAGGAATTATGTTAGATTATCTTTCTACTAGATTAATTATACTCCTTGCAATTTGCTTGTCACTGTTCGGTCTATTTTTATTCACTACTGCAGAAAGCTTAATAGTAGCGGCAATAGGTAGATTCTTAGTTGGCATTAGCGGCGGGCCATTTTGCTTTTTAGGGACTATGCGTTTAGCGGCAAGATGGTTTCCTGAAGATCGTTTTGCATTTGTGACTGGGGTTATAGTTGCGTTAGGAATGTTAGGTGGTATCGTGGCGCAAATGCCCTTAATTGCTTTAATTCAAGCAGTAGGTTTAAAAAATGCAATGTATGTTAACTTGGGTCTTGGAGCAATGATTGCATTGATAATTTATCTATATGTTTATGATTATCCGCCCGGAAAAGAAAATGAATATAAAAAACAATTAGCTTATTATCGAGAAATTGGGTTTATTAAAGGCTTAAAAACAGTAATTTTGAAAAAACAGAATTGGTATTGTGGCTTTTTTGCTTCGCTTTTGAATTTGCCAATTTTTGTATTTGGAGCGTTACTAGGTATCATATATCTAACCCAAAATTTTGCGCTAACTCCAATAAATGCATCAGTGATCTGCTCATTTCTCTTTTTAGGGATGTTGATTGGGGCGCCAACTTTCGGGTTATTTTCTGATAGACTGCATTTACGCAAAATACCTATGCTAATTGGTTTAGTAATGTGTTTAGTTGCCGTTGTGATTTTAATCCAAGCGAATACCCTAGCATTTAGCAGTTTATGTATGCTTTTCTTTATTATTGGTTTTGGATCAAGTTCGCAAGTACTAGCTTACCCAACGGTGACTGAGAGTAACCCAGCTGCATTGACTGGCTCGGCATTGAGTTTAGCTTCAGTAATTATTATGGCTGGTGGGGCGATCTTTCAACCGCTTATTGGCGCTTTATTGGAGATCCATTGGAATGGTGCTCAGGTTGGTGGCATGGCATTGTACTCCAGCTCTGACTATCGTTTTGCACTATGGATGTTACCGATATGTATTGGTATAGCTGCCGCGATGGCATTTTTAATCCGTGAAACATACTGTAGACGCGCAGCGCGTTGTTAGCTTTATAACTGCAGATCGTTGCAAATTAACCTGTTTACGTTTAATATGGATGCCAATTATTTATATCGTTTTTAATAATACACAATGACCACAAACAATGAATTCGGAATCAGTGCTATTGGTTTAGCAATTCCTAGTTACGGCTTGCCTTTACAAGAATTGGCCAAAATTCGCAATACCGATGCCACAAAATTTATCGATGGCTTGGGCTGTGAAGTTATGGCACTTTGTAATTCGGCGGAAAACGTTGTCACTCTGGCCTTAAAGGCAGTACAACGGGCTTTAGATAACTGGGGCGGTAAGCTTGAAGATATCGGTTTAGTTGTTGCGGCTACTGAATCGAGCATAGATATGAGTCGCCCATTAAGCTCATGGGTAATGCAAGAACTAAATTTAAAAGGCAATATTCGCTCATATGAAGTTAAGCATGCTTGTTATGGCGGCACAGTTGCATTACGCCAAGCATTAGAATGGAAAATATCCGGTAATTCTAAAAACAAAGTGGCATTAGTAGTTGCTGCTGATGTAGCATTGTATGCTCAGGATCACAGCGGCGAACCAACCCAAGGGGCTGGTGCAGTAGCATTTATAATTGGCGAACCAAATATAGCAAGTATAAACCCAATAAGTTATTATTGGAGTGAGTCGCAATATGATTTTTGGCGTCCTGTAGGTGATAAATATCCTGAAGTCAACGGACGCCTAAGCTTAACTTGCTACATCAATGCGATGTTAAATTGTTTTACCCAAATAGCCCCAAAGCATGAATTGCAAAATTATTTGCAGGAATACAATTACATTTGTTGTCATGTGCCCTTCCCTAAAATGGTGCATAAGGCATTTGCAAAATTAGGTCAATTTTGTAATATTGATCCGCTATTTGTCGAAAGTTTATATCTGCAGCGTGTTTATGCGACTATGGATTGGAATCGGAAGATTGGTAATAGTTACACTGCAAGTCTTTGGTTTGCTGTAGCGAACGCATTAACGAAGATGCAAGGGCAGCAACAACTATTAGCTTTTTCTTACGGCTCTGGTTGTGGGGCTGAAATTTTGACACTAAAGTGTGTTGCCAATCAACAAGTTGCAACATGGGTAAGGCAACTCGAACAGGATTTAACGCAGCGTACTATTATTGACGCTGCGCATTATTTAGAAATAAGGAAATCTTATGACAGCTCTCTCTAAATCAGACCTTTGGCAAAAGATGCAAGAATACTATCACAATATTGGGCCAGAGGCTTGGCAAAATGAAGTAGTGCCATTGCAAATTTCTAGCAATAAAAATTTAGCCTTCGCTTATGCAAATGTCATTATTGCCCAGATATTAGATTGGCAGATTGCTAACCCCGGAAAGGATTTTAAAGAGCCATTTTATATTATTGAAGTTGGTACTGGTCACGGCAAATTTAGCTATTATGTGTTGAAATGTTTGCATGAATTATTACCTAATTTCGATTTACCAATTTCATGCGTGAAATTTATCATGACAGATATTGCTCAAAAAAACGTAGAATCATGGCAAAGACATCCGGCATTTCAAGAATTCTTTAAAAATGGTTTATTAGATGTTGCTTTGTTTAATGCTATGGCAGATATCGAGATTAAGTTACTGATATCTGAAATTACAATAAGGCAAAATGCCCTAAGCAAGCCAGTTTTTATGCTTTGTAATTATTTGTTTGACTCCTTGTCGCATGATGCTTTTCAAGTGCGTGACAAAAAATTGTACGAGGTTCAAATTAAAATTAATAGTGATGCAGATTGGGAAGAATATTTTGCCAAAGCTAAATTTGATTTTACCTATAATCCAGTCAGCACCTCATATTATAGCGATACAGCATTAAATCAGGTGTTAGCTAATTACGAACAAACTCTGCCTAATTCCACTTTCACTATTCCAGTGGGGGGTATTGAATGTATCAATACTGTTAAAAAGTTTACCGGTCAGCACCTGGTGTTATTATTGGCTGATAAGGGGCATGCAAATATAGATTTATTTGATGATGTCAGTGAACCAGACATTTCAGTACATGGTTCAATTTCCTTGATGGTCAATTTTGATGCTTTGCGCCACTATTTCAGCTTGACTTCTGGTACTGCCCATATGATGAGTAATACCGCTGCTGAATTCCAAGTGGCATGTTATATAACCAAAGGTAATTATGACATGCAACATACGAAACATGCATTTTATCAAAGCTTTGTTGGCGCCTGCCCACAAGATTTAATATCACTATGTTATATTGATGATGAAATTAACTGTGATTTTAAAAATATTGATCAACTTTTGGGGTTATTAAATCTTGTATTATGGGATCCAAATATTGTCTACGATATGCACGATACCCTCATAGAATTAATTGAAAATGGCGAATTAACTGTTGAACAAGATTTAATTATAATACGTGGCGCCCAATTAGCTTGGGAGTATTACTTTAAATTAGAAAAAAATCAGGATTTACCATTTGCACTAGGCAGCATCTATTATGCTATAGATGAGTTTGAATTAGCTTTAGAATTTTTTGAACTCTCAGTGCAGGAATATGGCCCGAATTCAGAAAATTTATATAATATTGCTATTACACATCAAGCGCTAGACAATTTAGTTGCAGCAAAGAATTTTGCTAAGCGTACTTTAGAGGTAGACGCCAAATACATGCCTGCTAAAGAGTTGTTAGCCGAGCTTGCATAATATTTTAATGACGTCGATATGGATCTGAGCCATGTGACTCTGGTTTAGCGCGCTTTAAATGCCTGTGGGAATCGCTAGAACCATGTGAGATCGTATGCTCATCTGAAGCATGTCGCTTATGATCATCTTCGTGAGCAGTATGTTCATGCTTGCCGTGTTCATGGGAGTCATGTGGATGCTGATGATGTTCAGCATGGGCATGGGCTTCATGTTCAGTATGGGCGTGCTCATGTGCATCGTGCCCGTATTCATCATGTCCGTGCTCGTGTGCATCGTGACTGTGCTCATGTGCATCGTGACCGTGCTCATCATGTCCGTGCTCGTGTTCATCATGTCCGTGCTCGTGTTCATCATGTCCGTGCTCGTGTTCATCATGTCCGTGCTCATGATCATCGTGTCCATGCTCATGTTCATCATGATCGTGTACATGAGTGCCATGCGCATGGATATGTTCGTGTGCATCATGTTCGTGGTGATGCTCATCATGTTCAGTATGTTCATGTTCAGTATGTTCATGTTCAGTATGTTCATGTTCAGTATGTTCATGATCTCCATGTTCGTGTGCGGCGTGATCATGTTCATGTGCAGAATGTTCATGCGCACCATGTTCGTGTGCGTCGTGTTCATGCTCATGTTCTTCATGGTCATGAGTATGATCGTGTACGTGGGAGGCGTGAACGTGTTCTTCATGAATATCATGCGCATGGCCAGTGTGCATGTGCTCTTCATGATCCTCCTCGCCCTCCTCCTCATATTCTTCAAATTCAATTTCTTCTGCTAAAATTTTATCTGCTAGTTCCTCTTCTTCATTTTCTTCGCGCTCTAGAATACTATCGGGCTTTGTCATTGAAATGCGCTTTAGAAGAGATTTAAACTTCTCAATAGACTCTGGTAAACTATCTCTCTGTTCAACATGCTCTTGCATTAAATCGTATACGTAGCTAATAGCTTCATTAACTAATTCTGGGATCCGCTCTTGATATGGATTTGCAAATTCATGCGGCAACAACGCTTCAGATTCATCAATATATGCTTGTGGTATTGCTGTGTTAATAGGCTCATGTAAAAATAATTTAAAACGCGCGAGCTTTTCTAGCATATGTGATAAGATTTGATTTATAGAATAGCCAACGCTATATATTTCTGCCTTATTGCTGTATTTTATTTTCTTTTGATGGTAATGCAATAATAGCTTCTTGATTTCATGTATGTTTGGAATTAATAGATTGCGCGATTCGGCTATGTATAATAAATTTTTAAGACGACGGAATTGATTAAAAACATGAACTGATTCTTTTAATTCAGGAGCTAGATATTTGTTTTCAGGAATCATGCCAAGATCAGTTATAACGTATATTAAATCACCGTGCTTTTGCGGTTCGGCATGAATTAAATTTTTGTCGGATAAAACCACACTTAGATCTACCGGTGCGCATTGCTTGGTGATCCGATTGTACATAAAATTATATGGGCTTATATTACCACATAAAATGCCCTTCTTATGCATTTTTTCTAGTTTGGTTAAAAATGCAATGGTAATTACGCAAAATTCTTTTAGAACAGCCAGTAGGTATTTATCATATACATGGCATTCTTCCAGCATTTCCGCATGGTGTTCTTCTAGGTCCGAAAAAGTATGCTTTGCATTGCGGTAATGTTGAAACACTCTTAATGCAGGGGCTTGTTGATCCTTTAATTCATGTACTAGTTCACGGATCTCTGCTTGGATTTGTATATTATTTAATTTGTTAGGGTCTGATTCAACCCATTGCTGCTCCATAGTTGGCTGCAATGCAGTATCATAGTTGATTAAATATCTGGCTAGTTCAAAAGACTCGCCGGAGGCTTTGTTATCGTATAGCATTTCTGCGGCCTGTTTGTCTGGACTGCTTCTTGTAACGCTCTACCGCAGCTTTGGTACCGTCGGTTTTGCTAAAAAGGACTGTAACCCCGGATGTTGCCGCAACCTCAGCTATTTTTAGTGCTAGTTCTGGGCGTGATGCTAGATTTCCAATCTCGATCTCATATCCGGTACACTTGCTAATTTCTTGCGCAAACTTTTCTACAAATTGCCGCATGTCGCGGCTCATTTCTGAATTATTGCTGACCTGGGAATTAGGTATTGTTGCTTGGATTGAGGATGTCGATGCTGTTAAGTTGGCGATGACTCGTTGCTCCGCGTAACTTGTTACTGGAGTGACAATTGAATATGACGTGTTTGGTTGCGGGATAACATTAAATCCGCTTGCATTTAATCCATGTGCAGTAGCCTTTATGTCTCTTGTTATGTTGCAATTATTATCCTTTTTTATTGCTTCTAATTTTATTTCTTCATATTCTTTGCTCTCATGTAATTTAAGTATTTGATCAGATCTTACAGCCATTGCTCCTACAGCATCTAAACAGTTTTTAACAACTTTGTCCACATGAATTTCATGGTCAGTAACATCTCGATATATTTTATCCAAGTTTCCTCTAAATAACGCTAGGCGACCTAAAGTTTGATTTACGATAATTTTATCGATGCCTAAATCCAGATCTAGTTTTGCAAATTGTTCTGCATTATGTATTTCACATACTTTTGCTAAAGATATTATATCCTCAAATTCTCCGCTTTCAATAACTCTACGAAAAGCGACGACATTGTCATCACTCCAGTTGGCACATGATTTGATTGCTGAAATCATCCTGTTTGAAAGCAAGGTTGAGTTGCAAACTATTGTTAGTTCCATGTATTTTTTTAAATCTGCATTCGCTTGATTATTAAGTTCGCGTTGCTCTGACTCTGTAAAGTTATGTTCTTGAATTACTTCATGCAAGTCTGCATGAAGCTGTCTTATTGCTTCAGTATCAGTCTGTTTAATATTAAAAAAGGATTTATAAAGTGCTTTTTCTCTAAAATATGTTGATATTAACGCATTGACTTCATTTCCAACAATTGTTTGTAAAGCGGCCTTAAAAAGTAATTCTAAATCTTTATAACTTGCTATTAGGTTTCCTGATAATATACGTATTCTTTGTTGGTCTTTGCTGTTTAATCTTTTAAATGCCTCTGAATTTTGTACTTGCTGGATTCTGATAATTTGTTCCTTGGAGACCAATACCAACCATAATAACGTCTTGAGCATTTCGGCTCCGTTATTGTCTGCTCGCTCTGTAATATTATCTGAAGTTACTTTTTTATCTGCACCAGGTTTCATATGCCATCTCTCCTTATACTAATATGACCTAATATCGCACATAAAGTTCATTTTTTTGTTGCATGTACAACAACTTTTTTTTCATTTACACGGAACTTTAAAAAATGTGCTATCTCTAATTGTGTACTTAACCCATTTGGGTAGGTGACTATACATACAGTATGTTAGGAGAAACATAAAAATGAAAAAACGTAAAACTACAACTATGAAAAAGACGCGATACCATCGCTTAACAGATAAGCAGTTGGTCTCGTTAATTCGTAAATGGCAAAAGAATTTTGCTTCTTTAGCAAAAACTCCTGAATGGAAAACAGTTAAGGGTTGGACTCCAAAACAACGTCGCGCTGCATTTCGTCGGGAATTTCCTGTTCTTGCAGCCGTATTGCGTTTTAAGATATTGCAAAAAATTGATCAACGTATTGTAGATCTTAAAACACAATTAGCAAGACAATATGGTGTTTCCGTTAATAGCCCTATTGTTACTAATGCAGCTATTAAGCGTTTGCTAGCTAAACGTAAACAGATCCTTGGTACAAAAAATCATCTAACTTTAGCTACTACCTGCGCAGCACTTAAGCTTGCAAGTTACAAGAATCCAACAATTCGCGTAACTAAAGCTAAACGCAAGGTTGCAAAAATCTCTAAAGGTAAAAAACGTAACGCATTTGCTAACAAAGTTATAAAAGCTAAATTTGTTAAGCAAACCAAAACCTTAAAGAAAGAGATCAAGAAGTTAAAACAACGCAACTCATTGATGCGATCTCAAGTAGCTAAATTCCGTAGAGAAGCTGCACAAATGCAACGTCATTATGGTACTTTAAATAGCACTAAGCCACGGTTAAGTTTAGTAAGTAATAAAAATGTGAAACAGGACGTTTCTAATATTATTCGCTTAAGCAATGCTTTAAGAGCTGTTTATAAGCAACCTAAAGTTAGCTAGCTTGAGCCCTGTTGCGAATAAACGCCCCTTATATGGGGCGTTTTTTATGGTAGTGTGCTTTGGCAAGTTTTTGGTAGGTATTTACTATCAATATTATTATCATGTGAAGCTGAAGTACCGCAACTCCATGTTATAGCTCCATTAGGTTGAATAATGCCTGCGTAGTATACATGATCTGCATCAGTGACTATATAGTTATCATGCACTAAACCAATTCCGAACATTATGTATGTATTACTGCCAGAGGTGCCTGTTTCTGCCGTAATAGTGTCAACATATTTTAAATTAAGATCCTTTACACTGGTATTTCCTGGAGTGCCTGAAACCAAGCCTGTAGTGTCATTAGTCGTGAACAAGACATAATATGGATCAATGTCGCCGTTTTTACTATATAATGCCATAGCATTTGCCTGGTATTCTTCAAATATTCTGGTTGCAGCACTTATTTTGGCGCGCAAGGTGTAAGATAAGTATGCTTGTGTGCCTATTGTGACTAAAATGGTTATAATTACAATGGTAGTTAAAATTTCTAATAAACTAAATGCTTTGCTTATCTTGCATTTAATCATTTTAATAATCCACGAAGCTCAGCTATTATTAAGTCACGTTGCTGTTGCGCTCTGGAGTTAACACTAATTAATTCTGCTTTCAGCTTGTTTATAGTGTGCTGTGCTTGTAATAGGCTAGCGCGATATTTTTGTAATTGAGCTTCTAATTGTACTACTTGTTCTGCGTATAAGAGACTTTGATCTTCTGCAAGATTCTGTAAACGCCACTCATTTATATAGCGAGGGACATAAAGCTCCAGCTCTGATTCTGACCAATCACCAGATGTTTCTGCAATTGCTAATATGGCCTTTTTGGTTATTAGTTTGCGGCTTTTATAGAGCTCATCACATGCACTCATTATTAAATTGTATAAATCAGTCACTTTTTCATCTGACATATGCCGCCCCTATATATATAATTATTTATAGTTCTGGTGAAAAACACCATATTTTATGTTAACTATATTATAGTTAGGCTACCAATACTTTCCAACGTCATTTTATTTATCTTTTCTACTAAACTTTAAGCATAATGAAAAGTATATTTAACAAATTGCCTTCTAAGACGTTATGCGGCAAATTTTTAACCGTTTATATTCCAATGATGCTTTTGGCATTATTGATCGTTTTTATGGTATTTGCAGTTATTGACTATAATGAGTCAAATACTAACTTTAATGATCGTATTAATTTTTTGCTCGATATAAATAAGAATAATTTGGCCGAGGCGATTAATAATAAAAATCGAAAATGGCAAGATAGTATTATTTCTCAAATCATACAAGATCCAAATGTAGTTGCGGTACAGGTGGTTAATAACAAAGATAAAACTATTCTTAATGGTTATGAAAAATTAAGTAAATATAATAGTAAAAATTTATTAAGTAAAGAAAGTCAAATTTTTTATCAAAACAATTATCTTGGTACTATACGAATTGTTGCCTCACCAAGTTACCATATGCAGCAACTAAAACAAAGGTTATTCACTGATTTTTATTTGTCATTGTTTGCTGTATTAGTTGTTACTTTAAGCGCATTAATTGTGAACCGTTACTTGATTTATCTACCTTTAAATAAAATGTTACAGGCAATTGAGCTAACCAACAATACTGGCAAAAACCAAACGGTTGACTGGAATAGTAATGATGAAATTGGTAAGGTTGTTGCTGCTTTCAATGAGATGCAACTACAATTACAACAGAAAAGTGACACCTTAATACTAAGCAAGGAACAAGCGATTGCTGGCAGCAAATCTAAATCAGAATTCCTTGCGAATATATCGCATGAATTGCGTACCCCGTTACATGTTATAATTGGCGTTACTAAAATGACAATTAAAAGCGTTAATTCTTGGAGCAAGGAAAAAACACGAGATGCATTACAGGATGTTTTGAATAGCAGTGAGCGTTTGTTGATTTTGGTTGATGAGTTGTTAGACATTTCAAAACTTGAATCTGGCAAAATGAATTTCGAGTTTGGTCACCACAATTTATTAAATGTGACGGAATGGGTACTTAATGAATTAGATCCATTAATTCTTGAGAAGCATATTTCTTTAAGCTTGGAGTGCCGTAAACAAGAGAGCTTATCTGGAGTTTTTGACTATTCCAAGATTGGTCAAGTGATTCGCAATTTGCTATCAAATGCTATTAAATTTACCCCCGCTCATGGTGAGATACGCATTGAGCTATCCTCAGAATTTAATAATCTAAAGTTCGTTATTACAGATAATGGGATTGGTATCCCACCAAATGAATTAGATTTAATATTCGAAAAGTTTGCACAAAGCAGCAAGACAAAAACAGGAGCTGGAGGGACTGGTCTTGGTTTGGCAATATGTAAAGAGGTTATTGAATTACACGATGGCAGCATTTATGCAGTTAATAACCCAGAAAATGGCGTAACTATTACCTTCACAATACCGAAAGAGCAGCGTTAACCATGCAAAAAATTTTAGTTATAGATGATGAGCCATTAAATATTAAATTAATTGAGGCCTACTTAGATGCTGCACCATATTTTATTTTGAAGGCACTAAATGTCTCTGAAGCGCAGCAAATTCTCCAACAACATCCCGATGTTGTGGCTATTTTGTTAGATAGAATGATGCCAGACCTGGATGGCATTGAGTTTGTAAAGATGATAAAACAAGATCAGAGGTTTAAAAAAATACCTATAATTATGCAAACTGCGGTTGCTGAATCGTACAAAATTATGGAAGGCTTGAATAGCGGTGTAGATCACTATTTGACCAAGCCATACGACCAAGAAATGTTAATTGCTACCTTGCATAAGTTTACACGTTGATGATCTAAGCGGACTTAAAATTGTGAAATATTTCCCCATGTTATTGAGCAGATACTAAATATTCATTTGGAATGGGCATAACTACACCTTTATTCTTTATTTGCATAGCTAACAAACTTATGGTAAAATCAGGCCGTCAAATGGCATAAAAGGTTGCAAAAATCATTGCTGTTTGAGTACTAAATAGTATATATTCGCACTTGTCACGATAGGTGCCATTTTAAGGAAACATACAATATGAGCATGAGTTCTGTAGCCTTAGCCAATAAATATACCTGGGATGGGGCCAAAATTAAGCCCACCTTAATGATTCTGGCGCTTGCCTTTGCAATTTGGTTTACCCCTGCTCCGGCTGGACTTTCAGTACAAGCCTGGCATCTATTTGCGGTTTTCATTACTTCAATCATTTGTATTGTAGTTAAGCCACTTCCTATGGGTGCTATATCTATAATAAGTATCGCTACCTGTGTGTTTACTAAAACCTTAACAATGGAACAATGTCTCTCCAGCTTCAACTCTAGTACGGTATGGTTGATTGTAATTGCATTCTTACTAGCACGTGGCTTTATTAAGACTGGTCTTGCTGCCAGGATTGCTTACTACTTTGTATATTTCTTTGGTAAAAGCACTCTTGGTTTAGGTTATGGCCTAATGTTAACTGAATTCATGTTGGCTCCTTTCATACCAAGTAACACGGCGCGTGGTGCTGGTATTATTTATCCATTGGCCACTTCCTTAAGTAAAGAATTAGGTAGTGATCCCAAAGATAATACTCAAAGCAAAATGGGCTCTTATTTAATAACCATTTGTTACAACACTAATGTTATCACTAGTACTATGTTTATTACTGCGATGGCAGCTAATCCACTCATGGTAGATTTCGCCAAAAACTTTGGTGTTGAATTAAGCTGGTTGTCTTGGGCTAAAGCTACAATTGTACCTGGGATCATTAGTTTAATAACACTTCCGCTGATCCTCTACTATGCTAATCCGCCAACAGTTAAACAAACTCCTGGTGCTAAAGAATTTGCTACTAAAAGTTTGAAAGAAATGGGACCGATTTCTATAAATGAAATCTTTATGCTGACTACCTTTGGCTTATTACTGTTCCTTTGGATGTTCGGTAGCAAGTTCGGAGTCGATGCAACCTCAGCAGCATTTTTAGGCTTAGCCTTACTATTGGTGGGTGGTGTATTAACCTGGGAAGATATTTTAAGTGAAAAGAATGCATGGGATACTTTCGTTTGGTTAACAACTTTATTAATGTTAACTTCGTTCTTAGGTAAATTTGGAATGATTACCTGGTTCAGCGAACATATGAAGAATTTAGTTATTAATTTTAGTTGGCCTGCAGCGCTAGCGATTTTATTAACAGCATTTTTCTATTCACATTATTTCTTTGCAAGCTTAACAGCGCATATTACTTCGCTATACAGCGCATTTACTGCAGTAGCGATTGCTACTGGTACACCTCCAATGTTGGCATGTCTAATGTTTGCTTTTATTGCAACGCTTAGCGCTTGTACTACTCATTATGGTACTGGTTGTGGTCTTGTCTACTTTGGTACCGGGTATGTGAGCTTTAAGCGCTGGTGGGGAATTGGTGCGCTTATGGGCTTTGTGCACGTCATCGTATGGTGTGGCTTTGGTTTAGCGTGGTGGAAGTTTATAGGGATTTGGTAACTAATCCCTTTTAAACATTTTTTGCTGCTTTAAATAAGTCAGGGACGACTTAAATGAGCATAGTATAATTACTAATCCAATAGTGCCGATAAATACTTCTGGAATTTTATAATGGATGCTAATTAGCATTATGAATGCTAATGCGCCAAGAGCATAATGGGCGCCATGTTCTAAATATACGTAATCATCCAGAACTTGTTTTTGCACTAATAAAATTGTCAACGAACGGACAAAGAAAGCACCAATTCCCAATCCTATCATTATGATTACAATTTCATTAGAAATTGCAAACGCGCCTATAACACCATCAAAAGAAAATGAGGCATCAAGCACCTCAAGATATAAGAAGCTTGTGAACCCGGCTCGTTTGACAATTTGCCCTGGTACCGGTTTTAGGTAAAATTTATTCATATAACTTGCTAGGCTATGAATAATTACGTAGGTACAGATCCCTATAGTACCAGAAATTAATATCGTTAGACGTTCATCGTGTGGAACTATGTTTTGAAAGAATAGTAAAATTATTAATGCAGTTACCACTTCCATTGATTCTAAAGCGCCAATCTTACCAATTCTTTCTTCTAATACACCAAGCCAGTGCAGCTTACGATCCGAATCGAACATGAATCCCAAAAATACCATTAGTAAAAACATGCCACCAAATGCAGCAATGGTTGCATGTGATTCAAGCAAATGTTTCTGGTATAGCTCAGGATGATGTAATGCTAATTCAACTACGGCATAAGCGCTTAAACTTGTTGCAAAGGCTACTAGGATAATCGGAAATATTAACCGCATACCAAATACTGCAATTATTATTCCCCAGGTTAAAAAGCGTTGCTGCCATTTACGCTCCATATCCTTTAAAATGGATGCATTTACTATAGCATTATCAAAAGATAGAGTTATTTCCATTAGGGCAAGTACTGAGGCAATGAACAAAGCGCGCCAGCCGCCATAGTAATATGCACAAGACAAGCCAATAACTGCAGCGCTAATCGATATCGCGAATACATTGATCATACCTATATCCTTATAGGCCGCCACTTAAATTTATGCTTTGTTACAGCTCTCGTTCACAATCGCTTTGAAATCCCATAATTTACGATCCATTAATTGGCTTGGTTGTACATCACTAATCGCATTCAAAATATTACTTGGTATTTTGGGGTTCTCAGCTGCCAAGTCCTTTAATAGGCGCTTAATTCTAACTCTGGCCAAATTCTGCTGCGAGCCACACAGACTACAAGGAATTATAGGATAGTTTTGTGCCGCTGCAAACTTAATAATGTCAGATTCTTGGCAATATGCAAGTGGTCTAATTACGATATGTTTTTTATTATCTGAAAGTAATTTAGGCGGCATAGATTTTATTTGACCATTGTATAAAATCGACATTAATAAAGTTTGGATCAAATCGTCGCGATGATGTCCTAGCGCTATTTTATTATAACCATGCTCTTCAGCATAAGAATAAATTATGCCACGGCGTAGTCTAGAGCATAATGAGCAGTATGTTTTGCCTTCTGGTAATTTTTCTTTTACTATCGAATATGTGTCGCGATTTAAAATAATGTAATTTACTTCAAGTTTATCTAAATAAGCACGTAACGCGCGATCATCCCAACCCGGCTGCGCTTGATCTAACGTAAAAACAAAAATATCAAATTTAATTTTTGCTTTCTGCTGTAATTTTCTAAGAATTGTTAGCATGGTGAATGAATCCTTGCCACCAGAAAGACATAGCATAATACGATCGCCGTTTTCGATCATGCCGAAGTCAGCAATTGCTTTACCTGTGTAGTGCAGTAGTTTTTTTTCTAATCTTAAGGTTTGCTTAGCAAGAGATAATTCATCCATATGCTTTTGATTATGTTTGACTTCAAGTTTTATTACGCATTCAGACATTGAGTTCAGCCTCATATTGTTGGTTTTTTTCAGTTATAAAGAGTTTGGCAAATTTGCCAATTGCAGAATGTAATTCTGACTTAAAAATATTGCGATCGCCAAATACTACAAGTTTTTGTAAGGTGTTTGCAACCAGGTTATCTAAAATTTCAACACCACGATCAAAGTTGTATGGCCCAGGATCATTTGCGGTATATACCGAAGTAAATAAAGAATATTTGAATTTATGCAAATTTGGCTTATGTAGCAATTGCACTGCAGTTTGTGCGTATTTACTGGATTGTAAACGCTGTTGAATGGCTTGGACCTGGCCCGCAAAGGAAGTATAAATACAGACATCCTTAGGATCAGGGTTATTACGCAGCAACCAAGCATGTATACCATCAATCTCAGCAATATTGACCTTACTACCATATACAGCAACGTTTGTACCATTAATGCTACAAAACTCGTATTCGATCGGATAATTCTGCTCTGTCGTAAAGGTTTTATCTGCCTCTCTACCGTCGGATGCTAAATTCCATAGATTGCCGAGTGCAGCATTGATGCCCTCAAATTGCAAATCTTCATAGTCAGCATCACATTTTGCTAAATTAAAATGCTTGCATAACTCATAATCAACGCTAATTGCAAAACGGGGGCTGCAAATTGCTGCGTATTGTCCCATTATTATGGCGCGCTGTGATCTGGCTAACAACTTTGCTGCAGTAATAGGATCGATGTATTCACTATGCTCCGCAATTAATAAATCTATTGTGTCAGCTTCGTTGGTAAAAAATTCATTGCGTTGGCCATTAATCGCAAATTCTAGTTGCCAATATTTAGTGGCAAGATGTAGAACCTGTTCCCAGATTGTTTCATGTAATAAAGTTACTATCTCTTGTGGGGTTTCTAGTTTCGGATCGATTTGCTGGCCCCATTGTAACAATTTTTCAGTAACCAATTCTTGCTGTTTTAAATCGCTGGTAGCTTGGTGCAATGCATCTGCAATAAATCTTTCTGAATGTTTAGTGCGACTTAGCTTAGAATTCATTAAATTGTCTAGATCATCTTGTGAAAGAGATGTCACCTGCTCTTCTGGGAAGTTTTGTTTAAAAAAATTGTATAAGCGTTGCAAACGTTGCTTTTGCATAAATGTAAACACATCAAACATTTTGTTCCAAGATGGGATTAACTCAGACTGACGTAAATATATCGAATGTAGCACCTGAATGTGCTTGCTACGCGCTTGGGCTTCTTTTAAGTGAGTCTGCAGTTGATGAATACGCGCTGCAATCCCACCCTTGTCAGCATATTTATCTGTTAGCTTGGCTTGCATGTCTTGCCAATTACGTAATACTTGCCTACCACGAATATAAATATTAAATGCAAGTGCTAATTCCTTATGAACTTGGGATTGGCTTGTTTTGTATTCATCCTGTTCAATATAAAGTGGCAACTCATTTGTGCAAGCAAATATACTCGTATATCGCGCTATTGTGTCATATTGCAGCCATACTATTTTTGGCGCAGGCGCTTGCTTTACTGCAGCTTCAATCCAAGCATCAGCTATCTTTTGTTTCGCATATCTGCTTTTACCAGAATTACGTTCAGCTGCAATTAACTCTATTTTATTTTTGTTCTGCAGTAATTTTGTATCTAGCTTGTCCGAAGCCTTGTTTATGCTAAAAGCAAATACTTTTGCTCCTGGTTGTAATTCATAGCCAAGTTGTTTCAAATCTTGCAACCATGCGCCACAGGTTATATCGCTTAACATTTGATTAGCGTATTGATATTGGTTTTCCCACGTTAAATCCTGCTGATTATCAAACCAAGGCGGTGGTTGTAAAACAAAGTAATCATCAAACTCATCAGTCGAACCTAACGAAATTGGATGTAGCCCATCAAATTCGAGTAGATTTCTTGGAATGATAGGTAATGCTAATTCTTTGCATGGTTTGAAATAGCCATCAGCTTTAAGTTCAACAGACAACAAAAATGGAATAAAATGTTCATTGTCTTTTTGTAAGTGCAGTGGCGAAACTAACATTTTTGAACCATTTTGTAGCAAAATACTAGATACAGTAGGATCTTGGATACAGCCAGCTAAACATTCATCGCGAGTTATATTTTGCCACTTATTAGATACTAGCCTGGGATTAAAATCCATTAACCTTAAATATTGATCTGCTAGTTGCCAATATTCAAGTACTGCTTTAGTATTGCGCATTAAAAATTTTTCCATGGTAGTTCTTGAGGTAGGCTCGCTTGTGGAATATCGCGTAATGCAAAAATACGCCTATATTTTTCTTCTTCTGCTAACCTGCTATCTGATTTTACCCCAGGCAAGTTTTCAAGTTCATGCAAAAATTGATCAATCTCGCTAACATAGCTTTTTTGTAATGGCTGTCTTTTAAATATCATCTCTATTTTTCCCTAAATATACGAACTTATGCAGTTACTGCTTACCACAATAATATGGATTTTCCCCTGTTTCATGATCAGTTACATCTTTTACAGCTTTAATGTCAGGACATTGTTTTAATAAAGCACTTTCAATACCAGATTTTAAGGTTACATCTGCCATACCACAACCATGACAACCTCCACCAAATCTTAGAATAACCACATTATCTTGAATATCTACTAAAGTTACATACCCTTTGTGGCTTGCTAGATTAGGGTTTATTTCATTATCAATTATGTATTGTACCCGCTGCTGTAAAGAGGCATTAGCAGACGGTTGTGCGCCTTTAATGTACGGCGCCTTGACAAATAATTCGCCTCCAAAGTCATTTTTTTTATAATCTATAATAGCATCTCGTAATGCTGCAGATGCACTGTTTTCAATGTATAACGTAAAGCTATCATATCTTTGTGCCAGATCGTCTGGTTCTTCTTCACCTGGTGGACAAAAGGTAATTCCAATATCAGCCTTACTAGTTCCCGGATTAGTTACAGTAATTCTCAAATTAACCGCATTAGCGTCAAACTCACTTTTAATTAATGCAGTGAAATGCTCTATAGCATTTGGCTTGAGCATTAAATTTATACTAGTGGCATCTATAATTTCTGGCTGCATGTTAAAATCACTACTTATTTAGTTAAATTTCTTTGCAAGTTATATTAAAAGCTTCCTAGTCTTAGATTTTAAAACACTCTGACAACAAATGCTATGTATTTTGATATATAATTAAACAATAGATTCCATAGGACGATACAGGGAGTTAGGCTATGTGGAGGATATCTCAGGATGAGGCTGTAGAGTACAAGGTATTAAAATGCCTGTACAATTTTAGAAAAAATACCTTAGTAAAATTGGATATTTATTGTAAGCCTAAAACAATATTGTTTCAGTTTGATTTGCTGGATACTGTTTTATGCGAGCGTTTAGTCCAACGCATAAATAGAAAACTTCAAGTTTATAGATTAGCTTCGCTAGAATTCACTCGAGAGGCATCTAGTTTAAAATTTTCAACTGATATTTCTAGCAATTTATTACAATTTTATGTGATTATCGAGCAATTAAGCGAAACAATAGCTGAGTTTTCACATGTTAGAGATAAATTAAATAGAATTATCCCTGTTAGTAATGATCTAATCCAAAAAACCCTTGCACAGCAAGCACAAGCGCGTAATGCAGAGTTTGCTACTCAAAAAGAAAACACTATGCACCCTTTGGTATTTATTACAGCGCGGTGCAGTGAATTAGGATTACGTACGGCCTATAACTTTCCTGCTCCTGTATACGCAATGGATATGGAGGAAGATGCAGATTTTGAGGAATCTCCACGTGTAGCAGCAGATCATACAGGCTTACTATTCCTTCTTGAGGCAGCTAATGCTAGATCTATGGTACCTCCCCCACCACCGCCTCCCCTAACTACTGCGGAGGCCCAGGAGGATTCTAATTCAGAATTTAGATTCGACACTGCAGAAGGAACTGAAGAAAGTGACAGCGACGAAGACGCACGTGAAGTAGATTACCCAGATACACCAGATACTCTAGCAACTACAACAGATGATCAATTTACTTTACGAGCTGCACCAGTCACAACTATGGCAGAAACTGCAATGCAGAATGCACTGACTCAACAAAGCAGCCATAGTAGTACGCCCTCGTTAGCTCTAGGGCAAAATATGCAATACGCCACTGAAGAAAATGATTTAATAAATGAATTCACCACCCACCTGGAGGGGTTACGAAACAAGATGTTTGAATCTGGTGAGGTTGTTATTAATAATGGAAATTTCGAACCATCGGCACCAATGCTAAATATCTTGCGTGCTGCAACAGAAGCAGCTAGCCATGGCTGTGAAAAACCGGCAAATTTAGATCGAGCCCAATATTGTATGGATGTTTTGGTGGCAATTAGAGCTATTTATCCTGAAGGAAGTTATGCAAGTAATTCTGATATGCATTTAACAAAAATTTATGGTTATGGCTTGCGTAATATTGTTGCGCTACTTTGGCATTGTATTAAAACAGCTGCTAGCGCTTCACCTGTGCGCTTTATGAAAGGTGTAACCATTGATATGGCGATCGAGGCATTAATACATGGTATTGCAAATGGGGCACGTGGCAAGAATCGAGATGAAGATTCAGGTATTGATAACCTAGAAGATGAAGATGAAAGATCATGTGACATGGGTCGTTATAACTCCCTAATATCCGCAATGCAAGGTATTTTTGCTGAAGTTGAAATTAAGTACGACTATCTTGAATTGTTTATGCTTGAGTTAAAAAAGGAGCTGTATCACCTATTATTAGACATAACAGGTGACGATTATATAACTGCACTTGGTTTGATTACAAATTGGTCAAGTAAAGAGCCAGTGCCGGTGCATCAATATACTAATTTCGTAAAGATTGCTAAGGAAAAATTTCCAGCAATGCAAACTAAGTTTTTAGACACAATATTTGCAAACGATCCTGAGTACAAAGGATATGTTAGTAAGGGGTTAAATAATTTTATACGAGATATGGAACTGCAAGGCTTTGGGATTAGTTTTATTGAACAGATTAGCTTAAGCACAGAAGAATATACTGCATATTGGAGAAAACGCGCAGTTATGCCTGTAGTAACACACGATTTGCAAAGACCCCGCACTAGGGCACGTATAAGTTAGTTCTTACAGACCTATAAATTGCATAGCATAAACGGTGTATGTAGCACTAATAAGCATTGCGGATAAGCCCATCATTAGCATTTTTCGGTGGTATTTACGCATTTTTGCTCCAACTAAAGTTAGTTGGCGCATTCTCACATAATACTAAGCGGTTGTCAATTGTAGCTACAACTACCAGAAAAGGGCTATTAGATATCCAGGAAACATATATACTGGTGCCCATATAATTGCCGAAAAGACATTAGCCAGCAGGAACTGTCGCGGATCCATAGACATCATTCCA
This sequence comes from Gammaproteobacteria bacterium, assembly GCA_020054325.1. Lineage (GTDB taxonomy): Bacteria > Pseudomonadota > Gammaproteobacteria > UBA6186 > Azoamicaceae > JAGVLG01. The sequence continues at coordinate 22,454 of JAGVLG010000030.1, forward strand.
GCAACTACTGGAATAAATGGCCGCACGGGCCCAACAAAACGCCCTACGATGATACTTTTTCCACCGTGCTCGATAAAAAATTCCTTACCCCGCGCTAACCATTTTGGAAACCGGCTAAATGGCCAATAGTATGGTAAATGGTGTTTAAAACGGCGCCCTAAAGAATAGCTCAGACCATCTCCAACAATAGCGCCTAAGATTGCCCAGCACAATGTCGGTATTGGCTCTAACATACCCAAGCTTACCAGGCCCCCAATAATCCCCATTGCAATAAATCCTGGGATAAAAAGTCCAACTACGGCCAATGATTCACAAGCTGAGACAATAAAAATAGCAAAGCCAGCCCAGGCGGGATTTGCTACTAACCATACCTCGAATGCTTTGAATGTGGCTTCACTAAAAAAATTAAACATGCGCTATAACCATTTATACTGGGGTCAAATATTACCGTCTACCTGACTTTAAATCAAGTCAGACGACCCGCCTTTCTTCGCGTAATAGTGAATACTTTTCCAATTCCAGACGGATTTTTTCAGGCGTAAACGGTGCATTAAGTACCCCTGAAGCCCCATGTTTAATAGCACTTAGTACCTTTTCTGCAGTCACATCTTGATACAATAGGAAAATGTATTGATCTGGATCGATCTCAATTAATGCTTTTAACAGCTCTAGCTCTTCCTTTTGGGGTAATTCACAGATTAAAGTGGCTGAAAAGGGTTGGCTTTTACTGGCATCAACAAATTCCTTAATGGCAGCTTTTGAGCCTTCTACCCTAATAACTTTATGAAGTCCCAAGTTATCTATAGTTTTGTCTAAATCATAATCTTTGTTAGCTGCTGGATTTGTAATGAAAAGTAGCTTGATATTGTTATTCATAGTGCATAGTCCCTTGCTTAAGTATTATAATCTATGGTCGCCATTTAGATTTAGTGACCTGTGTCTAACCTAAATCTAAATGGCTTAGAGTAGTAAAACCCCGATATGACCATTAATGTTTCGGACTATTTAATTATAGTGTGCAACCATGGCAAGTAATAATAAAGCTGCGATATTTATTATCTTGACCAATGGGTTGATTGCAGGACCTGCTGTGTCCTTGTATGGGTCACCAACAGTATCACCAGTTATTGCAGCTTTATGCGCATCACTGCCCTTACCGCCACAATGACCATCTTCAATATACTTCTTAGCATTATCCCAAGCACCACCTCCAGAAGTCATCGAGAAAGCGACAAATATACCCGTCACAATACTACCGAGCAACATTGCTCCTAAGCAAGTAAATGCAGCGTCAGCACCGGCAAAAAATCGTATTGCAAAGTACAATACAGCTGGGGCTAATACTGGCATTAAAGAAGGGATAATCATTTCGCGGATTGCTGCTTTAGTAAGCATATCTACTGCGGTACCATATTCCGGTTTCGCAGTACCTTGCATAATGCCAGGTATCTCTTTGAATTGACGGCGCACTTCGGTAACAATCAAGGAACCAGCACGTCCAACCGCCATCATTGCATAACTACCGAATAAATATGGTAATAAACCGCCAATGAATAAACCGACAACAACGTATGGATCTTGCAATCTAAATTGTATATCCAAATTTGGGAAATAGTATTGTAAATCCTCGGTATAGGCTGCAAATAAAACCAAAGCAGCTAAACCGGCAGAACTAATTGCATAACCCTTAGTAACGGCTTTAGTAGTATTACCAACCGCGTCTAAGGCGTCGGTTACTTTGCGTACTGAATCATCCAGCTGGGACATTTCTGCAATACCACCCGCATTGTCCGTTACTGGACCGTAAGCATCTAGTGCTACGATCATTCCAGCAAGTGATAACATACTTGTTGCTGCAACAGCGATACCAAAAAGGCCTGCAAAAGAATATGCGACTAAAATTGCCATACAAATTGCAATTACCGGTAATGCAGTTGCCTCCATGGACACCGCAAGCCCTTGAATAATGTTGGTTGCATGTCCTGTCAGCGATGAATTTGCGATACTATTTACTGGCCTAAATCCAGTGGCAGTATAGTACTCAGTGATCCAAACAATTAATCCTGTTAAAGCTAATCCAACATAGGCACAAACAATTAAATCCAACCCAGTAAGTTCATTATTCCCTATAATAAACATTTCATTAGTGCCAAACATCCATTTCGTAACGAAGTAAATTAGTACTGCGGAAATAATAGATGTTGCAATTAAACCTTTATATAAGGCCTGCATAATTTTATTGTTACTACCTAAGCGTACAAAATAAGTTCCTACAATAGAACCTAGGATACATACCGCACCTAGCGACAATGGATACAACATTATGCTTTGACGAATTGCATCAGCCGCAAGCACGCTACCTAGCAACATTGTAGCAACAATCGTTACTGCATATGTTTCAAATAAATCTGCCGCCATACCAGCGCAGTCACCAACGTTATCGCCAACATTATCGGCAATAACAGCTGGGTTGCGTGGATCGTCTTCAGGAATTCCAGCTTCTAATTTACCAACTAAGTCAGCCCCAACGTCAGCACCTTTAGTAAAAATACCACCGCCCAGACGTGCGAAAATAGAAATCAGCGACGCGCCAAATCCCATCGCAACCAGAGATTCAAGAACAGTACGTTCTGAAACTTGCATGCCACTAAGGAAATAGTAGTATCCTGCTACCCCCAGTATTCCTAGGCCGACTACTAACATACCGGTAATAGCCCCAGCCCTAAACGAAATGCTTAATGCTGGTCGTAAACCATTACGAGCTGCTTCTGTTGTTCTGACGTTAGCTCGCACCGAAACGCTCATTCCTACATAACCAGCCAAGCCTGACAAAGTTGCGCCTAAAACAAAGCCGATGGCAGGTAATTTTCCTAACAGCAAAAATAACCCAATTGCTATTAAGATACCAACTAAAGCAATAGTTTTGTATTGTCGGTTTAAATATGCACCAGCGCCCTCTTGAATCGCTGCTGCAATTTCTATCATTCTAGCGTTGCCACATGGTGCTTTAAGAATGGCACCGGCAGTAATGCCACCATATAATAAAGCAAGCAAGCCGCTTGACATAATTAAAATAAAGGCTTCAGTCATTACAACTCCTAAGTTAAGGTAAATATAACTTGAGGAGTATATCAGTAGTTAGCCACAAAAAAAAAGCTCCCTATCGGAGCCCAGCGTGTTAGCTAATGATCTATTTTTATAATCATATTTTAACTTTATAACAAAATTTGGATTTGTCAAAGTAGTGATGTTTAGGTAAGCTTGGCATATGCTTGCAAATATAACTGAATTACAAAATATCGTAATACTGGAAGGACTAATATTATTCCTCATATTGGTTCTTATAATTTCAGCCTTTAAACGCTGGAAGTCAATTGTATATCTATGTTCAATTATGGCTGCTATTGCTGCCTTTATGGCTTGGTCATTCGTATTAGCTCTTGGATCAATTTTTGTCTACGCGCCATCTTCAATGCTGCTTTGGTATGAATTAGAGCGCACGCCTAACCTAATCGAGAGCCCGAAGCGTCAAAATTTTATAAATGGTGCATGGGTATTATTGGCTATCGGGGTAATGATGCTCATAGGCAAG
>JAGVLG010000064.1 GCA_020054325.1 Gammaproteobacteria bacterium
AGCATTTGCGCTAATTCAGCGCCAGATTTTATACTAAGCTGGTTGCCGCTCAAATCAATTGAATCAACCTTGGTGTCTTCGAGTGCTGCTAGCATTTGCGCTAATTCAGCTCCAGGTTTTATATGAAGCCTGTCGTTGCTCAAGTCAATTGAAGTAACATTGGTGTCTTTGAGTGCTGCTAGCATTTGAATTAAATCATCGACATCTATTTCGCTATCTGTCGCTATCTGGATTTCTGAAATGTTGGATTGTTTAAGTTCTTGTATAGCTTGCGGAATTAATGAAAATCCATGTCTCAAGGTAAGTGTTCTTGAATTAATGTTGTTAATTAATTTTTTTAGCCCTTCTACTGTCATTGCCATTGTAATTGCCTATATGATTTCTAATATATTGAGATCCAGTAATACTTTTGCGTTTGCGGTATAAAACTCACAGCACCTTCTTTAAATAATATCTTTTATTTCCTGGGCAAGGACAATCATCTAGCACCCCAAAGAGTTCATATCCAATCTTTTGGTAAAAACCAAGTGCCTGAAAATCAAATGTATCCACAAAAGCTAATTTAGAACCATGATCTCTGGCAGCACTTTCTATAGCTTGCATCAATTGCGTTGCATAACCCTTTTTGCGATGCTCAGGTTCAACCCATAGGATTTCGATAGAAAGACAATTTCCAAGTACTAAATGACCAGTAACACCAGCAACTACGCTCCACGGATTTGGGCGCAACACAAAGCCTAAAGCACGCATATTGTTGCTTGAGTTGACAGGTAAATGCTCTAGATTAAATCTTGTGATTGCATTGGCTAATTTATTGTAATCATTATGGCTACATTCGGTTAATTGCATGTTCCCCTCGAATTTTATGCAGAATTACGTTCTGCAAGAGCTATTTCAAATACATCCTCAAGTTCGATACTAGGTTGCAAATCCTCTGCTTCGCGTAAAAAGTCCTTTAAACCCATTTGTTTGAAATAAACCATTCCAACAGCGTTCTTTAATTCTGGTGTAGGGTTTTGTGAAAAATAATCTTTACCAAGCAATATCTTTAGATCCTCTAACTGCTCCTTTTGAACTATAGCACTTAATTGCGGAAAATCACCTTCAAAAAACGGCGATGGAAATGACGCAGCTTTTTGGGTATTAAAACAACTCACAAATGCTCTGCGTTGCGCTTCTAACATTCTGGCTGTAACTGGCACAAAAACATTTGCATCATGCGCCTTATATTTAAACCAAATGTTGCGATAACCTAATATTTGCAAATTATCCTTGTGAATGGCGTTCCTGTCACGTAATGCTTGCGAAATAATTTGTCTGGTTTTGTAATGCGTAATTGGTGGTGCACTTTGTGGATCATCCTGCACCGTAATAATATCTGGCTTGTAAAAATTATATAAGTTTAAGAATGGTTCTACATCGTCGTCAATCCTTGGTGTTTTGAAAAAATCCTTTGCAGAATAAAATTTAGAGCGCAAATGCGACACATGGTCGCGAGGTATATTTTTAAGTAACCATAATCGATCTGCTTCAGATTCTCGAATCATACCTTTAAGCATTTTTATACTTGGCACATCAGAATCCCCAGGTTGTTTGTTTGGAAAATATTCATCCTTAAGCCAACGAATATTTAACTTAAGCTGCTCAAGATTTTTAATATCATAAATGGCAATCAGATGCTTTAACGTTATAATCGTGTCAAGCATATTCATTTGTTCTTGATCTTGGCGTGAGTAAAGATTTTTAAAACGACTAATTACCTTGGCATAACTCTTGTTAAATATGGTGTCTTCCTCTTTATTTAACCACCAATCACTCGCACGCTTGATCGTTGTCAGAATGTAAGCATCAGTTACGGAGTTAAAGCCGCTAGTCAGGTGCGTAAAATGATTTCTTGATTTATCTAAGAGATTATCAATTACAGAATAATATCCAAGAACAATATCGTCATGATGCGGTGCGGTATGTAAAATCTTATGTTGTTTTGTTAAGCCTAACTTCAAACCATTATCGATTTTTCGTATTAGATTGTTACGAGTATCTAGCGCCATTGCAGTTAGCGGACGAGTCGATGTTTTTAATAATAGCCTGCCACGTTCCGACTTGTTTAAATCTGCAGCAGTTAATGCTGTTATTTCTTTTTTATGAGCCAATGCAATTTCAATCAACACCTCATCTATTTGAGATTGTGTCCAACCATTCTTAGTATTATTAGCAAGCTCCTCTGTGCGGCGATCGCTTAATAACTTTGCAGCCCCGTAATTAATATATAATCTGCTGTTTGGATATTTTTGCAAAATACTAGTTGGATATTTGGTGCTAGCTTGATTTTCTACTGCATCCCGCACCATAGGGGCTTTAGATTCTCCGGCGGTAATTACTATCAAAACTGCATTAGGTTTTAAAGTTAATGTTCCTAGGCCTATAGTAATTGCGACTTTACCTTTAGCATATTCAATGCCACCTAACTCTTTGGCTGCATGCGCTGCTGAAGTATAATCTAGCTTTACTATATGCGTCTTTGAGTTCTCAGAGGTACCTGGAGCATTAAACCCTAAACTACCGCTATAGCCGATACCTCCAACAAAAAAGTCTATACCGCCCCATTCACGAATTTTATTTTCGTACTCTTCACAAAAACTCTCAGCCTCACGAATTGCTTGTTGTTGCCACGTCTCAAGCTGACTGCTTGCAGGACGCTTCATAAGATCTAAATCAATTTTTCCTGACATGAATACAACTTTTAAGCCCTTTTCTGCCAGGATACCCCGCAATGGCAATTCCATTAGTAAAGTGTTTTCTTTACGGATCCCTAATAATTTTAAATAGTGATTTTTAATATAAGTTACAACATTGCGAGAATGTTTTGGTGAAATCGGATAATATTCCTCCAGCTGCACAAACTTCATGTTATGCGTTTCTGGGAAATGCTTTGCCTTAATGCCAAAATTATGCAGCTCAGCCTGAACTTGTGATTTATTCCAATTCTTTTTATAAAAATGTAAATATTTTACAAAATATTCCGGGGTATTACCGCTCGTTAAGGCAATAACCCCGTAAGGATTGTGCTGCGCCCATTCAATAAAGCGCAACGCAGTTAGCTTACCAAGCTGATATTGGTTTTTAGTTTCTATAACAGCCAAATGTTCATGCGGATACGTAGGCTGGCGCCCACTCATTTCAATGAATTTGCTTTCGACTTTAGTCCAATTGGGGTTATGTTGCGGATAGGCAAAGACTAATAGCGGCGCTAATATTATAAGCCAAGCTAACACTCCCGTTACTGCATATCTAACTGCTCTATGCATCTATACTTCTCCCTGAGCGACATATTATTGCTCAAATGTATAGAAGAAAGTCAAACCTCTAAATCGGCACTATGCGCGTGGAAATGGAAACGGAAATCCTCCAGGCATTGCAGCTCTTGCTGGTTCTGCATGTTGCGCTTGGTTTGACGATTGAATAAAAACAGCGGCAATATCTTTGCATTGTTGCAACTCTAGTTTAGCGTCCTCTATGGCTTCTAATTGCTCGCGCCCTGTCATGTTGCGCGCATTTGCTATAGCTCGGTTACAAAGTACCTCTAAACGCTGCATTAGTGGACCAAGGGCTGCTTGGTTATTAGCATTTTTAGCAGCAAGCAGCTGATTACTCAACAGCTCAGCAGCATTATACAATTTACGTAATTCTACTTTACGTGAATGTTGTACTTCTTGTTCCGGTAAATACATTTTTGCTGGAAGAGCTGCACCAGGTGCTAAATCAGATCTTAGTGTACTACGTTCGAATAACTCACCTGATTTTTGTTTAAATAGATCGTACGAACGTGTAAAGTCACGCAGCGGTAAACTAAGCAATGGATCCATAGGATTTAAAACTACGCCACAGGCAGCTAATTCATCTTGCGTGGCACGCTCTATAGCAATTTCATTTAGGGCTCGGGCAACGCTCCGACATTTATTTACAATTTTACGACTAGCTTGTAAATAATCTGGGTATTGTTGTGCCATGGCCGCAAAATTTGTAACACGCCCTTCAATATTATCTGGCACTGCAGCAGCATATTCTTCATCTGTTAAAACAGCGTTACGTAAAATATACTTGGTTACGAAACCGTTAATATCTTTTAAAGCACTAACAACTTTATCTTTAATTCCAGGTAACGCCATTTCTTCTTCTTTGAATTTCGCAAACTTACCAACATAATCACGGTTAAACACTTGCGATTCTATCGCATCGGCATCTGTATCTAGTCCTTGTTTCCGCAATACTTGACACAGCTTACCTAAAGCATATTTGATTTTAGCATTGAGTTTTTGCTGTTCTAATGCACTTTTGCCAGCAGATAAAAGCAGTTTACGAATTACGCCACAAAATCTTTCAGCATCTTCTGGGTTTTTTTCTTTTAGTTTGCGAAGTTTGCTTATCAATAAATCTTTATGCGGAACCTCGAGGCCAGCAAAATCTAATGGCTCAAGCATACGACTTGGACGTTCAGTATTATCTTTTTTATATGCTGCGGTAGTTGCTTCAGTGTGTGGCTTTTGTAAACGATCAAATGCGCTTGTTATAACTTGCTCTGCTTGTGATTTAGTATCGCTAGGTTTTGCAGTTGGTTTACTTATTGCATCAACTACTGCTTGTACCGCTCTAAATCCTGGCCTGTTTAACTCTAAACTGTTTACCACTTTTGTATAAAGATCTGCTAACTCATCATTGCTTAGCACTACTTTAAAATTTGTATTTTGTGTTGCCTCTAAAAATTCAATAAGTTTGCTGATCAGGTCCTCACGTTTTAAAGTGATAGGAAACTCATCTTTAATATACCTTTTAATATCTGCGATTCCTAAAGCTTCTCTAGCTGCATCGTCTAATTGCTCAAGTTTGGCTTGTAAAGCATCTTTGATTTGCTGGGCAACTCGATTGAAATGCTCTACTGCACCTTTATCTAGTAAAATAATAAGGGCTAATTCAATTTTTAATGTCCGTAAACCTCGCTCCAACAATTCACGTGTGACATCATTTGTAGTTGGATCGACAAAGTCTTCATTTTCGGCATAATACTGCCTGACATGCTCTGTAGTAATTTCAGTGTCATCATCTAAATCTAAAGCGGAACGTAAATCACTTCCAAAAGTGTACGCTGAGTTTTGGTAAAACTGTAATAAGTGTTCTAGAACATTATTTAGATTATCAGCAGCTCTTCTTCTTGGCATGTGTAGATCCCCCCTAATTTACTAAGGGATATTACATCATAGTTGACGTACTAAGTCAATAGTTGTGCAACTGAATTGTTTTTTAGAGCCAAAAAAATGAGTGATACTTCACGTAGTTCTATTTGTTTCTATAGTAAAAGCGTGGATCACTAAAGTTGTAGCGTCACGGGCCGAATTCATAAGTAATAGACTTAGAAAGGTACGGCCTTATGTACATAGCCAACTCTCAAAACACTGAGCCAGTAGAGCTAGATGAAATCAGCAATGATGCGATAATTGCTGAGATAAAGTCGCTTGCAGAAGCTAAGGTTGCGAAGCGTAAACGTCGTAATACCACCATCAGCCCTGAAGTTCGAAGCATCGATGACGACAGTGCACCTGAAGAAATAATAGATATTGGGTCTGAAGTTGAATACGAGGAGCGCTCTCCTGATCCAACAGACATATATCTAAAAGAAATCGGGGCCTCGCCATTATTAACCAAAGAAGAAGAAGTTTATTATGCGCGATTAGTTATTAAAGGCGATGTAGCTGCCAAAAAGCGTATGATAGAGAGTAATTTGCGTTTAGTAGTAAAAATTGCCAGGAGATATTTACGTAGTGGCATGCCAATCTTAGATCTCATTGAAGAAGGCAATATTGGACTAATTCGGGCAGTAGAAAAATTTGATCCAGAATTAGGTTTTAGATTTTCAACCTATGGCGCTTGGTGGATCCAACAAACTATTGAACGTGCAATTATGAGTCAAAATCGCACCATTCGTTTACCAGTACATATGGTTAAACGTTTGAATGCGTGTTTAAAAGTAAGCCGTGAACTAGCTAAAAATTCTGATCATGAACCAACTGCAGAAGAAATTGCAGCTAAGATGAACAAACCGGTGGCTGAAATTGAAAAGCTATTGGGGCTTAATGAGCGCATAATTTCAATTGATGCGCCTATTTCAGAAGATATTAACAAGCCTTTATTAGATACAGTCGGCTCAAATATTAATGATCCTGCGCAAATCGAAGTTGCTAATAACCTAAGGTTGCATATCAATAACTGGCTTGCAAGACTAACAACATTACAACGCGCAGTAGTAGAACGCCGCTTTGGTCTAAATAACTTTGATGCAACAACTTTAGAACAAACTGGCAAAGACATTGGTTTAACTAGAGAGCGTGTGCGACAATTGCAATCCGAAGCTCTTAAATCTTTACGCGAAATCATTGAAACTAAAGGTGAAGATTTTAATACTTTGATTAATTAACAATTTCTTTGTACAGTATGCACTTCACACTATGCGATTGGCTAATTGCAATATCCTCAGGATAATTAATTTTACATTCTGGTTTGGCAAATTTACAGCGTGGATGGAAATGACAACCACTCGGAGGATTTAAGGCTGATGGTACATCACCACTTAACAACTCAGTAGCAACAAGCTCATGGTGATCAATTTTTGGCACAGCGGCTAATAATGCTTGAGTATATGGATGCTTAGGGTTTTGTAATACTTCAATTGTGGTGCCAGTTTCAACAATTCTACCAAGATACATAATTGCAACTCTGTGTGCCAACATGCTAACAACTTTCAAGTCATGACTGATAAATATATAAGAAATGCCATACTGCTGTTGTAAATTTTGTAATAATTTTAATACCTGGGCTTGCACTGAAACATCTAAGGCACTAGTTGGCTCATCGCATACAATTATTTTTGGGCCTACTGCTACGGCACGAGCAATACACAAGCGTTGTCTTTCACCACCTGAGAATTCATGCGGATAACGGAATTTATGCTCTGGAGTCAAGCCTACATTTGTTAAAAGTTGATCTAATAAAGCTAATCTAGAGGCATTATCACCACCCTTATCTAAAGCCAATAAACCTTCTTCAAGGCTGTCGGTTATGCGTTTTTTAGGATCTAAAGCTGCAAACGGATCTTGGAATACAATCTGTAAATCACCACGATATTTGCGCCATTGCCTAACATTTAACGTTGTCAAATCCACGTCAACAAATTGTACCGTCCCAGCTGTTGCTGGAATTAAAGATAAAATTGCTTTGCCAACTGTAGTTTTACCACATCCGGATTCACCCACAATAGCAAGAGTTTCGCCAGCGCTAAGTTTAAAATCAATGCCATCTACAGCCTTAACATAAGCAACGGTACGGCGTAAAAAGCCTTTTTTAATTGGAAAATGCACTTTAAGATCCTTTATATCTAAAAGTTGCTCTTGAGATACATTAGCTTGATCCGCACGTATAGCAAATAAACTAGGTATACTTTGTAACAATCTTTGCGAATACTCTTGCTGCGGTGTTTTAAAAAAGATCTCTGTACTATTGGTTTCTACAAGTTTACCGTGATGCATAACCGCAATCCGATCTGCCATTTGCGCAGCCACGGCTAAATCATGCGAAATTAATAATAGCGCCATGTTTTCCTGACGTTGGATCTCTTTAAGCAATAATAATATCTGCGCTTGGGTGGTAACATCTAGTGCTGTTGTAGGTTCATCTGCTATTAATAACTGCGGTTTACCAGCTAATGCCATGGCAATCATAACCCTTTGTTGCATACCGCCAGACAATTCATGTGGGTAAGAACTATATTGATGTACCGCCGCTGGGATCCGTACTGCATCAAGCATGCGTAATGCCTCAATATAGCATGCACGGCCACGTAAATTTTGATGTAACTCGATAGCCTCGCATAATTGAGTACCGATAGTTAAAACCGGATTTAAGCAGGTCATTGGATCTTGAAAAATTATCCCAATATTAGCACCGCGTACCTTACGCATGTGTTTTTCACTAAAATCAAGTATATTTTGTTGATACAGTAATATTTTGCTGTGCTTAGCATAAAATGCATTATTCGGCAGTAAGCGCATAATTGCTGCGGCGGTCAGAGATTTACCAGATCCAGATTCACCAATCAAACCTAAAATTTCACCTGGCTCAATTGTAAAGCTAATATTATCTACCGGAGTGATAATTCCTTTACTAGTTTTTAGATGTATACTTAATTGTGATACTTCTAACATTTAATTCATCCTTGGATCAAAGGCATCGCGTACCCCATCCGCAAATATATTTGCTGCTAATACTAATGTAAACATTAAAACGAAAGCCCCAGTTAAGGTCCACCAAATAATTGGTTCACGCCCTAGTTCCATTCGAGCGCTATTAATCATATTGCCCCAACTATACATAGATGGATCAACCCCCACCCCGACATAGGAAAGTACCGCTTCGGCTAAAACTAAGCCGCTAAAATCAAGCACAATAGAAATTAATATAATATGTAGTAAATTTGGTAAAATATGCTTAATTATAATTTGCATACTATCCAAGCCAAGAGCGCGTGAAGCTTGCACGAAAGCTAATTCGCGCAGTTTTAATGTTTCTCCGCGAACAAAACGACATAGGCTTGTCCAGCTAGTTAAACCTAAAATACAGCATAGTAATAGCAAACGTATGTCTGCTCGTTGCGCCATTAAATTAAACCAGGTTTCATGCCGTTGCAATGCAGCATCCATAGTTAAAACTGCCGCTGCAATTAACAACACGGCCGGCACAGAACTTAATGTGGTATAAATATATTGCACTATATCATCGATCCAACCACGGTAGTAACCTGCCATCGCGCCAAGCAAAATAGCAAATGGTAATGTAATAAATGTTGTTAATGTTCCAATTACTAAACCAGTACGAATGCTTTTTATCGAAGCATAAAATATATCGGTACCAATTTTATCAGTTCCTAAAATATGATAATGCTGAGCTAATATTACACAAACAGCTGATAAAATACATATAGCCAGTAAAGTATATGTTGCTACTCGCCATGGCGACCCTCTAGGAAACGAAAATTTAAGCCACTTTACGAATATTAACCACGCAATTGTGAATACTATTAACCATGCGATTAAACCATATGTCACCCCTTTGATTAAAAGAGGTAAAATTTTAGCTTCGGTAACGTATTTTAAGCGCACCGCTGTCCAACTAATTTGCCCAGATTCTTCTTTTATCATTTCTTTATTAAATAATTCAGTCGCAAATGGCGGTGAATATGATGTTTCTAGCTGCTCAGAATTTGGCTTTAATAACCAATCTAAAACGCTGTTTATTTTAGCTGCGTATATTGGTTTTCCTTCTGAATTGGTTCCTAGTTTGGGAATGTAATGTAAAGAGTCTACAACTCCGATAATGGTATAAAATATTAGAATTACCAAAGCAATCATTTTGATTGGAGAGCCATAAGCTTTGCGCCATTGAGCTCGCATAAAATCTTTACGTGCGGTGGTAATTATTAGCCAGATTAATATTGCTAGTAATAAATAAATGAGTGCATCGGTCCATAATATAATTGGCATCAAATTATATACCTCATGTATAAAACTACTGCAACTTAATACGTGGATCTACCATTACATATGATATATCCGTTAACAATAAACCTAATATGTATAATACCGATCCTAGGTAAACCATTGCCCGCACAATTGCAAAGTCTTGATTGCGAATTGCATCGATGGTATAGCTACCAAGCCCTGGAACTGCAAAAAAAGATTCTAACAACAAACTTCCCATGAATAGTAGCGGCAATACTACTACTATTCCTGTTAATATTGGAATCATCGCATTACGGAGTACATGCTTAAATAATATTGTTGTATCTGATAGTCCTTTAGCTTTTGCGGTACGTACATAATCCTTATTCATCTCCTCCACAAAGAAGCTTCGATACCAACGCACCCCTGCCCCTATACCACCAACTACACTGACAGCTATCGGTAATAATACAAATTTAAAACTACTCCAGCCATCTGCATAACCGGATATTGGCACCCATTTTAAAACCCTGGCAAATAGATATTGTCCGCCAACTATATAAAATAATACTGATATTGACATAAGCATCACACATAATATTACACCCCAAGAATCTAGGTATGTGCCTTTAAAAAAAGCTAATAACATAGCAACTGTTACATTCACCAATAATCCTATTATTAAAGCTGGGATAGCAATTGCTAGGCTTGGACCATACCGCTCCTTTATAGCCTGCTTGATATCACGACCACCATCTGATATACCAAAATCAAACACAAACAAATTTACGGACTTTTGCCAAAAAATCGTTTTGGTAATACTATGCTGCTCCGCATTGTAAAATAATGGCAAATCATAGCCATGCATAGTTTTCCAATCATCGATCATGCGTTGTGTAACATGTTTCGCACCTAATTGCATTCGAGCAACATCATCCGGCGTGTTTACTACAAAGAATAATAAAAAAGTAAGAATGTTTACACCTAATAATACCGGAATTGCATATATAATTCGGCGGATTATGTATTGCCACATGTTAGATTTTCTCCGCTGTTGCTGTTTCACGACGCTTATATGCGATAAACGCTGGGCATATAATGATTATTAAAGTTAAGATTAATAAAGGTACTGGCCAGATAATTGGTTTATTCCATTGCAACTGTAATTTGGCGCGTAACTTGCCATCGACTCGTGAATATTTAAAAGCATTATTTCCAATGGTCATAGGTTTACCTTTTGCTGCCCAAGGGTTAGATAAGGTATATGCCTGTGGGAAATAACCCCATATCCACGGGGCATCATGTTTAAGAATTTGTAACATTTGTTGAATTAATGCCAAACGCTCCGGAGTATCTTCCATGTCCTTGAACTTTTCAAATAATGCATCAAACTGGGGGTTGCTATAATTGCTGCCATTTTCACCACCATGTTTAACTGTGGCATTTTTACTATAAAACATGAACAGGAAGTTTTCTGGATCTGGATAATCAGCACCCCACGCCCACATATACATCTGAGCATCACCATTATCCATCTTTTCTTTAAAGCGATTGTAATCAGTAGCACGAATAATCAACTCAATATTCAATTTAGCTAATTGTTTTTGGATCCAGCCAAACCTAGCTTTTTCATCTGGATCGCCGCTACTAAATGCTTCAAAATAAAGTTGTAATGGTTGACCTGTTTTAGCATTAATACCATTAGGATAACCAGCTTCAGCTAATAATTTTTTAGCAAGCTGCAAATTATAAATACTTAAGGAATTTTGTTCATCTTGATAGCCAAAAATACCTTTAGGGATTGGCCCAGTAGCAACAGTACCACGACCATTGGTAAATATCGTGATATATTCTTCAACATCAAATGCTAGACTAATCGCCTGGCGCAATTTACGCGCTTGCTCTGTATAACCGCCAACCGTATCGTCTAACATATTAAAGCCCCAGTATACGATACTTAGAATATCGGCAATAGACAAACGGATGTTTCTAGCAAGTAATTCCGGGCTTAATTGGATGCCACCATTAGAAGTACCACTAATAACACTATTAAACGTATCCGAGCTAATTCCTGATCGATCATAATAGCCTTGTAAGAATTTGTCCCAATATGGAATACTTTCCTTCTCAAGACTAAAAACAATTTGATCAATAAAAGGTAGTCTTTGCCCTGCTACAGTCAATAACCCATCTTCGACATCACCAGGCTCGCCTACTAATGGGTAATAATCTGGGTGATAATTTTGATTGCGTAACATGATCATTCTACGCTCTGGATTATTTTCTGCTAAATAATATGGCCCCGTGCCAACAGGATACCAATCGATTGAAATATTACTTTCTAAAAAACCTGGTTGCGCGTAAAGCTTGATTGCCTCCCATGGCATCGCCGCAAAAAATGGCATCGCTAACCAATATTTAAACTGCGGATATTTTCCTTTTATATCAATCTCATATGTGTAATTATCAATCAGACGTACCCCTTGTAGCTCATAATCG
Organism: Gammaproteobacteria bacterium; assembly: GCA_020054325.1. GTDB lineage: Bacteria > Pseudomonadota > Gammaproteobacteria > UBA6186 > Azoamicaceae > JAGVLG01. Next base: position 12,045 of record JAGVLG010000064.1, read on the forward strand.
CGCAAATCAAGCTCCGTAGCTGGTTTTTTAAGTTTATATTCGTTGCTAAGTTGATTGCGCAATTCCTTTAAACCAATTAAGTATGGGCTTAAAAAACCAAATACTGGCGAATTTACTTTTGGATCTGCTAAACGTTTAATTTCATAAATATAATCTGCAGCATTAAGTTCGCGAGTACCTATTTCCTTAAAGTCTTTTATGGTTTTGTATTTTGCAGCTTGCGATTTAGTAAGATTATGGTAGATATATTTACCATCTGCAGTTTTTCAAATGCTGGGTGCTGCTGATAATAGATATTAGGTTTTATTTGAATTCTATAAGTGCTGATATTAGTCATTGGATCATATTTGGGCTCTGCTAGTGTTGCTGCGGTTAAAGGCTGTAATGTATAGGGCCGTAACAAATAATTATATTCATATGGTGGTTCATAAATTGCAGCAATAAAAATTAGCTCATTTTCACTATATGACTTTGCGGGATCTAAAGTTTTAGGTTGAATTGAAAAAGCCGTATATAGCGTGTTGCCATCAGGCGAAAAATCTGGATATGGACTATTCCATGCCTGTTCATCACAGCCTGATAATAATAGAAGAGCAAATAAAACTGCAGCCCGACCGATCGCGAAACAAATGTTACGCAACATGTGTAATACCAAATTACTAGTTAGTAATTATTAAATTTATCCTAAGTTGTTTGATTTAACAATCAAATGTGAATTAGGCGCTGGAATATACTGTTGTTCAGCTTTAGCAGAAAGGATCCAGGCTCGTAAAGCATCCTTAGCTTCTTGCAAAGCCTCGTCAACAGTTTCTCCATCAGCTATGCATCCGGGTAGATCTAGGTATTCAACTAAAAATCCACCTCCTTCTTCCTCTGAAAGCGAGCGCACCTTAAATGGGTATCCAGTTTTAATCATAACTTTTCTCCAGGAGTAATTCTTCAATCATTGCAACGAACATTTTAACATAAATTGGTTTTATACGCTTATGGGATGGGATTGTAAGTCTGAAAGTTCCGTTATAAAAAGTAACATGGCTTGTACCAGGTTGTCTAAATTTAAATCCAAAATGCGCCGCAACGAACATGAGATCTTCAATTACCCAATTGTTCGGATTATTTTTCATTCTAGATAAAAGTTTACTACGTTTACTCATTAAGTAAACATAACTTTAAGTACAAGACAAAAATATCCCGATTTTATTTAACAATAAGCAGCTGCAGCAACTCTTGCACAAAATATATGCGCTCGGCAGCAGATGCGAAATCCTTACTGAACTTAATACTGGTAGAACCAGCAAAGCTATAACAGCCGGGGTTGTCTTTAATTAATTTTACAATCACATCTGGGTTGATATTGGGCTGCGCACTAAAGTCAATTTTACCACCCTTAGGATATGTTTTGATTGTTTTAATTCCCATAGATTGGCTTAATAACTTGAGCTCTGTAATTGCAAAGAGGTTTTGGATTTGCTCTGGCATAGCACCAAAGCGATCGATCATTTCAACGCGCATCTCGTCAAGTTCATTGGCATTTTTGGCACTAGCAATGCGCTTATATAATACTAATCGAGCATGTACATCGCCAAGATAACTTTCAGGGATGAATGCTGGGATCTGCAAATCTATTTCCGGCCCCACGCTATGTTGTAGATCTAAAACCGGCTCTTTGCCAGATTGTAACATTTTAACAGTTTGATCTAACAACTCCATAAATAAACTGAAGCCGATAGTTTGCAAGTTACCACTTTGCTCTTCGCCTAATAACTCGCCCGCCCCTCTGATCTCTAAATCGTGTGTTGCTAACATAAAACCTGCACCTAAAGTATCCAATGACTCTAGCGCCTGCAAGCGTTTTGCCGCATCTTTAGTAATCACTGATTCAGGTGGCGTCAAACAAAAAGCATATGCCTGGTGGTGCGAACGCCCAACCCGACCACGTAGCTGGTGTAGTTGTGCTAAACCTAGTTTGTCTGCGCGATCCATTATAATGGTATTTGCAGTTGGTATATCGATTCCCGTTTCAATAATCGTGGTACAAACTAGAATATTATAACGTCGATGATAAAAATCGCTCATAATATGCTCTAATTCACGCTCTGCCATTTGACCATGCGCCACAGCAATGCGTGCTTGCGGTAACCATTCACGCAATTCTGCTGCAGTAGTTTCAATGGTTTCAACATCATTGTGTAGAAAATATACTTGCCCGCCACGACTAAGTTCACGATTAACTGCCTCTTGAATTAAAGGTTTACTGCGTTCGCGTACAAAAGTTTTAACTGCTAAACGTCGCGCCGGAGGTGTGCTAATAATAGATAAATCTCTAATGCCAGCCATCGACATATTTAAAGTACGCGGTATTGGCGTAGCAGTTAATGTTAAAATGTGTACCTGGGAACGAAAAGCTTTAAAGCGTTCTTTTTGGCGCACTCCAAATCTATGTTCTTCATCAATTATCAATAATCCAAGATCTTTAAATTTAACATTTTCCTGCAATAATTTATGCGTGCCAATCACAATATCACAGGTACCATCTGCTAGTTTCTTTTCGACCTGCTCTTGTTCTTTTTTAGTTCTAAACCGCGAGGTTAATTCAATTACAAATGGAAAATCTGCAAAACGATCTACAAAAGTTTGATAATGCTGTTGCGCTAATAAGGTTGTCGGCACCAATATTGCCACCTGTTTACCGCCTTGCACCGCTATAAAAGCTGCGCGCATAGCCACTTCAGTTTTTCCAAACCCAACATCGCCGCATACTACTCGATCCATTGGTTTATCTTGCGTTAGATCGCCAATTACTTGTTCAATTGCTTGTAATTGATCAGGAGTTTCCTCAAACGCAAAACCATTGGCAAATGTAGCATAATTTTCATCTGGAGCTGGGAAGGCAAAGCCATGTTGCGCCGCACGTCGTGCATATACCTGCAGCAGTTCAGCAGCAACGTCACGGATTTGCTGTGCGGCCTTACGCTTTTCACGCGCCCAGCGATCGCTTCCTAATGCATGCAATGGTGCATGCTCTAAATCAACCCCACTATAACGACTAATCAAATGTAAAGAAGTTACAGGCACATATAGCTTATCGTTATTGGCATAGGCTAAAGTAACAAACTCACCTTCTTGGCCGCCCACATGTAACATGGTTAAACCTTGATAGCGTGCTACACCATGTTCAAGATGTACTACTGGAGCCCCTAAAGTTAATTCTGCTAAATTATTTATTGCAGCTGCTGGATCAATTGCCTTAGATTTACGCCTACGACGTTGCATCACCCTACGGCCTAATAGCTCAGCTTCAGTTAAGATGCTAATATTTTCCGAATTTATTATGACACCTGTTTCAAATGGCGCTATAGTAAGTGCAAGTTGCTGCGTACCATTCAAAAAATTATCCCAAGAATCAATTTCTTGCGGATAAATATTATTTTTATATAGTAGCTCCCGTAGAACCAAACGTCGTCCGGCTGTTTCAGCACAGAATAATATTCTACTCTGCGATTCGCTGATAAAGTGTTCAAGATGTAACAAGGGTGTAGCAATTTTTACTTGTGCCGCAATATCCGGCACAATAGATGTCCCTAAATTAACACGCCCTGAGGCAAGATTAATCTCTTCCTCGCGTAAACATATTTGTGGTGCCAACTTGGTTGTAGCAAAGACTTTTTGTGGTTCGATATAAATTTCTGAGTAAGGCATTAATGGGCGAGTAACATCATGCCCGTACTGATCATATCGAGCTAAAACTTGTTGCCAAAAATCTTGTGCTCCGGCTTCCAAATCACCAATTTTTATCATTAAATGATTCGTTGGAAGATAATCGAATAAAGTTGCACTATCATTAAAAAATAGCGGCAAATAATACTCTAAACCAGGAGCTTTTAAGCCCTGGCTTACATCTTGGTAAACTGGACAACTGCGCGGATCCCCGGAAAATTTATCGCGCCAATTATTGCGAAACTCCGCTATAGATTCTTCATTAAATGGAAATTCTCTGGCTGGCAAAAGTTTTATTTCTGTTACGGTATTTCCAGAGCGTTGCGTTTCAGGATCAAATTCACGGATCGTATCAACTTCATTATCAAACAAATCGATACGATACGGAGTTTCTGCCCCCATTGGAAATAGATCTATTATCGATCCTCTGACGGTGAATTCACCATGCTCCATTACCTGACTACTATAAACGTAACCACATCCTTCAAGCTTACGACGCATAGTAATAAGATCTAATTTATCAGAAGGTTTTAACAAAAAAGTGAATTGATCAATATACCGCTTTGGACACAAGCGATGCATTAATGTCGCAATTGGTATTATTAGAATACCTTTGGTGAAATTTGGTAAATTGTGCAAAGCTGCCAAGCGCTGCGATATAATATCCTGGTGCGGCGAAAAAGTATCGTACGGCAATGTTTCCCAATCAGGAAAATGTACGGTTGGTAATTTAAAATATGATAGTTCCCTTTCCAACCTATATGCTGAAGCGAAATCTGGCGTAATCGCAACCACTAGGCCACTGGCTCGTTGCGCAATTTCGGATAAAATTATACTTAATGCGGCGCCTTTCAGCCCACCAATCCAACGCACATCATTACCTTCAGTTGGTAATGAAAAATTCAGCTTATCAAGTAATTGCATAATGGAACGCAGTATATCTTTTGTTGTACAATTTTGGTAGGGAAATCCAGCACGGAAGCTCACATGAAGCATCTCAAAATTTTGTTTGTTAACTGCTCTTATATTGCGTTATTGTTTTGTAGTCTGGTATCTGCTAACCCGAACTATGGTGGGTTGCAGCCAATTCTAAATCCAGCGTTGCGCATCGAAAAGCTCGAAGTTAATATTAGCTTAGAGCAAGTTTATGTAACATATCTCGTAAGTAACAACAGCAATAACGATATTAATCAAACTTTTGGGGCCCTGTCTCCTATAGCCATTAACGTTGATAATAATCAAATTACCGTACATAACAAACAAGTAGCTATTAGCCAGCACTATCAAGATGTTTCAGCAATCCTACAAAACTTAAATGTACCATTAGATCCCATGAATGCCATGCATGTAATAGATGCATCTCCAAACCGCGACAATATTCGTAGTAAATTAGTTGGGATGAAATTATTAGAAAAAGATCAAGAAACGCCATTATGGATTTTAAAGAATTATTATTATTGGATCCAAACCTTCCCTGCGCACCACACAGTTACAGTAATACAAACATACAAACCGACAGTTACGACTAAAGAAAATTTAGTAGCTGGCAAGGAGGGTTTAATAAATATTCCATGGAATACAGTAAAAAGAATGTATAATTTGGCGGTACACTGGAGCTGGAGTCAGCCACTTACTGCTAAGCAATTACAGAATGTTGTAGAAAAAAACAACCCTAAATTTGCAGCATCCTGTCCAGCAACCAAAGATTACGAACCTATTCTAGGTGAGAAGCAAACCCTCCAGTTCAAGGGCAACTCCCTAATCACTAAACAAGTTATATATCAATTTCCAATATATGAAATACATCCAACAGTAGTAAAAACTTTCACGCTTAAGATCAAAGTTCCAAATGATATGTATCCATTAGTGTGTTGGGGTGGCGAAATTAAACCGCAAGGTAAAAACTTACTTGTATATGAGGCGCATAATTATGTACCACAGCAAGAACTAATAATCTTATATGTTGAAAACGCAGCTTCTAATGAGCAATAAAAACTTTGGTGCCATAGTTAACAGCATCAAATAATTCTAAAATATCCTGATTACGCATGCGAATACAGCCATGCGAGTTCGGGCGACCAACCGGAGTCATATCCGGAGTACCATGAATATAAATATAGCGCCGCATGGTATCAACATCTCCAAAACGATTAAAACCAGGCTCTAAACCACTAAGCCATAAGATCCTAGTTAAGATCCAATCGCGCTCTGGAAACATCGCGTGTAGCTCCGGAGTGTGAATTTCACCGGTGAAACGTCGACTTTTAAAAACTGCATTAATTGGATGATCAGCGCCAATTTTGGCGCGAATAACATGCAAGCCCCTGGGGGTTTGGTAACTATTAACAACCTCCCCTAAACCTTTAGTCGCTGTTGAAATGCTGTACTCTTTAATAATCTTATCATTATGCATTAGGTGCATTTTTTGAGTACGTGGGAAAATATTTATATACACAAGCGCCCCAATGTTATGGGGCGCTTGCGAAATCGAGCATTGATTGCTAGTATGCTGCTTCTGTTTCAACTTCTCGTTGTCTCATAGCAACTGGAGCTAACTTCATTCCTAAAGTTTGTTCCAACCATGCTAGCAAAGTCTCGGTCTGACGTTTAGCAAGTTTTGGATCTTTAAAAGTATGGGTTAGTAAGTGCATACCTTGAATGCTAGAAACTAGATTCAAAGCATATTCCTCAGCTTTATCGGCAAACCCTAAGCTACGGAACTGTGCTTCGGACCATTGCAGAATATCGTGTAATAGTTTAGCTGCTTGATCAGCTAATGATCCACCTTGCTTACCTAATTCTTGGCATAAGCCACCAACTGGACAACCGTAACGCGCGATCAATTCTAACTCTTCGACGTTTGTATCTACGAATGCACGCAAACGCGAACTTGGATCGCTAATTTCGTCTAAACGAGTCAATAATTCAGCATATTCAGCAGCACGCTTTTCAATGACAGCCTCGCCAATAGCTTCTTTAGTTTTAAAATAATAATACACGTTTCCTAGCGGAACATCAGCTTCTTGGGCTATATCCGCTAATGTTGTTAAATTGAAACCTTGCTGGTGAATTAGCACTTTCGCAGCTTCAATTAATCGTATCCTTTTATCTGTTTTCCGTGGCATAACTTCTATATTCCTTTCATTTAAATATATGCATAATTACAGCTTTACTGCTATAACCCCCATAATCTATTCAAGGACTCTGCCCCTAACAACAAAGTCCTAGAATAAAAAACTCTCTACATGAAATCCCATGCAACTTGAGCACCAACTAAGTTAGCAGAAGATTTATATGTACCAAACAATGTTCTGCCTAAAGTAGTACGCAATCCTACTGCAGCATCATTGAACCATGCATGTGCGTATGCTACGTCAATAGTAACATTGCCGGTCTTGTATTTAGCACCAAATGCCAACCAGTAGCGATTTGAATCTGGTAATGCTGGCAAACGATATGTGTACTGTACTGGAGATTCTTCATAAGAAATACCGGCTTTAAATAACCAACATTTGTTGTATTGGTAGTCGGTACCCAAAGCTAAACGCCAAGTATTCTTGAAGTAAGTATTAAAGCGGGTGTTTGCACCATTATTCCAGTCTAATTGAATATACTTACCTACACTCCAGTGAGTCCATTCAACATCAGCTTCAACCGTCCACTTGTCATTATATTTATGCGTCAAGCTATAAACTAAGCGATCTGGGAAATCAACTTTAGTGGTAACCTTCGTCATTCTTAATGAAACCGGGGTATTTAGCACAGCCACACCACCGTCTAAATGTGGGGTCATTCTTGAGAAATAAGTTAAACCCATTTTAGTGCATTTAGTAGGTTTATACATTGCACCAACATGGAAACCATAACCCCAACCGGTAGCCTTATTGTTGATATAGCCTGGAACTCCACCAAACAAAGTTGCGTTATCCAAAGTGGCTATAACACGGGTCGGATCAAAAGCCGCGCCAACAGACCACTGGTCATTGACTTTATAAGCAACTCCCGGACTAATATCGACGGTTACTATTTGACCGTGAGTTATCAAGGTACGGGCAATCGAGTTACCTGGGTATTTAATTTGCAAACCAAACGGAGCTGCAATACTCAAACCAAAACTCCAGCACCTGTTAAATTTATAGGCAATATGCATACCTGGAACCAAACCATTACCTGTTGGATAGGTTGGCATTTGCCCTGTTACAGCAGATGCGACTGGCACGCCGAATGTAGCAGTTGCGTCATAAAGCTTTGCTTTAGGGCTGATGTAAGTTAATGCAGCCAATATTTGATCATGCTCCAACTCGGTTAGACCAGCAGTATTATACCAGTTAGTACTTGCATCTTCTGCACTTGAGGCAGTACCAGAAAACGCCGTACCTAAATAAGTAACACTTTGTTCTTTAAGAGCATAAGCAGCAGCTAGTGCCTGTTGACTAAAGACGAACATTGTTGCCAATGATAAAGCTTTTATTCCATTACGCTTGCATGAGCGATTCGACATGTTAGCTAAACTCCTGTTTAAAAATGTATTAAATATACGCTCCGATGTTTGAGAATCATAACACGACTTTAACTAAGGTAGAAGAGTTAATGGCAAACAAAGACCTACCCTCAAACATAGTCAGTTAACGCCTTACTAGTAATTTCCATTACATCGTTGGATAAATTCGAAGCCGCTTTAATTCGTAACAACTCAGCACACATAAGTTCACGGCGTTGTGGCGTAAATTTTTGCCATTGGGTTAACGGCGCTAGAATTCGCGCAGCAATTGATGGGTTGATGCTATTCAATTGCAATACTATATCTGCCAGGAATTTATATCCGGCCCCAGAAATATTATGGAATTTTACTGGGTTACCAACAGCATAACCGCCAATTAATGCATATACCTTGTTAGGATTTTTTATATCGAATGCAGCATGCTGCATTAAGCTTTTAACATTATCCAACACTGAATCGAGATCAGCTTGAGCTTGAATAGCAAGCCATTTATTGATTACTAAAACGTTATCAGACCATTTAGAATAAAAGTCCTCTAATAATTCTGCGCGCTCTGGACATTCAATGCTTGCTATATTTGCAAGTGCAGCAATGGTATCCGTCATATTATTTGAATGACGGTACTGAGCTACTGCAAGTTCAATAGCAGCCTTAGTTTTAGTGCTTAAAATATAGCCAAGAATAACATTCTTACAATTACGGTAAGCAGCATCATGCGGGTTATATTTATACGCCCCGTTTAAAGTATATTTGCGATATTGATTTATTAGTTCAGAATGTAGCTCTGTCGCTAAAGTTGTAATAACAAATTTCTTGGCATTATAAATTAAATCCGGATCAACATCAGATAATATATCAACAAACTGCTGCAACACAGGCAAGCATAACAATTCCGCCTTTAAATCTACATTCAACGTGTTGTCTAGCAAAACTTCTTTAAAGCTGGTAATTACAATATCTGGTAGTTGCAGCTGCTCATTTTTTTGCTGGGCTCTAATTAAATCCAAAATAACCTGCATGTATAAACGTTGCGCCGCAAACCAGCGATTAAATGGATCACTATCATGCGCCAGCATAAAAGCTAGGTAATCTAAATTAACATCTTGTTTAAGTCTTACAGGCGCTGAAAAGTTACGCAAAATTGATAGCTTTGGTTCCTCTGGAATATTCTCAAAAACATATGTTTGCTTGCTTTGATTTAATATTAATAAATTATTTTCTAAAGGCATCTCCTTACCATGCGAGTCTAATAACCCAATAAGCACAGGAATATACAACGGTTGTTTAGTTTTTTGTCCTGGTGTTGCTGGTGTATGTTGCTCTAGGGTCAAACTATAACGTTCTGCTTTACTATCATAGTTTTCAATTACTCTAACTTCAGGAGTCCCATCTTGTTCGTACCATAATTTAAATTGTGATAAGTCAACGCCTGAGGCTTGTTGCAATGCAGCAACAAAATCATCAGTAGTAACCGCCTGACCATCGTGTTTAGTGAAGTATAAATCTGTACCTGCCCTAAACTTTTCTGGCCCCAAAATTGTTTGCATCATGCGAATTAATTCCGCGCCTTTTTCATACACTGTTAAAGTGTAAAAATTATTAATTTCTATGTACGATGCTGGTCTTACCGGATGAGCTAACGGCCCTGCATCTTCAGCAAACTGCCTTGTTAATAGAACTTTTACGTCATCGATTCTGCTTACTGGGGATTGGTTTATGTATTGCGAAAATTGTTGCTCACGAAATACAGTAAATCCTTCTTTCAAACTTAATTGGAACCAATCGCGACATGTAACCCGATTGCCAGACCAATTATGAAAATATTCATGCCCAATAACTGCATCAATATTTCTGAAATCAACATCAGTAGCCGTGGCAGGACTTGCTAACACATATTTTGCATTAAATATGTTAAGTCCTTTATTTTCCATTGCCCCCATATTGAAGTCATTCACAGCAACAACCATGTACATATCAAGATCATATTCTCGACCGTATGCAAGCTCATCCCATGCCATAGCCTTTTTCAAAGCAGCTACGGCATGTCCTGTTTGATCTAAATTTTGCCGCTCCACAAAAAACTTTAATTGCACCAACCGTCCCGATTGAGTTAAAAAGTTGTCCGCAACTTCAATTAAATCCCCTGCAAACATTGCAAACAAATAGCAAGGCTTTTTAAATGGATCTTGCCATGTGGCATAATGTCTGGTACTACTGTCAGAGCCCTTTTCAATTAAATTGCCATTTGATAGTAGCACCGGATATTTATCTTTATCGGCATGAATAGTTACGCAAAATTTAGACATAACGTCGGGTCTATCCAAATAATATGTAATGCGACGAAAGCCTTCTGCTTCGCACTGTGTACAAAAATTTGCACCAGCTTTATATAAACCACTAAGTTCGGTATTTAGTTGTGGCTGGATTTCAGTAGTGATTTCTAGATTGAACTCATTAGGTACATTATGAATCGTTAGTAAGCCAGGTGATTCGGTATAGTCTTTTGCTGTTAATTTTTTGTCATCTAATTTAACTTCGATTAACTTTTGCTTCTCTCCCATCAAAATTAAATCATTACCTACATCTAAGCTAGCTGGATTCTTTGTTATAGATAATTTTGAACGAACTGTAGTTACCGTTTCAGTTAGATCAATGTCTAGCTGGGTTTCAGTTATAAAGAAAACTGGCGGTAAATAATCCTTTAAGTAGATGGCTTGCTTGTGTGTAACGACTTCATTCATTTTGGGTACCTGCAGACAATTATTGGGACTTTAGATTCATTTATTGTATCCAAAAAATAAATTTAATGACAGAGACGGTGACTGGCAGCCTTGCTAGCGAAGCAGGATGCGAAGCTTGCAAGTATGCTATCTGATACCAGTTATATCAAAAATCTGTTAAATTATCCCATCGAAGCCAAAACGGATGTTAGCCATGCAATCAAAAAAATTCAGTCTTAACGTGGGTTTTACATTAATAGAATTAATGGTTACAGTTGCCATAGTAATCACACTTACAATCGTAGCAATACCAATACTAAACAGGTACATTGCGCAAAGTAAAGTCAGCGACGCAATTGGTGCTGCTCAAATGCTAAAAGAATTAATCAACAATAACATTGCGTCCAATGAATCTGTGACTAATTCTGGAACTGGCTTAGCACTACCATCGCGCTTAGGTAGATACGTTGCCAGCTTCAACGTTTCAGCCAATGGTGTAATTTCAATCACCACCACCTCAACAGCAAATTCAGTAACGCTGATCTTAACACCAGCGTATGATGCATCAACCGAACAAATATCTTGGAGTTGTGCAGTAAGCACTAGCACCAAAAACGATTATGTACCCAGTGAATGTAGGATTTAAATGCAAGATCTAGAAGTATCGCATCACACCCCTATGATGCAACAATATTTAAAAATTAAAGCGGAACATCAGACTGAGTTACTATTTTATCGCATGGGAGATTTTTACGAATTATTTTATGATGATGCTATTGCTGCCGCAAAATTACTAGATATTACTTTAACAGCACGTGGTCAGAGTAATGGCAAACCAATACCTATGGCTGGTGTACCCTATCATGCTGCTGAAAACTATATTGCACGTTTAATTAAATTGGGAAAAACTGTAGTTATTTGTGAGCAAATTGGAGATCCAGCCAGCAGCAAGGGACCTGTAGAGCGAAAAGTTGTCAGGATCTTAACACCAGGCACTGTTACCGATGAGGCCTATTTAAATGCCCGCCAAGAAAATTTATTAACGGCACTTTATGCACATCGCACTACATTTGGTTTGGCAACTTTAGATTTAAGTTCTGGTAGATTCACTATTGCAGAGTGTAATGGTATTAATTCCTTAGAGGCTGAATTAACACGAATAGCACCGGCGGAGCTGCTATTATATGAAGGATATCAATTACCCAAGATGGAATGTTTAGACAATTGTGCAATCAAACGACGCTTAGATATCGACTTCGATTATCAAGCGGCAGTACAAAATCTATGCGACCATTTTAAGGTAACTGATTTGAGTGTATTCAATGTTCAAAAGGAGCAAACATTAGCAATACGTGCTGCTGGCTGTCTGCTAAACTATGTAAAATTAACACAACTTAATGCTTTGCCGCATATACTCCGTATTCAGAATGAGGCTCCGAGTGACAGTTTGCAACTAGATGCACATTCACGACGCAACTTAGAGTTGACTAAAAACTTGCTAGGCCACGATCAACATACTTTATTACATGTAATTGATCATACTGCTACCAGCATGGGCAGCCGATTACTACAACGTTGGTTATCCCGACCACTGCGCGACCATTGCATTTTACGCGAGCGCTTAGATGCTGTTTATAAGATTAAATCAAAACAAGTATACACCGCGCTCGCAACATTGCTGAAACAAATTTCTGATATAGAGCGAATTGCAACACGTATTGCCCTACAAAGTGCAAGACCACGAGATCTATTGGCACTATCTGATTCATTAGAGCAATTACCAAACCTGCGGGGCTTAGTGTCAGAAATTGCAACAACGGATTTATTACTTGAATTAAAAAATGATATACATACCCTTCCAGAGATGCTTGCTCTAATAAAGAGTGCAATTATTCCAAATTGCCCGCAACTAATTCGTGATGGCGGCGTAATTGCACCTGGTTATGATGCAGAGCTTGATGAATTACGCACATTACATGCCAATGCCGATACATTTATGCAGCAACTCGAGCAAAAAGAACGCGACGCAACTGGCCTTAGCACCTTGAAAGTCGGTTTTAATCGGATCCATGGCTTTTATATTGAATTAAGCCGCGCTCAAAGCGATGTAGTACCGACGCATTTTAAGCGGCGCCAAACATTAAAAAATGTAGAACGCTTTATTACACCCGAACTTAAAGAATTTGAAGATCAAGTTCTTAGCAGCAAAGATCGCGCCTTAAGTCGCGAAAAGTTTTTATATGAAGAACTATTAAACAATTTAAAAAACGATCTCGCAAAATTGCAAGCTACTGCGCAAGCATTAGCTACGATTGATGTACTACAAAATTTTGCACAACGCGCTGATGAACTTGATTATACTCGCCCCGAACTCGTTAATACTCCAGGAGTACATATTGTTGCGGGCAGACACCCTGTAGTAGAGTTTATGCAAAATACTCCATTTGTAGCTAATGATTGCGATTTAAATGATAAAACATCGATGTACATAATAACCGGACCTAATATGGGCGGCAAGTCAACATACATGCGACAAACAGCACTAATAGTTTTGCTAGCGCATATCGGAAGTTTTGTACCAGCTAAATTTGCTAAAATAGGAGCGATTGATCAAATTTTTACAAGAATTGGCGCAACAGATGATCTTGCTGCTGGTAGATCAACTTTCATGATCGAAATGCTTGAAGCAGCCAATATTTTAAACAATGCAACTGCGCAAAGCCTAGTACTAATGGATGAAATCGGCCGTGGTACTAGCACATACGATGGTATGTCATTGGCATGGGCAATTGCACAACAATTAGCGTTAAAAAATAAAGCATTCACATTGTTTGCAACGCACTATTTCGAACTTTCAGAATTACCGAAATTACATCGAAACATTGCAAATTTACATTTTGACGCTATTGAACAGAATGAAAAGTTAATATTTATGCATAAGGCCTTACCAGGCCCAACCAATAAAAGTTTTGGTTTGCAAGTGGCAAGGTTAGCTGGTGTGCCAACAGAGGTCATTAGTAGCGCAAAACTAAAGCTGCAGGAACTATCAAAGATATAACGCGCTATTGCTTTTCGCTAGCTTCTGCGCCAGATGTAATCGACGCATTTGGATTTACCGGTGTCTGTGGAGCAACAATGCCTTGCGAAGGAGTTGCCGCTGGCGTAGTTGTTATCGGCGTAGTACCACTTTGTGGTGCAGTACTAGGAGCCGTAGTTCCTGTTCCAGGTATTTGTGTATTTACGGTAGCTGGGGCCATTGGCTGTGCCGGCATTATAACTTTAGGTTGTAGTTTTATTTCAAATAATGGTTTTAAAGCATCTAAGTCTTGCTGGCTAAAAATTTTACTATTTATAGTTAAAACGCCCTTTTCATAGCTCCATTCAGACGATATAACTTTATCCTTTTCAGTGATAACTTTACTATCTTTTAACTTGTCTAATAAACGAATTATCCAATTTTCAATAATAGGTTGTCTTTGTTCTGGTGTTAGCGTGTATGGGTTCTGTAAATTTGGATCTTGGTTTTGCTGAGCAAAAAGCTTTTCATTGTTAGCTATGCTGGTTTCAGCGGTTTGTGCCAAAATTGCGTAAGCTAATGGTTGATCGATTTGAAATGAGATTTTTGCAACAACCGTAGCCATAACAGTATCGTAATCTATACTGCTTAGATTTTTATCACCCACAACAATATTGCTAGTATAATTTAACTTACCCTTCGGAGTAGTTAACGCTAGATCAAATTCAGCGTATGGCATTGCACTTAAAGCTGTAGCGACTTGCTCTGGGGTTAAATAACTGCGTAATTTGTTTAATACATCATGAACATTAACAGTGCCAGTCATAGTTATAGAATGATCAGCAGCTATTTTAGATGTTAAAGTATCGAATGTATCTATATCAAAATTAGTTAATTTAGCTTTTAATTGCATCGGACCATATTCATCAGTAGCTAAAATCAGTTTATCGAAGCTATATACGACATCAGAATTAATAACTTTATTTGCCCTAGAGTAATCGCCCTTAATCGCAATTTTATCCGCGTCAAATACAGATATTGTTCCTTGAGTTATAGAAATGCTGGCGATGCTGAAATCTAATTTTTCAACTTGAACTTGAGAACCAGCAGTATATTTAGCCGTTACATCAACAATACGAAATTCATTTTTTTTCGCCAAATCTGCAGTCATCTCCATATATGAAAACTGTGGTATGCTTAATGTACTGTCAAACGAGGCAAAACTTTTGGCATGTTGTATCGTTAAGCTCATGCCTTTCCAGTTAATTTCCCCTGCGCCAATATTCATAGTAAATGGATTATTAATTAAAGTGGTATCGCCACTACCATTAAAATTGACATTTGTTGTTATTGTATACGCACTTTTATCTTTATATACATTCTTTATTAACGCATCAAGATTCTGGCTTTGGATCACAGTATCCACCACAGCTAATTTGAAGCCTTTAGGAATGTAACTGCTAATATTTCCAGAGCTTGTATCAATAATAAATGGACCATTATGAATCTCATGTTTCAATGTCAAAACTTCTGGTGAATTTGTAAACTTGATTTCAGTCGTAGCATTAGAAGTAAAAAAACCACGGTTATATGTACCTGTAACCGTAACTTGACCGGTATAGTATTGATTCAGTGCGGTAATGCTCTTTTCGTACTCAGACTGAACCTGCATACTTACATAATAAGGTGAGCCAGCTAGTACTATTAACAGTAACAATACAATTGCAGATATATATTTTTTCATGCTTGTTCCACCTATCTAAAAACATCTGTTACGATGCAGTTTTATACAGTATACGGGTCTTTGAATATGAAATATAGTTCATATCGTGTTATTTTGTTTTACTCCCAACAAGCAACGTAGGTCAATGCCAATTCTATATTGAATTATACTTTAATAATGCACTAGATTTTACTAACCAAGCAGGTAAACCATGCTCAAAATATTTGCACCATTGATTAAAACTATGCAGCATAAGCTGCCAACAATTTCCAGCACTGAGCAAGAAGCTTTAGATGCCGGCACAGTTTGGTGGGATGGGCAATTATTTAGCGGTAAACCCGATTGGAAAATGTTGCTAGATATGCCAACCCCGCAATTAACTGCAGAAGAACAAGCCTTCATGGATGGGCCAGTAACTGAATTATGCCGCATGATTGATACCTGGCAAATTAATTTTATCGATAAAGATTTGCCACCTGATATGTGGCGTTTTATAAAAGAAAATAAATTTTTTGGATTAATGATACCCAAAAGTTATGGTGGCTTAGAGTTTTCGTTTTTAGCACATTCAGAAATTTTAACGAAAATTGCTGGTAAGTGTGCAACGGTTGCATCAACTGTGTCAGTTCCAAATTCTCTGGGACCAGCAGAACTATTATTAAATTATGGTACCCAGCAACAAAAAGATAAATATTTACGCAATCTTGCAGAAGGCAAGGAGATCCCCTGCTTTGCCTTAACCGCACCAGAGGCAGGTTCCGATGCTACCGCGATTATTGATAATGGTATAGTTTGTTATCAAGAGTTTGCTGGCCAAAAGACTTTAGGTGTATTGTTAAATTGGAACAAACGCTACATAACTTTGGCTCCAATCGCAACAGTAATGGGCTTGGCATTTAAATTATTTGATCCACAAAATATACTTAACAAAGGTACTAATGTTGGGATTACTTGTGCTTTAATTCCAACAAATCACCCAGGAATTACAATTGGCGATCGACATTGGCCGTTAACCACAATGTTTCAAAATGGCCCTATACAAGGCAAAGATGTATTCATTCCTATAGATTGGATAATTGGTGGCGTTGAAATGGCTGGCAAAGGTTGGACGATGTTGGTTGAATCTTTATCTTGTGGTCGGGCGATATCACTTCCTTCAGTTGCCGGGAAAGCCAAAGTTTTAGCTGCAGCCAGTGGCGCTTATACTCGAATTCGTCAACAATTTAATCAACCCATTTGTAATTTTGAAGGTGTTGCAGAACCACTAGCCCGAATTGCAGGTAACACATATATTGTCAACGCAACGCGAAAGCTTACTGCAGCCAGTATTGATAATGGTGCAAAACCAACTGTTCCTGGAGCTATTAGCAAATGTCATGTTACTGAAAGAGCTAGACTTGCATGCATTGATGCTATGGATATCCACGGCGGTAAAGCAATTATGCAGGGCCGTAAAAATTATATTTCCAATGGTTATATGAGTGCCCCAATTGCGATCACTGTTGAAGGAGCAAATATTTTAACGCGTAATTTAATTATATTTGGTCAGGGAGCAATTCGTTGTCATCCGTTTATAATGCGTGAGATGCAAGCATTAAAAAATCCTGATATTAACCAAGCTACCAGTAATTTTATTAAGTTACTGCTAGAACATTTTGTATACAGCTGCCGCAATTTGCTAAGAGCATTTTTTGGTTATTTGACGCATGGAATAATTTTCAAGAGTCCTGTAGCAGATAATAACACTGCCAAATATTATCGCTGGATTACTTGGGCAAGCAGTGCCTTCGCAGTTTTAGCAGATACCAGTTTAATTAGCATTGGAGGCAAATTAAAATATAAAGAAAATCTCTCTGCTCGACTTGGTGATTTGTTAGCACAGTTATACATGGCTTCTATGGTATTAAAGCGTTACAAAGATGAAGGCAGTCCAATCGAAGATCTGCCGATAGTAGAATGGTCAATACGTGATCTATTAGCTAAATTTTGGGAAACTGTAAAAGACATTTTACATAATTATCCAAATCGCTATCTTGCATTCATGTTACGCTGCTATGTTATGCCATTTGGGATCCCAATTGCTAAACCCAAAGATGAATTAAGCACTAAGATTGCTCAAATGTTAACCTACCCTAACCCAAGCCGCGATCGCTTAATAAAAGATAGTTATTTGGAAGCTAACGATTTAAATCCGGCTGGAGAATTAGAACACGCCTTGCAAATAGTATTAGCTGCCGCCGACCTTGAGAAAAGATTAAGCAAAGCCCAGCGCGATGGTCAAATTACTGCATTAATTCCAGCCGAACAAGTCGAACAGGCAAAGGAGCTTAAAATTATTAATGCAAGCGAGGCAAACTTAATTCTTAAGGCGCAAATTGCTCGGGCTGCAGTTATTGCAGTGGATTTTTTTAAAGCGAGCGAAATGGCACCATAACCTATTTGCGTTTAGCAACGCGGCATCCTAGGTTTGCTGTTCATTGCTGGGGTATTTGGATCCACAGAATTACTGCTGGTTGCAAATCGAGGAGTAAATGCTTTTGCATTTGGATTTAATGCTACTTTTGCAACACTAGGAGTAGCTATTTTTGAAGAAATTTGACCTGTTAACCAAGCATTTTTATCTTGTACTGTTAGCTTTGATTCCCAATCATGAAAAGTAATAACCAATAATTTATAACCTAACTTTTGCAACAAATCATATTTTTGCCTAGAGGTTACATTCAAACCACCATCAGAGTTATAATGCAACGGGCCATTAACCTCAATTATTAAATTAATGGACGGAATGAAAATATCTACCACGTGACAATACATAACTTGTTCAAGCATAGCATTGGGGTACTGCTGTAAAACAGAACTATAGACTTGCATTTGTAATGCCGAGATTTTAGTTGCAGCTTTTAATCCTGATTGTGTACGTTCTTTTAGTTCTTCAAGTGACAGGTTTGATTTATTTAGAATTTGCGCAACCTCGCGCCATTTATCTGTATTGTTTAAGCAATAATATACTAGTGCAGCATAAATTTGATTACAGTTAATAATAGATAAATCTGATTTATCAATAGCTGTAAGCAATTTAGTAACAAGCGCCTCATTTGGCTTAATCTCAAGCCTTGCTAAAGCATTGAGAGTATTAGATATATCTTGCGAGTTAAAGTCAGCTACTTTCTTATCAATGGCGGCAAGCAACTTAGCAACAAGCGTCTCATTTGGTTTAATCTCAAGCTTTTGAAAAGCATTGAGCGTATTGGATATATCTTGCGAATTGAATTCAGCTATTCTATTATCAATAGCTGTAAACAACTTAGCAACAAGAGTCTCATTTGGCTTAATATCAAACTTTGCAAAAGCATTGAGCGTATTGGCTATTTCTTGTGGTTTAAACTCGGCTATTTTTTTATCAATAGCTGTAAGCAACTTAGCGATAAGCGCTGCATTTGGCTTAATCTCAAGCCGGGCTAAAGCATTGACTGTATTGGATATATCTTGCGAATTGAATTCAGCAATTTTTTTGTCAATAGCTGTAAACAATTTAGTAACAAGCGCCTCATTTGGCTTAATCTCAAGCCTTGCTAAAGCATTGAGTGTATTGGCTATACTTTGCGAATTAAATTCAGCTATGTTTTTATCGATAGCGGTAAGCAACTTAGCAACAAGTGCAGCATTTGGCTTAATATCAAACTTTGCAAAAGCATTGA
>JAGVLG010000027.1 GCA_020054325.1 Gammaproteobacteria bacterium
AATTTGCAAAAATTTTTCTTCTTTAGAAGCCTCAACTTTGGAAAACACACCCAAATAACCCGAGATTATACGCAATCGTTTTTTAATATTTTCTAGTTCTCCTAAAGAATCGAGCTTATCTAGTAACTGAGTTAATTTTGTATATGAAGTGGCCAATTCCTTCCGCAACTCTACAATTGTGTTTTCTAGTAACTTCCTTTTTTTTTCATCCTTTGTTTCTTCTAGGCTACTTAGACGATCGATTAAACCAGCAAGATCAGCTTCAAGTGCTTCTCCTATCCCATACAAAGCGGATGTGACAGAGTAAGTACTAGATTCATTAATTTTTTTCTTTAACTCAATAGCCAGCTGTTCAATGAGTCCAAACTTCCATAACCACTCGGTAAATACAGAAAAGCGATCACTATCCTGAAGGTATGCATTTCTTCTATCAATCAACTGCAAAGCTTCGTATTGTATGTTCGGATCGGGCCAATGCTTGCGGATCGTAGCGGCTTCAACTGCCATACCTTTACTGTGATGTACCAATAAAAAAAGCATTAGTAGTATCTTTCGCTTTGTTTCCGAATCATTTATTTTAGGAATAAGATCCGCTAACCGTTCCTCACCTTGATTTGTATAATGATCGATAGTTTGTTTCAACTTCTCTTCGAAGCAAAATTGTATCACTAGATCACCAGGGTTCTTGAGCCACATTTCCGCTAGTTGTAACGTATCATTCGAAAAAAGTCTAAAGTCCTCAATTGTTTGTTTACGCTCTAGTGCAGGATCACCTTTAAGCGCCTCAAGTATCGATAGATTATCAACAAATTGATCGCAAATTAGGGATAGCGATCTAAAATTCCGTTCTACTTCCAGCTGCAAAGATTCAATTTCTTTTGCTTTTCGTGACTTTGAGATAAGCCAACTTTTTGTTAATCCCTCGATCCTTTTTAATTTTTGTTGTATTGCTGCAGAAATATTGTCATATTCCGTGGATAGACTACTAAACATTTGCCATCTTGTTGGGACAACGATAGTCTGTGGTGTTGGTTGTTCGCTAGGATTGCCTGGCACAATATTTTTTAAAAGTTCTCTTACGTTGCTAAAAATCATTAGTAATTTCTTATAATCATTCTTGAAATCAGCATTTTTTGTTTGTTCTAAACTTTGCTTGACTATAGTTAGAGCGTCTGCTATAGGCCCGCTTATAGGTAATTCAGGAAGCGATTTAGGATCGAGCCTTACATCTTTCGGTAGATTGGTGATTATGATATACATTCGCAGTAAGCGTTGTAACATCTCATTTTGTTCTGAAATTGGTAGTGTAATAAATTCTTGACCCACCCTAAGATCTCTGTCGTATTCCTTGAGCAATTTTTTCAATAAGTCGTTAAGTTTGGAACTTTCGTCTCTGGCGTTGCTGCCTGACATTTATGAACTCCCATAGTGATTATCGCCTCTACCCTATACAACTAGAGCCGCAATCTGTTGTTTTGACTTAGATATTCACGCAGAGTTCCATATTGTAACCGTATCAGATTAGTCATAATACGCTGTAAGAATAACAGTTAATTGGAAGGTATTGGATTTAATGATTTACCTGCGCTTTTAGATACAACTTCACCAACTTCCATTCTGCTGATGTTACACTAAAGTTCTGGATAAGTCCGGTTTTTATTGGCTTGAATTTTGAGTTCCAGAATCCTTGATCCTTAACGCTGCCTCATACAGCTGATTTTTAGAGACACCGCTAATTTCTGCCGCCAAACTTGCTGCCTGTTTTACACTCAACTGTGACATTAAAATCTGTAACATGCGCGCAACTTCTTCACTGATTTCCGAATTGGTAGATTGTAACTCTGCACCAGCAACTACAAGAACAAATTCACCACGCTGTTGTTGCGGATCACTCTGAACAAAATCTAAAACTTGCTGCAAAGAACCAGTATAGATAGTTTCAAATTGCTTAGTTAATTCACGTGCAATTGTAATGTCGCGATCTGATCCAAACACCTGTGACATAGCCGTAAGAGTTGCAACTATGCGGTGCGGAGCTTCATAAAATACCATGGTTCTAGTTTCATTAATCAAACTCTGTAATTGCTCTAAGCGTGCTGATGCTTTAGAGGCTAAGAAGCCTTCAAAACAAAAGCGATCGGTTGCTAAACCACTCACACTCAAAGCACATGTAACAGCGCATGCGCCGGGGATCGGAATAACACGGACTCCAGCTGCATATGCGTTACGTACCAAATGGTAACCAGGATCACTTATAAGGGGCGTACCTGCATCTGAGATTAATGCAATCGCTTTACCATCCTTAACTCTTGCAATTAAGTTTTCTGCTTGGGCGCGCTCATTATGTTCATGTAACGCAATTAGTGGTGTATTAATTCCTAAATGCATTAATAATTGTTTTGAGTGTCGAGTATCCTCTGCCGCAATTTCATCGACTTGTTGCAAAACCTCGATGGCGCGTTTTGATATATCACCTAAGTTACCAATGGGGGTTGATACAATGTAAATAGCGCTTTTAATAATATTTTTCATTGCAAACTACTTGCCTTAATGCCGGAAATACAGTACCTTAACTCATATATGGCTAAATTAATAGACTTTAGATTATATTCCTGTGTAATGCTAGTGAGCTTGCTTTGCGGCTGTACTAATCCAGCCAATATGGCACAGCCTGGCTCAGCAACACATAACAAGGCCCAAGCTCTAAACCAAGCTGAAAAGTTTAAAAAACTGGCTGGTAAAGAGCATACCGACAAAGCTGTTAATTATCGACTCAGGGCCGCTGAGCAATTAGTTGCCGCTGGGCAGTACGAACAAGCTACCCAACTTATGGCACAAAACAATAAGCGTGTATTAAACAGCGAAAATACTGCTTATAAAAATATAATTTTGGCTCAAATTGCGCTTGAACGTCGCGATCCAAAAACTGCGCAGGCGCAATTAGCAGCAATCTGGACCCCTCTACAATTACCTGAATATTTACGTGTAAGATTTTACACCGCGCGTTCCAATGCATACTTGTTATCCAATGAACATTCAGAAGCAATTCAAGAAAGGGTGTTTTTAGCTAAAAACTTGAAAACAGCTAATGAACAACGTACTAATAATGCCGTAATTTGGGATATCTTAAACCAAACCTCTACTGGCACTTTGCAAAATATGCTAAAGCCTAATACTAGAGACACTTACAATGGCTGGGTTTCATTTGCATTAATAAATAAACAATTTGATTCTAATCCAGCACAAAAGATGCAAGCCCTAGCAGAATGGAAAGAAACATACCCAGATCACCCTGCGATAGCTTTTGTACAAGATTCAGATTTTGGTAACATGCCAACAACAACTAACGCTCCAGTACAAATAGCCCAACAGCAAACTTTTGTAAAAAGCCATAAGCCATATAGTGGACGTTCAATTGATGTGCCTCGCAAGATTGCTTTGTTATTGCCATTGCAGGGCAACCATGCGACAGCAGGACAGGCTGTACGAGATGGCTTTTTAGCTGCTTATTATGCACAACCCGATAATACCAACAAGCCTAAAGTACAAGTATATGACACAACCCAATTCTCGCATGTTGCGGATGCGTATAATGCTGCAGTTAGTGAAGGCGCCGAATTTATTGTTGGTCCCCTAATTAAAGAAGATGTTGAAGCTTTAAATAAGCAAGTGCGTCCAAGTATTCCTGTGCTAGCGCTAAACAGCAGCGAAGATGGTGCTAGAGATAATGTTTTCCAATTCGGCTTATCTCCAGAAATGGAAGCACGAGCAGTTGCAGATCGGGCTTGGCGTGAAGGAAATCGCAATGCCTTGTTGATCGCACCAAAATCAGCTTGGGGACAACGAGTACAGAATGCTTTCACCAAGCGCTGGAATGAATTGGGTGGCATCATTTTAGGAACGCAACAAATTGCAGCACAGGCAAATATTAATAAGGAAGTGCAACAATTGTTAGCAATTGATGCCAGTGAATCTAGGGTTAGATACCTCAAGAGCTTAGGATTAAAATTTAATTATGTTGCGCACCGCCGCCAAGATCCAGATATGATCTTTATCGCCACTAATGCCGCATTAGCGCGTCAGGTTAAGCCTTTACTGAATTTTTACTACGCTGCTAAAGTACCTACTTATGCGTGCTCTAGCGTGTTTAATGGCAGAGTTAACCCTAGTATTGATCAAGATTTAAATGGTATAAAATTCTGCGACATGCCTTGGTTACTAGATTATTCAGTGCGGGCCACGAAAGCTTACCAAGCTGTGGCTAGCAATTACCAACGCGGTGAACAGACTGCCAGATTATATGCCCTTGGGTTAGATGCATACCGAGTTGCAGCGAATATTGATCGCTTAACTAGACTCCCAGACGCTGGGGTAACTGGAATGACCGGCAAATTAAGTTTAGATGAAGATCAGAATGTACAACGTAAATTAATATGGGCATCATTTAGAAAAGGTATTCCGTATCCGGATGGCGATCAGTTGTGAGTACAACCAGCATCGGGATCCGTGCTGAAGATGCTGCCATAAAATACTTACAACAAAATGATGTGCGTATACTATATAAGAACTTTCGTTGTAAACTAGGCGAAATTGACTTAATAGCCCAAGATCAACAATATTTAGTTTTTGCTGAGGTTCGCTTTAGAGCTACCAATGAGTTTGGAGGCGCAATAGAAAGCATAACCCTGGCAAAGCAGCGTAAAATTATTCGCGTTGCCGAGTTTTTCTTAGCTACAAGAACTTGGGCACAAAATGTAAAATGTAGGTTTGATGTCATTACAATGTCGCAAACCGTTGCTTCACCACATATACAATGGATCAAGGATGCTTTCGATGGAGAGATATACTAAAAATTTAAATATAATTTTTGCTTGTAGTTTAGTAGTTGGTTTATCTGGGTGTGTTAATACTAACAATTCAAGTGGTGCAACTAATTCTTGGTTTAATATGGACAGGCGTACTGCTGGCGCTATTGTAGACGATCAAACTATTCCAATTAAAGCGAATCTTGCAATCGCTAAAAATAAAATTGTATGGAAAGAGAGTCATATTAGCACTCTTAGTTATAACAATTCATTATTACTTGTGGGGCAAACTAAGAGCCAAGCACATAAACAAGAAATTGAGCGTATGCTGACCCCTATTAGTGAAATTGGTAATATTTATAATCAGATCACTGTAGGCGAACCAATCCCAATGAAAGCTCGTGCCAATGATACCTGGATCACCACACAAGTTAAGGCTAAATTAATTTCAAATCGGGCTGTTGGAATTAACCGCGTCAAAGTAATTACTGAAGATGGCGTAGTATATTTAATGGGACGCTTAACCAAGAATGAAGAAGCCACAATAACCGACATAGTTCGGCGAGTGAACGGTGTAAATAAAGTTGTTACAGTATTTGAGAAAGCTGATTAGCAGCTGTTGAACCTTGTCAAAAACACCTAGGCGATCGGCAATAACGATCGCCGCGTTCCCTGCTCCAGATCTAATTCTGGACTAACATAAATTTAAACCCTAATCACTAACAGGTGCACAATTCAACCAGATCAATTGCACTACCTATATGCCATCAGTGAATCTACATGTTTTTCCTGATAAATGCTCAGTTAAATATGACCCACAATCTAACAAACCTTGTCTAAACTAAATACATGAATAGTAGCAGTACAGACATACAGGATAACATATAATGAAAACCAATAATAAATTTAGTCATTTTTTATTATTCATTTTAATCCTATTTACCCCAACCATATTTGCAGCCACTTTTACCATGCAACCAAATAGTGACATTATCGGTGAAAAGAAATATGTTACTGCTAAAAAGGGCGATACCTTACATACTATCGGACGCGCGAATGATATTGGCCAGTTAGAAATGCAAGAAGCCAATCCTAAGATTAACCCTAACAAAGCAATTAAAGAAGGCACCCAAATACTAGTCCCTAGTGAATATATATTACCCCCAGTAGAGCGAGTCGGTTTAGTAATTAATCTTGCAGAACTAAGGGTTTATTATTATCCGAGTGATAAACCCAACACTGTTATGACCTTCCCGATTGGAATTGGCAAACAAGGCTGGCATACTCCAATCGGCGAAACCACGATTGCGCTAAAACGAAAAAATCCAACTTGGGTACCGCCTGCATCTATTCGTAGAGAAGCTGCGGCCCGTGGCCAAACACTCCCAGCTGCAATCGGCCCTGGCCCTAAGAATCCATTAGGCGCCTATGCTATCAACTTTGGTTGGAGCGGTATTCGTTTACATGGCACTCTAGCACCAACAAGCATAGGCACACGAGCTAGCCACGGCTGTATACGTATGTATCCAGAAGATATTGATACTCTATTTCACACTGTGCAGATTGGCGATAAGGTAAGGGTAATTTACGAACCATACAAACTAGGAGTTAGCGACGGAAAGCTGTTTATAGAAGCACATGAGCTATTTCCAGATAATTATTACAAGATAAATCATGAAACCAAGTTTGATTTACTAGAGGACGTAGTTAAAGATTATAACCGCCCAGAGAGTCAAAATATTAACTGGTTTGAAGTTAAAGAAGCAATCCATGAAACTACCGGATATCCAGTACAAATTGATAACCCAGTACCTGGCACTCCGGGCTATGAATCCTTGGCTGATAAAAAAACAACTGCAGAACCAATAGCACAACCGGTATCACAGACTACAATTAAAAATCAGAACCAAGGTGCTGCACAACTGAATTAACAAAAGTATTACGCTGGCAGAGCCCTAAATACTATTTAACCACGGTTAAATGAGCCTTACCCTTGCCGCCTTTGCCACCCTTACTTTTCTCATCTTTTTCTGATTTAGTACCATCCTGAGTTTCTTCTGATGGTGGGGGCTCATCATCTTCTGAGAAAACCATGCCACGGCCATTCTCACGGGCATAAATCGCCATAACAGCATTTATGGGAACATACACTTCATGTGGGACTCCGCTAAAACGCGCCTTAAAACTTACCGCATCGTTATTTAAAGCTAAATCCTGCACCGCTGGCATTGAAATATTTAAAACTATTTGACCACCCTCTACAAAATCCCGTGGCACCATAACATCTTTTGCCTCTGCATTTACGACAATATGTGGAGTACAATCACTATCCACAATCCACTCATAAAAGGCTCTAATTAAATAAGGACGCGTTGAATTCATAATTACGATCTCATCATTCTTTCTGCATCAGTTAAACTAGCTTGAAACGCTTCACGTTTAAAAATACGATCCGCATAATTTAAAATTGGCTGTGCCTGTGCCGGCAATATAACATCCATTTTAGGTAAACGCCATAATAACGGCGCAAGGCAGCAATCCACTAATGAAAACTCTTCACTCAAAAAGAACGGCATTTCAGCAAATACAGGCACTAAAGTTGTCAAACTGTCGCGCAAGTCTTTGCGAGCCTTATCAATAATTTTTGCAGATTCATCTGAATTTAAAATCAAATCCATCAAGCTATACCAATCTTTGTTAATCCTATGAATGGTCAACCGACTCCGCGCCTTAGCAACTGGGTAAACTGGCATTAATGGCGGATGCGGAAACCGCTCATCTATATACTCCATAATTATCTCTGATTTATAAATTACTAAATCGCGATCTACTAAAGTGGGAATAGATCCATACTGATTGAAACTTGCCAATTCTTCTAATGCTTTACTAGATGCATCCACATCAACAATATCAAAAGTAACGTTTTTTTCAAACAAAACAATGCGGGCTCGATGGCTATATGGATCCGTCGCCCCTGAATATAACGTCATAATAGAACGACGATTCGTTGATACCATAAATACTACCCCTTAAAATGCTACCTAGTGTACATCTTTCCAATATTCACGTTTTAATAAATAGCTAAATACTAGGAAAATAGCTAAAAATACTAAAACCCAGATCCCAATTCTATGTCGCTCAAGTTTAGTTGGCTCAGCCACATACGCCATAAAATTAACCAAATCTGCTGTGGCCTGATCAAACTCTGGTGGACTCATACTACCCGGCTTTGCAAGCTTTAAGCCAGAAGGTGTTAAAACCTGCTCACCCTGTAAATTTAGTAACACATGCGGCATAGCAACACTCGGATATACTAAGTTATTAACACCCCATGGCTTTGATGCATCAAGATAAAAAGTACGTAAAAAATTGTAAACCCAATCTGCGCCACGATAGCGCACTTCTAAGGTTAAATCTGGCGGTGCAATTCCAAACCATTTTGCAGCATCTTCAGGCCGCATTGCAGTTACAATTGGACTAAATAATGAATCTCCGGCAAACATCAAATCGCTTTTTACCAAATCTTCTAAAACCTTGCCATTCTCGTCGGTTATTTGGATCCCTTTAGCTAGCGCATCGTACCGCTCATATTTTAAACTATGACAACCGGAGCATAAATCCATAAATAACCGCGCTCCACGCTGCATGGAAGCATAATCTGAAAGATCTATTGGAGCCTTTTCAAAGTTGTATGGTGCAATTGAAGTTTCTGCTGCGCTTACATTCGCAACAAAGAACGCACCGCACAAAATCAATGGCAATAAATACCTCATTAAGTTACCCTCTCTGGCTCGGGTTTGGTTTTATCGTATTTTGAATACCAAGGCATAAATGCGAAGAAGCTAAAATAAAGCACCGAAAAAGCCTGTGCGAAGAAAACCTTTATTGGCGTTGGCTCTTGCGTCCCCAAATATCCTAAGCCTACAAAGCTAATAACAAAAAAAGCTAGAGCTAATCTATAAATTCTGCCTTTATATCGGATAGATTTTACTTTACTACGATCCAACCAGGGTAAAAAGAAAAATATTAAGATTGAGGCAAACATCGCAATTACCCCCAACAATTTATTGGGGACTGCTCTCAATATTGCGTAATATGGCGTCATATACCACACCGGCGCAATGTGTTCTGGAGTTTTTAGTGGATCTGCCGGAATGAAGTTCGGTGGCTCTAAAAATAATCCAAAAAATTCCGGGATATAAAATATTACTATCGCAAATAAAATCAAAAATATTGCTAAACCAAAAGTATCCTTTACAGTGTAATATGGATGAAAAGGAATACCATCGATTGGATTACCATTGGCATCTTTATGCTTTTTTATATCAATACCATCTGGATTATTCGAGCCAACATTATGTAACGCAAGAATGTGAAATCCAACTAAACCTAGAATAATAATTGGCACTAAGACTACATGTAACGCATAAAAGCGATTCAAGGTAACACCGCTAATATTGTAATCACCGCGAATAAATTCTACTAAAAAATTACCAATTACTGGAACAGCACTAAATAATGAAGTAATTACCTGAGCCCCCCAAAACGACATGTTCCCCCATGGTAATAAGTAACCCAAAAATGCCTCTGCCATTAAGCATAAAAAAATCACCATGCCTACTAGCCAAACCAATTCGCGCGGTTCCCGATATGAACCATACAGCAAGGCCCGAAAAATATGCAGGTAAATTACAATGAAAAAAAACGAAGCCCCAACCGCATGCATGTAACGAATTAACCAGCCTAAATTAACATCACGCATGATATATTCAACAGATGCAAAAGCTCCCTCTGCACTAGGGTTGTAACTCATAGCCAACCATATTCCGGTGGCAATCTGGTTTACTAAAACCACTAAAGATAACGCCCCAAAGTAGTACCAAAAATTAAAATTTTTAGGGGCATAATAACCAGACATATGCTCTCTAAAAAATTTTGTTACTGGATAACGCGCATCAATCCAATTCATTAAACGTGTCATGCTATTCCCTTAACATCTTAAGCTTGACTCTCCCCAATTAATAAGGTTGTGTCATTTACGTACTTGTAATCCGGAATTACTAAATTCAATGGGGCAGGGACACCTTTGTAGACTCTGCCAGCCAAATCGAATTTAGAGCCATGGCAAGGGCAAAAGAAGCCACCCTTCCAATTTGGCTCAACGCTGCCCACATTAGGCCTAAATAAAGGTACACAGCCTAAATGGGTACAAATGCCAATAACTACCAAAAATTCTGGTTTTATGGAACGATATTGCTCGGTAATATATTTCGGTTGTTGTGGCTCTTTGCTTAATGGATCACGCAATTGGGGATCTAAAGACTCCAGGTCAGCAACTTCTTGTTTAGTACGATGTACAACGAATACTGGCTGGCCTCTCCAAGCTACAGTAATCTTTTGTCCTTCCTCAATCGTGCTTAAATCT
The DNA here is from genome assembly GCA_020054325.1 of Gammaproteobacteria bacterium. Taxonomy (GTDB): domain Bacteria; phylum Pseudomonadota; class Gammaproteobacteria; order UBA6186; family Azoamicaceae; genus JAGVLG01. Next base: position 10,231 of record JAGVLG010000027.1, read on the forward strand.
ACCTGGATAGGGGCACCAAGCGCCTGGGCTTTGGCAGAGGGCAACCATGAGCCTACAAATGGTATACCAGCTAGTCCTAACCCTACCCCACCAATAACCGAAGTAGCAGCGGTTAAAAACTTCCTACGCCCCGCATCCATCTCGTCGGTGCTCATGCAAATCCTCCACATTGATTAGCAGACAGACTAAATTAAATAAATAGACTGATCTTAGAACTCATAATAACAGAAAGAGATTCAGAGCAACAACTGATTAATCTTTAGTAGATAAGCACAAAACTATATAGCACATTTAGGAGTTTATCAGGCAGGATAATGCTACTAAGCGTAAGCTTAGTAGCATATAAAATATTAACGCTTCGAGTATTGTTGTTTCTTACGAGCTTTACGACGATCCACTTTCTTACGTTCAACCTTACGGGAGTCGCGGGTTACGTAGCCATGCTTACGTAGAATACGACGGAATGAATTATCGTTGGCACTTTCAGCTGCAGCATCCTGCACAAACTCTTCATCGTAACTAATTAAAGCACGAGTGATGCCGTGTCTAATAGCACCAGCCTGGCCCATATCACCACCACCACGTACAGTGATTTTAAGATCGAATTTTGATTCCATATCTACTGCTTGTAATGCTTGCTTTACAACCATACGTGCGGTTTCACGACCAAAATATTGATCCAAACCCAAAGAATTAATTGTAATCGTACCATTGCCTGGCTTTAAAAATACGCGTGCAGTGGAACTTTTACGACGACCAGTGCCGTAGTATTGTTTTGCTGCTGCTGACTTACCCATAAATTAATCCTCTAAGCTAATACATCTAAAGGTTCTGCTTGTTGCGCTGCATGTGGATGCTCGCTTCCAGCATAAACTTTTAATTTACTGAACATGGCACGACCTAAAGAATTTTTCGGCAACATGCCTTTTACCGCATAACTAATGGCACGTTCTGGGAACTTTTCCATTAATTCTTTTAGGTTCATGTCTCTGATCCCACCTGGATAGCCAGTATGGCGATAATAAATTTTGTCATCAATTTTACGTCCGGTAACGGCTACATCTGCAGCATTGATAACAATTACGTAATCCCCAGTATCAACGTGTGGGGTAAATTCTGGTTTGTGCTTGCCGCGTAAAATCATTGCGATACGGCTTGCTAAGCGGCCTAAGGTTTTACCCTTGGCATCTACTATGTACCAGCTACGCTGTACAGTTTCTGGTTTTGCACTTAAAGTCTTCATAATACAACAAAGCTCATAAAAATCGTTAGTAAGTTCGCGATTGTACGGAAGTTTCTCGGTGATTGCAAGGCCTAATCCAATCATTTTAGAAATTCAACCAACACAAAAGCGGGTTTCAATATCGCAATAATAACGCTTTTTTATGCAATATGCACCAATTTTTTGTAAAATAATGCATAAATCCATGGTTTTTAAAAAAAGTACTTGAAATTTTGCTAAAAATAATGCCAAATTCAAAACATGAGCTATTATAGTCTTAGCCATTTGGATTTAGGCTAGGCACAGCTTGAATCGAGCAGCAGGAGTGTATACGTAATACATGACTGATGCGAGTGAAAGCTGTAACAACGCATAAATTCGAATGGCGACGACTATTATTAGCTTTAAAGTGTGATTTCGCAGTTTATTTTTTAGCAGTACTGAAGTAAATTTGTGAAGGAAATTTTTTCATGGACTCGCAAGGAGAGCATTACTATGGCAACCAAACGGAAGAAAACTTCTGCCGCTTCTAAAACTAAACGCAGCACAACTGCAAAAAAACGCACTACTAAAACAACTGCTACCAAAAAACGCGCTACCGCTAGCAAAGGCAAAAGCAAAGCTGCCAGCTCTGCTAATACCCTTACTTTAAAGGCTTTACGTGTTAGCACCCCATTAACCAGAGCACAGCAGATTAATTATATTGCTGAATGCACTGGCCTTACTAGCAAACAAGTTAAAAATGTAATCGAATGCTTTGAGCCAATGATTGCATCGCACTTACGTGGCCCTGGCCAAATTACATTAGCTGGTCTAATGAAAGTTGTGGCTGTTAAGAAACCAGCAACTAAAGCTCGTAAAGGTATCAATCCTTTCACAGGCGAACCAACTATATTCAAAGCTAAACCAGCACGTAATGTTGTTAAAATTCGTGCCTTGAAGAAAGTTAAAGATTTAGTAGCTTAATTTTCTTTGCAAAACAAAAAGCCGCCTTTTGGGCGGCTTTTTATTTTCCTTAATTTCAGAACCTATTTTTTAGATGGCTCTTGGGAGCAGCTTGCGACTCAATATCTGGTGTGGCATTTTCGTAATCAAGCCCTTTGGTTTCTGATAATTGTTCATGGCAATATAATTTAGCAAAACGTGAATCTTTCTCCCAGGAATAAAACACACCTGTAACATGTGCAGCTGTTAAGACTAATTGAAATGTTGGAACTATCTCCCAAGCAGAATTTCCATTAAACCCAACCTCATTCAATTGCTTACCACAGGCATCCTTAAAAAGAAAATTGCTGTCCGTTAAAGCTTGCCGAGTTAAAATTGAGCCATACCAAGCTGCTAGAAAATCAGCATAAAATCCAACAGTAAGCGCTGACAGAAACAATGCAGCCTTGCCGAAGCTTGGCTCATTATTATTTTTTTTAAAATCACTAACTAACTTTAAAAAGAGTAGTGGCATGCATAACAGCTGAATATAAAATAGAGATTCTGGTAATATACGCTCTGTTAATTGTTTTTGTAACTGCATTTAGATCTCCTGTTATGCTTATAAGCCTAGATTTTCTGATAAAAGTTAATAATTGTAAAGCCTTTTTGTAGCCTTAATTTTAAGCATTATTTTTTAATGTTGGAACGCTGCTTTTTTTAGGATCCTCAGGATCAATAACTACTGGTTGACACAGCTTATCTATCGTACCATTTCCAAATAATTCACGCATGATATTGTCAAAACTAGACCCTTTACAACTACAACCGGTTCCTTTAAAAGCTCCTAGAAGATGCGTACCTGTTAATACAGCTTGAAACGCAGGAACTATTTGCCAAGCAGAGTTTTGGTTAAAACCTGAATTATTCAACTGCTCACCACATGCATCTTTGTATAGGAAATTATTCTCAGCCATAGCTTGTTGGGTTAGTTTTAAGCAAGATAAAATTGCTACCATATCAAAGAGCCAACCAAACGTGATTGCAATAGAAAATAGCATTCTCTTGCTATAGCTTGGCTCATTATCTCTCATGCCGCGCTGTAAGTTCGCAACAATTAAAACCAAGCATAATAATTGTGTATAACATAGCAACAAGGGCAAGGGGTTGGCGTTTATGCTTACTCGTTTTTCTGGCTGCATTTTAGATTTCCTAAGTTGTATGAATAAAGTTAGAATTTTCCTATAAAACTTATTGATTGTAAAGTTAATTGCAAAATTTAGGTATGATTTCTAAAATATAATTGAAATGAATGAATTTTAGGAAGGAAACATGCCAGAAGAAACCCCAAAAACTGATGAAAACTACGAATTGAGTAACCAGGGAGCATTAGAGGCAGTACTTTACATACTACTGATGTTATCTTTACCAGTATATTGCACCGTTATTTTAGATAATGGTCCTATAAAATCTCGCCAAAGGCCTAAAGTTTCAAAGTCAAATTTTAATCCTGCAAACTATACAACGGCCAACATCGAACAGCTTAGAAAAAAACATTTAAAACCTGGAATACCATCACCAATCATATTAAGCAACATTAGACGCCCTGCTGCTGGCTCGATCTTTGCAACATTAGTACCAAAATTAAGACGCAAAATCTAATTTTATTTCTACGGCTCGTTTATGTATTAACTCCTGCAACTTGGCTAATTCATGAAAATCCAGCCCCGTATGTTCTAAATTTTTTAGAACTAAATCACAAACTTCTATGACTCTTTTAACAGTTAATCTTTTGTTTAAACCTGCCTCATCTGCCATCTTTAGGAAACTTTCGGTATTAATTTTATCTATGGAATATTCTGTTCCAAGCTTCATCGCCATTTTTCTAGATAATTCAGGATATATTAATGTTGATAGTAAATCATAAAATGGAGCTAGAAATATTTTATCGTTTTCATACAAAAGTGAAAAGTTTTAATGAAAAATCATTATTAGCACTTATCCCTAATATTCTTGCAATAATTTTACGCTGCGATTCCTCGGGTAATAACCCCGTAAAAAATGCATGAGTTGCATTGTTGTCAAATGGCTTTTCCTGTAAAGGCAAAGAGGTTGAAATAGCCATAGCTTGCGGCATTTGCAGGTAATCACGCGAATAAGTAAATGAATTCTTGCCATGAATGTCTTGTATAAAGTTACCCACTAAGTTCTGATTTAAGTAAACATCAAGAATTTTATTCATAGCTTTTCACCACTCGGTGCTTTCAGAATTAATTCAATATTTAACGCCTGCAGAACTTTTAAGACCTTTTCTATTTCACAAGTAGGCTTGCCATTTTCTAAATCGCTTATGAAGCGCAAACCAGTACCTGCTACTAATGCCAACTGCATTTGAGTTACATGCTGAATTTTGCGGTTTCTCTTTATTAGTTTGCCAATTTCTATAGTAGTAATTTGTTTCATTATTTTTTCCCGTACGGTAATAATGGCATAAAATTTAATAAAATCCAAGCATTTATTCCCGTACGGGAACAAAATTTGATAAAAATGCTAGGATTGAGCATATATTACCGAACGGTAATATTAATTAGACACAGTAACCAAGGTTGGTACGGGCTTGTATTTACTTGGGGCTTGCATAAAACGTCGAATTAACTTACGCGCGGTCACATAGATGCCAAATAAAATTAAACTTAAAGCAATTATCCAGGCGGTTGCTGTTGAATACAAACCCTGCCAAGTAGCAATCTGATAATACAACGCTGCGACAATGTAAGCTAAGCTGGTAGACCAGGCTACAGCGAATAAAGCCCAACGTTTATTTAATTCTTTGGCAATTACCGCCACCACTGATATGCAAGGAAAATACAATAAAGTGAAGAGCAAATATGCATATGCCGCGGTAGTGCTACCAAAACGCATCAGCATTTCATTTTCTGCCGCACGCGATAAAGAGCTTTCTTTTATAATGTCTGGATTACTGCCGGAAGCAAGACTATATACTGAATTTAGGGTACCAATAACTGCCTCTTTAGCAAGCAGTCCAGTAACCAAGCCAACCGTTGCCGGCCAATTCTCTTCACTAATACCAATAGGAGCAAACATAGGAGTTAAACTTTTACCAAATTTTTCCAAGTTGTTATAGCCTACCCCATTCAGCAATACAGCCAGAATTATTATTAAACCGCCAGCTTTGATTATAAAACTTTTTAAACGCCACCATACCTGTCGCAACAAACCATTTAAAGTTGGCAGACGATAATCTGACATTTCCATTAACGTCGGGCTATTTTCAGCAATAACCGTAGTACGTAGCGCTAAGCCTGTTAACATCGCCACTAAAATACCAACCATATATAAACTAAAAATAACATTCTGGCCTGCTAATGGAAAAAATGCGCTGACAAAAATTGCATAAATTACTAACCGCGCACCACACGACATAAATGGCGTCATCATTATTGTTAAAATACGCTCATGACGTTGTGCTAGAGTTCTAGTTCCCATAACAGCAGGCACGTTACAGCCAAAACCAACAATTAGTGGCACAAATGCTTTACCGGGCAAACCAAAAACCCGCATGATCCTATCTACAATAAACGCAGCACGCGTCATATAACCCGAGCTTTCTAATATTCCTAACCCTAAAAACATCGTGGCTAAAACTGGAATAAATGTTACTGTTATATTTAAACCTTTACCAACGCCGTGCGCCAAAAGATTAATAAGCCATGGCGCTGCACCTAACGCACTCAACCAAGTAGTAAAAGCATTTACAAAAATTGCCTCTGATACCTGATCAAAAACTTGCTGCAAAAAACCGCCCAAGTTAATTGCAAACGTAAACATGCTATACATTACTGCTACAAAAATCAGCGGCCCAAATATTTTATGTAATACTAAAGCATCAATCTTTTTGCTTAAACTACTCGCTGGCGCATGCTGTTGTACACAACCAGTAAAAATATTTTGTAATTTTTCGCGTCGCCACTGCGCTAGTAATAGATCTAAAGGTGCATTTACTTGCTGCTGCACGTTTGTTAGCGCAACAGCAACATCAATACCAACTGCACATAATTTTTGTGTTGCTATCACATCTCCTTCAAAGATCCGCAATGTTACAATATCAGACACATAATCTTGCCATTTTAATGTATGGGGCTGTAATTCGGGTGGCATTTCAAAATGGTAGTTATTTAAAATAGGATTGGTAGTATTTTGTAAGATTTGCTGCCGTAACGTATCTAAATTAAATCCTGTCTTAGCGCTTATTGCTATAACAGGACAACCTAATTGTTGTGCTAATTTGACACTATCTATTTGCAAACCATTTTTATTTGCAATATCAATACAGTTTAAAGCTAAAAGTACTGGCTTACCTAACTCTAATAACTGCAATGTTAAATATAAATCGCGCTGCAAATGTGCAGCATCAACTACATTAATGTAAAGAATGTTTTCATGCTGCGCCACAAAATCGCAAGTGATCCGCTCGTCACGCGACATATCTGCTGTTGCTATTAATGAATAACAACCAGGTAAATCGATAACCTGTACACAGCTGTTACCAGAATCACACAATTTACCGAGCTTCTGCTCTACCGTTACCCCAGGCCAATTACCAATTTGTTGTTTTAATCCGGTTAAACGATTAAATAAAGTCGATTTACCGCTATTGGGATTACCAATCAGCGCAACTTCGCAAATACTTTCATTAGCCTTATAATTTTGTGACATAAATATGTCTGCCTTCGGATTTTCGAATACTTAAAATTATATCACCCGCAAGCTGGATCTGGATCGGATCGCCCATTGGCGCAATACATTGAATTTTTAGTTTTGCCCCTGGAATTAAACCACAAGCAAATAGCTTTTGGCGACAAGCAGCACTCAGTTGGGTAAATTCTTCTACCACTGCCACACTATTAAGTTTTAAATCTGACAAACTAAGATGCATTATCAATACCAAATGAGAATCATTTACATTAGATAGTAGCATATCAACCCTAGCATTGTAAGCTAATCCTAGTGTGATATCATCACGACACACACCGAATTAAGGGAAAATATGATGTTAAGAAGATTTTTAGCTCCTACCACGCGTTTTTCTGCTGATCACCACATAGAGTTTTAAATGCAGCCCTTATGCATGCTGTATTAGAGGATAATGTACCGAAAGTAAAAGAAACACTACTCTCTGGGGCTAGCCCACAAGCAGTTACAGTATTTGGAAATTCCGCGATCACCCGTGGCGCCGAGCTAGGGCATGAAAAGTCATTAGAAGTTTGTTTAGATCATGCTAAATGGCAAGAAGGCTTAAAACACAATCAGTTAGCTTTAGCAATGTTATTAGCCGCACATCAGCAGAAATTCGGTTCACTAAAAGCACTATTACGTTACGATGCTAAAGCACCATGTCGTTATATAGATGTCGAATTTGCTAATCCTGCTTTTAATAATACTACTAATCTCAACGACAAATTGCCTAGCGTATTACATACCTCTATGCCAGACTTTGGAATGACTGAACTACATTTACTGGCAGCAGAAAATAATGTTCCAGAAGGCCAAAAACTATTAGAGCAACATCCAGATATGCTAAATGCGCCGTGCTTTGTGTTTATGACCCCAGCACATATTGCAGCACAAGAAGGTAGTTTAGAGTTTTTAAGATGGTTACTTACAATGGGAGCCGATCTAAGTGCTACTAACCTAATTGATGAAACACCATTAGATACTGCTAAACGTCATGGTTACGCGGCGCATGCTTTGTTACAACGAGCAGGCGCACCATCTGCCCGGGATCTCGAACAAAGACGTTGCAAAACAAGATACGATTCAATTATTTAATCATTTGAAAATTTTGCTGGATCTGCTGCTGCAGATCTAGCAATTTACCATGAAAAAAATGTCCAGTTTCAGCAAATTTAACTAAGGTTTTATTGGCATTTAAAGCTGCGAACCAAGTGTACACTGCCTCTGGACCAACAACCTCATCATTCTCACCTTGAATAACTAACCATGGGCAAGCAACATGCGCTAAATCAGCATAAGGCATGCGATCTACCGCCGGGGCAATACTTAGCAAAAATACAGTTGGTACAATAGAAGCAAGGCTTGCTGCAATATAAGCCCCAAAAGAAAAACCAGCGAGGCAAAATTTAGTATCAGGCCACTGATCTTGCACCCATTTGGCGACAGCTACAGCATCGTCTACCTCCCCAGCTATATTGCCAAAACTACCAGCACTTTTACCAACGCCACGATAGTTAAAACGAATACATGGGATATTTAAAGCGTTAAATGCTCTAGCTACAGTAGTCACTACTTTATTATGCATAGTGCCTTCTTGCAGTGGGTTTGGGTGGCAAACAATACCAAACATCGAGTTGTCTGGTTGATCCGGTAGCTGCAATACAGCTTCTATTGCCCCTACCGGTCCTGGAATGATGATTTCTTGTTTTTGCATTGCCAACAACTAGGTTTGCAACACTGGTTCTGGCTTGCGGATCATATGATAGATCTTTGCAAATACAATCGCAAACGCACCATTAGCCATTACGTTCATGGCAGTAATCATTGGATCATAAATTAAATTTAAAGTTGGTATTAACTTCAGCATATCGCTAGTGAAGTTAAATTGACTTTCAAGCAATGGCATTAGAATCAATGCACCACCACCAGGAATTCCAGCACCGCTAAATCTTGCAATTGAATAAAAAATACTAAAAGTAAAATATTCTGCAAGTGTTGGCTGTGCGTATCCAAATGACATCATAATAGCCATGAAGAATACTGGCATGGCCAAGCAATCTCCAATCAGATGGAAATTTACTGTGCTAGGTATTACAAAGTTTACTACATCAGGATCATGCACATTCTTACGAGTTGCAATTAATGTTAGTGGCATGGTTACTGCACTAGACATTGTGCTAAACGCAGTTATTAATGCTGGAAACATGTTTTTGATATTTGTAATCCAAGTACTTTTGAGTTTATTAGCAATGATATACCATGAAGTAATATATACCAATTGTAACGCAGCAACTGTCGCAAAAATGTAAGCATAATTGTATGCCATTGTTTCAAGAATATCGTCATACTGCATTTTAATAACAATACCTAAAATCATTAAAGGTAAAGTTGGCAGTACTAACTTATTAAGGATAAACGCAGTAACTTTACTGCAAATGGTAGCCATTTTTTGGCCTTGAACCTGAAAAAATGCAGTGCTTACAAACCCAGCAATAACTGCACATATCATCGCCGCTTGGCTACTAACCCATGGCTTTAAACTAAAATGCCATAATGGCTCTAAGCTTCTAGAAGTTATCTCTGATAATACCGACATCTCCGAATTTTGTACGATATATTGCCCAGCAAAATATCCAATCCAAATGGCAAGGAAATTGGAAACTACAATCATCGGTAACAATAAAAGGATTAATCGCACGGCACCTGACTTTATATGTACAATGCTCGCGAATATTAAAGAAAATATAATAAACGGTAACACGAATTTTAATAGCGTAATAAATAGCTCACTCAAGAAGTACAGGAAACTCTGTACCTGCACTGATAGATGCGGCCCAACTCCGGCAGCGAAAATAATGATTGCAAACAAAGTAACTGGCAGTTTGAATTGCCAAATCTTGTTGATAATAAATCGCATGGTAGCTCAACTTCCTAAGTAAACCTAACGAGACATTACCATAGCAGACAAAGATTTAGGACTGCAACATTAAAATCACTTTTTTGGTTTGTTACCTACCTCTATTTAAAGACAACCTTATCGTTATCTAATGTCGCCTTAATTTCTTTCTCGAGCCTGAATTTACCAGTTAATAAATTCTCGGCTAAAGGATTTTCTACCATTTGGCGAATAACGCGTTTTAAAGGCCTAGCACCGAACACTGGATCATAACCAGCCTCTGCAAGTTTGTCTTTTAAAGTATCGCTAAAGCTAATTTTATAGCCCATAGCTTCCATACGTTTGCTTACACCACGCAACTGAATATCGACGATCTTGCGGATCTGCTCTTGGTTTAAAGCTTCAAAGACTACAATTTCATCAATACGATTGATAAATTCAGGTTTAAAATGTTGGCCAACAACTTCCATTACCGCTTTGCGCATTTTTTCATAACTTTCTTTGCCAGTCATTTCCTGGATCATGATCGATCCCAAATTTGAAGTCATCATGATCACTGTGTTACGAAAATCTACAGTTCTGCCAGTACTATCAGTTAAACGACAATCATCCAGTACTTGCAGCAGTACATTAAATACATCTGGATGTGCTTTTTCAATTTCATCAAATAGTACCACTGAATATGGTCTACGTCGCACAGCTTCGGTTAATTGACCACCTTCATCGTAACCAACATAACCAGGAGGCGCGCCAATTAAACGTGCTACCGAATGCTTTTCCATATATTCAGACATATCGATACGCACCAAGGCTTCTTCGCTATCAAACAAAAATTCTGCCAGTGCTTTACACAATTCGGTTTTACCAACACCCGTCGGGCCAAGTAACATAAATGAACCAATTGGACGGTTTGGATCGGATAATCCAGCACGCGATCGACGCACTGCATTAGCAACTGCATCCACTGCTGGTCTTTGCCCAATAACGCGTTTTCCTAAGAATTCTTCCATATTTAATAGTTTTTCTTTTTCAGTTTCGAGCATTTTGCTCACTGGTATGCCAGTCCATTTGGAAACAACATTAGCAATTTCTTCATCTGTAACCCGATTACGTAATAATTTGAAATCTTTCAGATCAATTTTTTCAACTGAAGCTAGTTTCTTTTCCAACTCTGGGATTTTGCCATATTGTAATTCTGACATGCGCGCATAATCTCCGGCGCGCCGCGCTGCATCTAATTCATAGCGCGCTTTTTCGATATCTTTTTTAATTTGCACTGTTCCCATTAGTGCTGACTTTTCAGTATTCCAAATATCTTCCATTTCCTTATATTTCTTTTCAACTTCAGACATTTCTTTGTTAAGACGTTCTAAGCGTTCTTTAGAAGCAGCGTCATCAGCTTTTTTAAGCGCCTCTTGTTCAATCTTATATTGGATCAAACGACGCTCTAATTTATCCATTTCGATTGGTTTCGAATCAATTTCCATGCGGATCTGACTTGCTGCTTCATCGATTAAATCAATGGCTTTATCTGGTAATTTACGACCGCTAATATAGCGATGCGATAAAGTTGCTGCTGCTACTAAGGCTGGATCGGTAATATCTACTTTATGGTGCAAAGCATATTTTTCACTTAAACCACGTAAAATTGCGATAGTATCCTCAACAGATGGTTCATCGACATATACTGGTTGAAAGCGTCGCTCTAATGCTGCGTCTTTTTCAATGTACTGTCGGTATTCATCTAAAGTTGTTGCGCCAATACAATGTAGCTGACCACGCGCTAATGCAGGCTTTAACATATTACCCGCATCCATAGAACCTTCAGCCTTACCAGCACCAACCATCATATGTAACTCATCGATAAATAAAATGATATCGCCTTCTTGACGTTCCAGATCATTTAGTAATGCTTTAAGGCGCTCTTCAAAATCACCACGGAATTTCGCTCCAGCTAACAAGGCGCCAAGATCTAAAGATAAAACGCGTTTGCCTTTCAGACTTTCTGGAACTTCATCGTTTATAATTCGTGCTGCCAAACCTTCCACAATAGCTGTTTTACCAACACCTGGCTCGCCAATTAAAACTGGATTATTTTTAGTACGACGTTGTAATACCTGAATAACACGGCGGATCTCATCATCACGGCCAATAACTGGATCCAGCTTTTGTTGTTCAGCGCGAGCAGTTAAATCAATGGTATATTTATCTAATGCATTGCGAGTTGATTCTGCATTTTGATCTTGCACATTTTGACCGCCGCGCATTTTATCTATTGCTTGTTCTAGCTTGGTTTTATCGGTGATGAACTTCCGTAATAATTGGCCAAGTGAACTTTGATCTTCAACTGCAGCTAGCAAAAATAATTCACTGGAAATAAATTGATCTTTACGCTTTTGTGCTAATTTATCTGCCCCATTCAAAATACGTACTGCTTCATTCGACATTTGTACGTCGGCTTGGCCACCAACGACTTGGGGTAATTGATCAATTGCTGCGCCTAATTGCGATCTAAATGCGGCTAAATCTACTCCAGCACTATTTAGTAAATGCGCTGTGGAGCCATCGTTCTGATCTAACAAGGCTTTCATAATATGCACTGGCTCAATTAATGGATTATCATTGCCCACTGCAAGAGATTGAGCATCGCCAATAGCCTGTTGAAACTGATATGTTAATTTATCAAAACGCATATAAACCCCTATACAATATCTCTATAAAAATAATATGGGGGCTAATTGGTTTTGATCAAGTATGTTGCAACCAAATAAATGTTGACATTCTACCGTCTTGCGAATCGCCTTCATGCTGCGACCTACGATATGAATAAAACCGTGCTGGATCAGAATAGGTGCACCAGTCCCCACCGTATAGGTTTTCGACTGGCACGCCATATTCCTGAAGTGCATGCTTAGCTAGCAAAACCAAATTCCCAAGCCATTTTTGCGGTACTCCAAGCCGTGGTTTAAATGCTTGGCTGATTATTGCTTCAGACCAACCCTGGCCTCTAAAACCTTCTAAAACGTCTCTACCAACTTCAAAAGCACTCGGACCGATACATGGTCCAATCCAAGTCAAACACTCCTGTGGGGCTATACCGAGCTTTTTGGCAGTTGTTTGAATAATCCCAGCTGCCATACCGCGCCAGCCGGCATGAATTGCTGCTACTTGTGTCCCTTGTTTGTCGCATAATAGTACCGGAACGCAGTCAGCGGTACGTACTACACAGACAGAGCCAGGAAGTTTTGCAAATGCTGCATCAGCCTCTGGCATAGTTGCAGTGATAGTATCAGCAGATACAACGCTAGCACTATGGATTTGTTTTAAATGACAGGCTCGAGCCGGTAATGGTGGGTAATCTTGCTCTGACGAATTGCGCAAGGTAGTGAATGCAATAACATTACTGGGAGCGGGCCAATTAGGCTTTAGAATGTTCAAGCGCTAAATCCTTTAACAAAAGTTGCATATCTGCTGGCAATGGTACTTGCCATGACATTTCTTCATCAGTACTAGGATGGATCAAACTTAAAGCCCTGGCATGCAATGCTTGGCGTGCAAAATTATGTTGCATGCGGCCACCATAAACTTTATCGCCAACCAGCGGATGTTTAACATGCGCCATATGTACCCGAATTTGATGTGTACGCCCTGTTTCTAATTGTACTTGTAAATGAGTGTGTTTTGGAAAGCGGGTTAAGACACGATAATGCGTAATTGCTTCTTTACCTTCATTTAGTACCGCCATTTTTTTGCGATCTCTTGGATGACGTCCCATCGGAGCATCAATAGTGCCCCCTGCTAAAAACACGCCATGTACTACTGTCTCATAAATCCTGCTAACCGTACGCTCATGTAATTGATCAACTAATGAAGCATGTGCAGTTAAATTGCGCGCTACTACTAATAAGCCTGAGGTGTCTTTATCCAAACGATGCACAATCCCAGCGCGGGGTACTTGATTTAATTCAGGCGCATAATTCAACAATGCATTTACTAGTGTTCCAGCTCGGTTACCAGCAGCAGGATGCACTACCATGTTAATTGGTTTATTAATAACAATTAAGTCTTCATCTTCATAAACAATATCTAGTGGCAAGTCTTCTGCAGTCCAAGATACCTCTTGGGTTGCTGCTGCACTTATAACCACAGTCTCACCGCCATTAATTTTATCTTTGGGGCGTAAACAAATACCATCTACTTGGCAATGTCCGGCTAAAACCCAACTTTTCAAACGCTCGCGTGAATAATCCGGAAATACCTGCGCCAAGGCTTGATCTAAACGACAGCCGGCCAGTTCTGGTTGAATAATACCTTGTAATGCAATTTGTGTTTTCATGGCGCCATTCTACGAGTTTCGTTAGGCAACTGTCAATTTTAGATATATGTGAATATACACTTAATGCATGTTTAGATTTGAAAAACTTAACATGCTGTGAGACTATTAATTGCATTAATAGAAACACCTTAATAGAAATAATAATCACTACTAAAAACAGGTACTAGGATGAGATATAACTTAAGTGGCCAAAAAAAATCTACCGAGAATGAGCTTCCATCATCACTTACAGTTTCCTACAGTGAAAACGGAGGTATAGAGCCTAAAGGTTGTATTAGCCTGAGCATCAGATTATACCCTCCTGCAGAGCATTCAGCAGAAGAACTCATCAACATCTTAAAAGCCTTACCTAGGTCTGTTGTAAAACTGGAATTGCCTTGGCATGACGATCAAATATCTGCTACTGCTTTTATTGGAATATTATCTAAAATACCAAGGTGGGTGACATCGTTAAGTTTCATTCCGAGTGATGACAAATGCTTATCTGTTAGAGATTTAACAATCATGCCTGCTATTCCTAACTCATGCACTTCATTCTGGTATCGCGCATTTGATATCCGCCAAGCTAATGACTTAATATTATTGCTGGAATCATTGCCACCATCGATTAGCGATATAACCTTATTTCAAGATAACTTAAAATGTTTTTCGCAACAGGAGCTATCGCTTGTATCAAATGCTGTGCCTGCAACTGTTAAGTGTCTCACAATTGCAAATAAATCCCGTAAACAGAATATTTCAGCAGATGATATGATCAAAATCTTAGCACACACACCGTCGTCTATTGTTGATTTAAGGTGTTACTATTTTTACTCAAGTACCCTATCAGTTAGCGATGCCAAAAGGGTTTTAAAGACAACACCATCTTTTGTCAGTAATTTTAGTCTCTCACTTCCGACGAGTGACGAGTTTGATATGGTTATTGCAAATCAAAACCAATTGTTGCGAGCCATACCAACAACAGTTACTAATTTATCTATAGACGGTTTTCTAAGCAGTAATGAAAAAATAACACCAACAGCAACTGATACATTTTTACCATTATTTGTGCAAAAATTCTTCGGAACAAAACTATCTAAGGTTATCTCTGCTGTAGAAACTTTACCATCTTCTGTAAAAAAATTACATTTAAGAAACCTAGAAAATTTTCCAGCCTCATACTTAATCGAAATAATGCGTGCGATGCCACCCAGTGTTTCCGAGTTAACTCTAGACTTTAGCCGCGATGTGTTAAGTGCAAATATACAGGATTTTGCTACTGCACTAAGGATGCTACCAAGCACCATTAAAAAACTCCAGGTCTTAGGTATAACGCATTGTTTTTGGTATCCTAGAAACATTTCTGGCAATAATTTAATTACACTATATAAAGCTGTGCCTGCGACTGTAGAAAATTGTGATATTGGTAATAAGCATAGATTTTGCCTAAAATCGTTCACTCCAGAAGATATTATATCTTTTTTACGGTCACTACCGCAATTGTTTGGTGATAAACTAAAGTTCGCTCTTGATTTCCCTCAAAATGTTGATCAGATCGATTTATTAAATATATTACCAGCCATACCTTCATTTATTACGACATTGTCGTTACAGAATATGGCGATTGGTGAATTACCTAGTGCGGCTGTGTCAAACATACTTGGAGCAATACCTGCTAGTGTTAGATCTTTAGATTTTAGAGGTAACAATCTCTCCCGCCTAGGCGTCGATGGCATAGTATCTGCATTACAGTCGATACCTTCTGGCATCACACACCTAGATTTACGCGATAACTATTTGCATAATATATATGCACGCGATCGGAACAACGACCCTAACCTTACTGCAGATAATTTGGTGCGTATCTTACAAGCAATTCCTAAACATATTACCCATGTATACATGGACTATGAAGCAATGCAAAAGATGCAGTCACTTATGCGCGGCGGCGATAGCATTGTTGCTTTGAATTTATGTTATGCTTTTACCGAAGAATGT
Organism: Gammaproteobacteria bacterium; assembly: GCA_020054325.1. Lineage (GTDB taxonomy): Bacteria > Pseudomonadota > Gammaproteobacteria > UBA6186 > Azoamicaceae > JAGVLG01. The sequence continues at coordinate 26,341 of JAGVLG010000027.1, forward strand.
TTCGTAAGAGTGGAATTGAACAAGCAACGGCTTACTCGTATCACGATTAATTCGTTACCAGCGGCTGTTCTGCATAGTAAAGTAGCGCCGTACCTGTCTTTTAAGGAATTAAGTAGCGTCGTACAGGCTGCAGTAATTAAAGATGTAGACTCGGTAAATCGTCGCGCCCGGCCAGGGGTTTAAATTGGTTAAAAAATCGGCTAACCGCTATTGCCTAAATTACGTATAAACGTTATCTTATTGATTAATAAACACTAATTCATTTAGGTGGCTTTCTTCATATGCGCGGAAATCATAAATTAATCAAAATCACATTATTAACACTTGCTTGTGTTATGTTAAATGCTTGTAAAGATGGCTCAGAAGATACTTACAAAGGCATGTCGGCTGAGCAAATTTACAATAAAGGTCGGCAAGCAATGATCAAAAAGTATAATCAAGAAGCAATAAAAGATTTTGAAGCCTTAGAAGCTAGGTATCCATATGGCGAATACACAGATAAAGGCCAGTTAGCAATTATTGCCGCATATGTCGATAACGAAGATAACGGCGAAGCCATCGCTGCTGCGGATCGCTTCATTCGGGTGCATCCGCGTCACCCACATGTTGATTACGCTTATTATATGAAAGGCGTCGCAAACTATAACGCAAATTTTAGTTGGGCGTTCCGCAACATCCCATTAGATCGCTCCAAACGTACTTCCGTTTATGCCCAAGATTCTTTCGATGCCTTCAAATTATTAATAGAAAAATTCCCAAATTCACGTTACGCTGCCGATGCACGCAAACGTATGATTGTAATGCGCGAACAAATTGCTGATCATGAACTTTATATCGCTGAGTATTACCAAGTACAAGGTGCTGATTTAGCAGCAGCTAATCGTGCAGCATATATTGTAAATGAGTTTTCACGCACCGAAGCTGCTCCATATGCTTTAGCAATAATGTATCAAAGCTATAAAAATATGAAGATGCAAGATCAAGCTGCAGAAGCATTAGCAACTTTAAAAGCAAATTATAAAGATTGGGATCTGTATCTAGATACTAATTGAAAATTTTCAGATGCTAGCATCATATTATGTTAAATAATCTCAAAAGATTTTTTGGTTGCCTCCAGCAATAGAAACTTCCAGGCGGGAATAACAGTTATTCTGCCTACATCTTCGTCAATTATATCATCTTCATTTAAAGTGACTAAAGTTGCTAATTTGATTTGCATTTCTTGCATAGCTTCGATAAGAGCTGTTAATTCTCTCTTTTTAGTTTTTGGATCTTGCTATGATTCATAAACTTGAATCAGTTGGTGTTTTTGATCATCAATAATTATGAAATCTACTTCGCGAGAATTCTTGGTTTTATAATAATATATTTTTCCACTGCGACGTCGCAGAGTAATATAAATTAAGTTTTCGAGCAAATGGCCCGTGACTAAAACCGTGCTCTCAACTGGTCAATATTTATACCAAATTTAGGTCAACTTGGTCAAAAATACAACCAGTTTTAGGCTAAAGTGGTTGGTTTTTTGACCAACTCTACTCTGCCAATGACATCAAGCTGGCATTACCACCTGCTGCTGCAGTATTAATACTTACGGTTCGTTCCGTCGCTAGACGTGCAACATACCTTGGCCCACCAGCTTTAGGTCCAGTACCGGATAAGCCTTCGCCACCAAAAGGCTGTACGCCGACTACAGCACCAATGATATTACGATTGACATATATATTACCAACATGCATGCGTTGAATTATATAATCGATAGTTTCGTCAATTCTGCTATGGATCCCCATGGTTAAACCATATCCCATTGCATTAATTTGATCTAAAACAGCATCCAAATCAGATGCTTTATAGCGTAACACATGCAAGATTGGTCCAAACACTTCTTGCTGTAATTGCGTTAGTGATTTAATTTCAAAAGCACATGGCGCACAATAATTACCGTGTAACTTTGGGGATAATTTCGCTTCATAGAGTAAGGTTGCTTCGCGTAACATCCTTTCCTTATGTGTATTTAAAGCATCTAGCGCTTTCTTATCAATTACTGGTCCAATATCTGTAGCTAAATCTGCAGGGTTGCCAACATTTAATTCCGACATTGCACCTATTAACATCTTAATTATTTTATCTGATACTTCCTGCTGCACCAATAAGATCCGTAATGACGAACAGCGCTGCCCTGCACTACCAAATGCGGAAGTTAAAACATCTTTTACAACTTGCTCTGGCAATACTGATGAATCGGCAATCATTACATTTTGCCCTCCAGTTTCTGCCACGAATGGTACAATTGGACCATTGCGGTTCGCCAACATGCGATTAATATGCCATGCTGTTTCAGTTGATCCAGTAAAAACAATGCCGTCCACTCTAGTGTCAATTGCTAATGCTTCACCTACTACTGCACCACTACCGATGATTAGTTGTACCACCTCTTTGGGGATCCCAGATAAATGCAACAATTCCACTGCCTTTTGAGCAATTAATGAAGTTTGAGTTGCTGGTTTAGCTAGTACTGCATTGCCAGCCAATAACGCGCCTACAACTTGACCTAAGAAAATCGCTAATGGAAAATTCCATGGACTAATACAAGCGATAACTCCACGACCATGCAAACGAATCTCATTATATTCGCCAGTTGGGCCATGTAATACTTCTGCTTTAAAATCGATTAAAGTACGCTGTGCATAATACCAACAATAATCTATGGCTTCACGCACTTCCGCATTGGCATCTAATAAATTTTTACCAGCTTCATATACCAATAAAGCGATCAGCTCCAGCCGATGTTGCTCTAATAATACTGCCATTTGATGCAAGCAACGTACCCGCGCTGCAATATCAGTCATACCCCAAAGCTTGCCAGCTTTCCGTGCGGTTACAATTGCCACTTCAAGTTGCTCTACGGATAGTGCAGCAGGCTTGGTATTAGATATTTTATATTCATTCACAAACTGTAATATGCTTTTATACTCAAGTGGATTGGTAAAATCTACCCCATGTGAATTAGGCCGATCATCGCCATATAATGCCTCTGGGAGTGGGATTTTTGGATGCGGTTTATTTACCAAACCTTTAATTTTATTGCATGGATCTGCAATGATTTCATCAACTGCAGCTCGCTCATCGACAATCCGATTTACAAATGAAGTATTAGCTCCATTTTCTAATAAGCGACGTACTAAATACGCTAATAAGTCTTTATGGCCACCCACCGGAGCATAAACCCGGCATGGAATATCAAAATATTCTGCCCCAACAACGTTAGCATATAAAGCCTCCCCCATACCATGTAAGCATTGAAATTCAAAATCTCGGTTACCTTGCGCTAACTTTATTACTAACGCCACGGTATAAGCATTATGCGTCGCAAATTGCGGAAAAATCACATCAGTTGCAGCAAGTAATTTTTTAACACAAGCGATATATGAAACATCGGTAGAAGCTTTACGGGTAAAAACAGGGTACCCACTTAACCCTTTTTCTTGCGACCATTTTATCTCGGCATCCCAATATGCCCCCTTGACTAAGCGTATCATAATGCGCCTGTTATATCGTTTAGCTAAACCAACCATAAAGTCGATTACGAACGGCGCACGTTTTTGATAAGCTTGCACCGCTAAACCAAAACCATCCCAACCATCTAAACGTGGATCAGCCATAATTTTTTCAATTAAATCTAACGACAAATCCAGGCGCTCTGCTTCTTCAGCATCAATGGTAAAATTCATACTCCACTGCTTCGCAGCTAGAACTAATTTTTCTAAACGAGGTAATAATTCACGCAACACTCGGTTACGTTGGCGCCATTCATAACGTGGATGCAATGCTGATAATTTTACTGATATCCCTGCACCATTATATGGATCTTTACCCGCATTAGACTGCCCAATAGTTTCAATGGCTTTTAGATAACTGTTGAAATAGCGCTCTGCATCTTCATTCGTTAATGCCTCTTCACCGAGCATATCATATGAATAACGATAGCCTTTGCTTTCATTTGAAGCAGCACGTTTAATTGCTTCTTCAATTGTTTGCCCCATTACAAACTGACGCCCTAGAATTTTCATCGCTTGCAAAATTGCTTCACGAATCACTGGCTCGCCGCTACGCTTTGTTAAACGTTGGATCACACTTGAAAGATTATTGGCATTAGCACGTTGCGGGTTAATAATCTTGCCAGTCAACATTAATGCCCAAGTTGTAGCATTTACAAAAGTTGATTTACTTTTACCTAAATGCTGCTCCCAATCGGGCTGGGTAATTTTGTCTTTAATTAATAAGTTAATTGTTTCATTGTCGGGAATACGCAATAGTGCTTCAGCTAAGCACATTAATGCTATGCCTTCCTCACTCGATAAGTCATATTCAAATAAAAATGAATCCAAACCGCCTTTGCCCAAGCGTCGCTTGCGCACCGCTACAACTAATTTTCGCGCGGTTTCTTGGATTTGATTTAAAGTTTCTTGCGGTAATTCTGCTTGGTTTAGCAAAGTTTCGAGACATTGACGCTCATCGGCACGATAAGCTGCACATAATTCACGACGCAAGGGGCTAAGTTCAAAAAGAAATTCTTGATTTAGCATAATAGCACCCTAATAATTACTTCCTTGTAGCTATTAGCGTATAGAATGCAATATTCAATGTCAACTTATATAGGGCCATTTCATAAACAGTTAGCAACTTAGAAATATGTTACGATAACGCTAAATGGATCAGGGCTTACGCAAAACTGGACATAATAATAAATGAATGTGGCGAATATTTTTTAGCTTTAAAGGCGAACCAAGGACATGGCGGAATTGAAACTCGCATTTGCGAAACGTTAGGCAATATTAAATCGTTGAATGAGCGCCACCCATAATGGAAAAATTTAAAAAGCATTGCAAAAGTTAATTTTACTAGACGTATAGGCACAGCTGAAACTAACGCCACTAGACTATTATATTTCTAGCCAAGATGCAAATGCAAAAAAACATTTAGAACGCACAAGGCAACATTGGTCGATTGAAAATAATTTACATTGGGTATTAGATGCGTAATTTAATGAAGATGATTGTTTTATTAGAAAGAATAACGCTGCTGAAAATATGGCTGCCGTTAGGGAGAGCATTACTTAAATAATGACTCAGATATATTGCATTTTTGCACTATGCATCCTCAGTAAACAATTCCATTTGCATAACAGCACCTAGTTCATCAGCTAAGACTTTTGCAGATGGTAATTTATCCGCTAATTCACTTGGTAAGTCCTTAGTTAATTGATATTCAGAAATACCGACTGGTTTATTCAAACCACGTAACGCGTATTCAACCTCAAATCGATCACGAGCAGTGCATAGAATTATCCCCATTGATGGATTATCATCTTTTGCTCTGACGAAATCGTCTAGCAAATTTAAATAAAAATTCATCTTGCCAGCATATTCTGGTTTAAATGCACCGATCTTTAACTCAACTGCGACTAAACATTTTAGATAACGGTTGTAAAAGAGAAGATCGATAAAATAATCGTTCGAAGGAGTTTTAACTCGATACTGATTTCCCATAAATGCAAAGCCGAAACCTAATTCCATAATTACCTGTTTAATCTTTAGCACCATATGTTGTTCTAAATGCGCTTCAACTATAGGTTTTTTTATACCCAGGAAATCCAGCATATAGCTATCCTTCATAGCAAGATCAGCTTGCTCGACTAAATGCGCTGGTAGTACTTCTTCAAAGTTATTTTGTTTTTCAATGGACATATGCCGTTCATACGCCATTGCCTTGATTTGGTGGTCTAATACATTTCTGCTCCAACCAAGCTCTATTGTAGCTTTAATATAATATTCCCTTGCTTTCATATCGGTAATTTTTTGCATAATGGAAATATTGTGACCCCATGGAATTTCTGAAACAAGCTGTTTCAGAAT
>JAGVLG010000023.1 GCA_020054325.1 Gammaproteobacteria bacterium
ATAACGCTAATGCCAAATTAGCTAATAGTGCTGATTTAAATGAAAAAGTAAAAGCATTGCAGGGCAGAATAGGCGCTTACTATGAGAATAAAACAAATGGTTGGTAAGAGCATGAAATATATATTAATTATTTTGGTTCTACTAGCACCATCCATATATGCTACTGACAGGCAGGGACCAGATTATTATGATTTTAAGTTTTTGGATGACAAAAAATCACCTTCTGACAAAGCCGAGCCTAAACCTAATGTTAGTAGTACGCAAATTATGAGTAAGCTCAAAGAAATTCATGAAGAAGCATTAAATACTAGTATTTTAAAGCCAACGCCACAAAACATTTTGCATGAGCGCATGTTGGCTGTGATTTATATGGACATCGCACAAAAATATCAAGAACGTGCGCAGATGGTTGTAGCTAGCACCCCGACAATTAACTATCTTTTGCGTCACCCAGTTGATGATGCTGCTCTAAAATTACAAGAAAACCTAGATGATAAAAGCAGAGATAATCGTATCAAAAAATTAAGTAAAACACATGGTCTATTCTTTTTCTATGCTAGCAATTGCCCGCATTGTAGAGCTTTTGCCCCAACAATTAAAAGATTTGCACAGCGCTTTAATTTTGAAGTCATCCCCATTTCCTTAGATGGTGGCGAACTGTCAGAGTTTCCTAATTTCAAGAAAAATCGCGGCCAAGCAGAAAGCTTGGGAGTTAAGTCGTTACCTGCCGTGTTCGCAATTGAGCCAAAAACTAATAAATCAATATTTTTAAGCTACGGAAATGTAAGTGTTACGGAGCTTTCCGAAAAATTAGATAACAACTATCTCCATGCTACAAATCAGGTGAAATATGAAATTCTTAATTAGGATTGTGGCAATTGTAATTAGCCTATTTATAAGTGCAGCCCAAGCTGGTTTATCTGATGAGCTAAACAAATCTTTTAACAATATTGGGCTTGCTTCTAACATTACATCAGCTGATGTATACAAAGGACAAGAAGGCTCATTTGCCTTTGGAGGAAGTGCTTATATGCGAACCCAACACGATAGTATTCAACCAATGTGGTTTCAACCCCCCGGATGGAGGGTCGGGGATTGCGATATGGATTTATGGGCTGGTGGTTTTGGCTTTATATCGAGCGATAAGTTTGTACAAATGGCAAGGCGTATTGGTACATCATCTGCCGCATATTTTTTCTCACTCGCCTTAAAACAAGTCGCTCCGCAAATTATGAACCAAATGGAAAGCTTGCAAGAGATGGCAAATAAGATAAACCAGCATAATATAGATTCATGCGAAGCTGCAAAGTACTTTGTAAATAGTGGCATAGATGTTATTAGAAGCTCTGCTAATAGAAGTTGCCAAGTTAAAGGTACAAGCGGTAATAGCAATGATTATGGGCGTTCAATTAATGCGCGTGATCAATGTAATAAGCCAGATGAAGCAAAAAGATTATCCGATGAGGCAGCAGATGATCCAGCATTATCTGCACAAACACTAGTTAATAAAAATATAGCCTGGAGTGCAATAGTAAATAATCCCACGCTAAATGCTCTAGATTTAGAGACCAAGTATTTTTTAATGAGTCTAACTGGTACGGTTGTAATATCCCAGCCAGATGGTGCTAATGCCCAAACTGAAACCGTGTATGTTTCAAAAATTGATGGTGACTCAAGACTAATGGACTCGTTGTCAACAGCTGGCAAAGTAAAATTATATACATGTGCAAATAATGAGTATACCAAATGTTTAACTCTACAAGAGCGGGAAATCACACTTGATACTCAGAAAACGATTTATGGACAGGTATACAAAGTGCTCAAGAGCATAGAGCAAAAAGTAATTAACGATGAAGCATTAACTGAAGGCGAAAAAGACTTTATCGCCAAAACAGATTTTGAAATCTATAAATTAATTAAACTTCAAACTGCATTCACCAGAAAACTGCCACTATCATTTATCCGTGGATATGTAGACCTGATTGCCATGGACTTGCTCTATCAATATTTGGACCAATGTATTTCAGATGTTGCAGCTGCTTTTGCAAGTAATCAGTTACCAGAGCATTACAACGCTAAGTTTAACAACATGATTAAGACAGCTAAAAAGCATTTGCAAAACGTACGACAGATTTCTGCTAAAAAATCTATGCAAAGGGGTGAGATGCGTTTGCTTACTCAAGCTATGCAAAATCAACTAACAGCAAATATATCAAGCCAACTGTTTGACAAGATGGCTTGGAATAAAAGTTTAAGGGGTGACTAATGGCAACAGCAGTTGATCTAATATCGCACGGTGCAGGTGAGGGGCTTTATTACTGCCTAAATGCAATGGCGTCCCTTTTCCATGGTGGAAAGTATTCATTTGTAGCTTCAATTATGGCGATAACCAGCATGTTTGCAGCTAGCATTGCAGTGTATAAAATGGTTTTAGAACAGAACTTAAAAATACCAGCACAATGGCTGTTGGCGAATTCAATGCTGACAATTGCGCTAACTATACCAACCGTCAATGTAACCATTATTGATCGCATTACTGGCTTTAGAGCAATAGTATCAAATGTTCCTTGGCTTTTTGCAGTGCCTGCTGGCTTTATGAGTCAAATAGGGGATGTGGTTGCCAAGCAAATTGATTCGGCTTTACGAATACCAGCGCCAGTAAATACCCCAGTTACATTTAGAGATGCCATAACTACCGATCGTAATGGTGTTGCTATGAATGCAAGATTAATTGCTAATGCTTCACATTTTGATTTTGTCAGCAATGATATGGCAAATAATATGCGCGAGTTTGTTAAGGAGTGCGTATATTATGATATTGCCTTGGGCAAATACAGGGTAGATGAGCTAAAAAGCACTGATGATTTATGGGCTTTTATAAGCGCAAATGCATCACCTTTAGGTGGCGTTATATATCAATCAACCAGCAAAAGTGGACCAGTTAGACGTGAATTTCTAAGTTGTAATGAGGCAGCAGTTAGAATAAATCAAGACTGGCCAGAAGAGTTACGAAAAGCTTATCAATTCTATGGTAAAAAATTATTCCCATTTGGCGGCGGCCCTAGGGGCGATAGTTCGAATTTATTGAAACGAAATCTAGTTCAAGCTTATGATTATTTAACTAATATATCAAAAAGTGCTGATAGCCTGATGCAGCAAAATATCATGCGTAATGCTATTCAGGATGGGTTTATGGCGCGCGCACAGGAAGATAATGCTGTTGCAAGTATTCAAAGCTATGCGGTAGCCAGAGCTGAGGCTTACCAAGAATCTGTTTATGCCACGCAAGGTGGAATTGCAGAAAAAGCCATTTCCTATATGAAAATAGTAATAGAAATTATTTTCTAT
>JAGVLG010000017.1 GCA_020054325.1 Gammaproteobacteria bacterium
AATATTTATTCGATATTCTCATGGATGCTCAAAATTCCCAAGCCAAGCCCTGTGAGCAATCGCTTACATGAAACGTGTAAATGCAGTGCGATTGCCCTAGATCGTATGTGGATCGTATTGTGACGAGTGCAATGTATGGTCTAAATATATTAAACAACATTCTGCCAGATATTTGTCACTTCCTGGGGCAGCTTGATCGGATCAAACGGTTTACTAATTGCGCCAACCGCGCCGCTTTCTAGATAATGCTTCATTTCACCAGGTTGGGCTTTTGCTGTCATAAAAATAACTGGAATGTTCACAAGCTTGGCATTTTGCCGTAAATTCTTTAAAGTAGTTAAACCATCCATACCCGGCATCATAACATCTAACATAATTAAATCTGGCATAATGTCGGGAGCTTTTTCTACGGCCTCTTTGCCATTGCTGCAAATATGCACCGAAAAGCCACCAATGGTTTCTAGTGATATTCTAGCAATTTCTTGAATATCTGCTTCATCTTCTACTAACAATATTTTATTTAAAGCCTTTTGCATATTATTTGTTCTCTTTTTTGTTACCTTCAATTACAGATATAATTTTTTCTAATAAGTCTTGATTACTTATTTTTGACTTAACTAGTGAAGCCACAATATTTTTACTGATATCGCCTTCTGGTTCATCAACCGATAGTATAACCACCGGTATTTTATAGCCATTTTCATCTAGAAACGCTAAAACTTCATAACCATTGCCATCTTTTAGATTTAAATCTAAAATGATCAAATCATATTTAATAGCACTCAACATTCGTTTCGCAGCTGCAACTGAGTTGGACACTTCAGTATCACAAATATCATTTAAAAGCGCTGCAACCACTTTTGCGATATCTAAATCATCTTCAATGTGTAATACTTTTGATTTTTCTGGACCATTTTTAGTGCCTAATACTTGCGCAACATCTTTGTATAATCTATTTTCATCTATCGGTTTATTAATCCAATCTACTACGCCTAACGCAGAACCTTTGACTTTTTCCTGCTCAATCGAAATCGCACTAATAATTACCACCGGTAGATCTTCTAGACCAGATTGGCTGCGCATCCACTTTAACAGCTCTAAACCATTACCATCTGGTAATAATAGATCTAGCGTCATCAAACAAAATTGTTGTGTTAACAACGCTTTTTTTGCTTCTTCTATTGTATATACTTTAACGCTGCTATACCCACGCTCACGCAAGATTAAACCAAGTAATTTACTAACATCAGGCTCATCTTCACATATTAAAATTCGTTTGCACTCTACCCCATGTTCAATATCATCAGTTTCTGGAATTTCTGCTTTCGATTCTAACAATTCAAAATAAAAAGTTGTGCCAACCCCATCTTTTGAATCAAACCAAATTTTACCATTATGCGCTTCGATAATAGATTTACAAATACTTAAGCCTAAACCAGTGCCACCTTTTTCGCGCACATCAGATGAGTCCGCTTGATAAAACTTTGAAAACATGCGTGCTTGAAATTCTTGCGGGATCCCAATCCCATTATCCTTTATACTTACAATAATTTTATCCGCAGTTTGCTGCATCGCTACTTCTACCACGCCTCCTGACTTAGAAAATTTTGCAGCATTTGATAGTAGATTATCAATTACTTGTCGAATACGATCTGCATCTATATTAACTTGCAACCCTGGAATTGATTCCTTTATTGTGTATGTAACCTGGTATTTATCGGCATATGCTTTATTGGCAATAACTGCTTGTTCAATTAATTTACCGAGATCGGCTTTGGCAAAATGAAAAACCATCTTGCCAGATTCAATTTTTTCAGTGTCTAAAATATCGTTAATTAAGCGCACTAAACGTTCGCTATTATTGCAAGCTATCTCTAATAACGGTGCCATTTCTTTAGGCACAGTTCCCATAGCGCCGCCCATAATCAAACCTAACGAACCACGAATTGAAGTCAATGGAGTGCGTAGTTCATGGCTTACCGTAGAAATAAATTCGTTTTTCATTTGATCAACTTCTTTACGTTCGGTAATATCCTGATAAACCATAACTACGCCAAGTTTTTCATTTTCTTGATCAAATAATAATTGCCCATCTATCGATAATACACGTTCTTTGCCTTTGTTATTAACTACGATCGCTTCTAAGCCTTTAATTTTTTCACCTGCAGCTATTCTTGCCAGCGGATAATCTTTGTTTAACATGGGTTGCTTATTATTTGGATTTAATAGGCTAATTGCTTTATCCCATTCATCTGGGTTAATTTTTTGATTATCTAAGTTTCCAAATAGATCTCTAGATACCTGGTTTAAAAGTTTTAGGCTTTTATTAGCATCAAAAGCAATCACACCGCCCCTTAAACCATTCAAGACAATTTCAAGAAAATCTTTATCATTCTGAACCTTATTACTAACATAATACTTGGTAGTAGATAAAATTAGAGCCACAATTAATATCGAGATTACAATAGTGGCAATTAAAATCGCTAAAATAGTAGGTTCTGTGCTAAACTCTGCAACCCCAGTACTCATGCTCATAGTATGAGTCATAACCGCAGCAGCCATACCAGTGTAATGCATACCACATATTGCCACACCCATTATTAAAGCACTGACAGTTTTTAAACGGATCCGTCGTGAATATTTACCTTGGTCGCTATATGCAGATAGCCATAATGCAGCAATCGCTGCTACTACAGCCACCAACACTGATAATATAAATAAACTTGGATAATAGCGTATGCTAACGCCATTCATTCCAGCCATACCGGTATAGTGCATAGCCGGAATAGCAATGCCTAAAATAGCACCACTTAGCATGTAATGATACCATTTTGGTTTTTTAATCATGAAAAATAGGAAAGCAATCGCAGCTGCAAGTGATGCAACCACCATCGAAAGCAAAGTCCAACGTATATCGTACGACATCGGCATATCCATTTCAAAAGCTAACATGCCTACAAAGTGCATCGACCAAATGCCTGCACCCATAATAATCGAGCCGCCAAGCCACCAGGTAATTTCAAATAATTTGGTGTTTTCGCGCTTAAGATGGGCACTCATATCTAGCGCAACATACGAGGTTATCGACGCAATGATGTACGACAGCCAAACTAAGTGCATATTATATACACCTTGCATAGCATCAGCTGGCGCCGGACCTATTTGAAAGAATGATTGATACCAGTCCATACTTATTCCTAAATGATGTACTATGAAGGATAGATATTTTTTAATTTTATTGTTTGTGATAGGTCTTATTGATCAGTATCGCCATCTTGATCGTTATAATCATCGCTCAACAATGATTCTAGATCGCCAAAATCTGGCAATTCCGGCAAATTAAAGTCTTCTGACTCTTGTTCAGAAGGATTTCCTGTAGCTACCATAGATTCATCGTCGCTTGGCGTAGCTCCCAACTTAGCCCGACCTAACATATGACTATCGTAATATTGTTGCGCGCCAAACATTTCTAAGATCTTATTTAAACTATCCATGTATTTATGTTTATTTTGGCTTATCGGTAAATTTGGCGGATAGCTGGTAACTTTTTCAATATCCTCCAAAATTGTTTCTGCACTATACTCTGCAGTTGCAGCATCTTTGCCACATAAACGTTCAATATGCTTTAAATCCTCCATAGTGCTGCCACGCCGAATTAATGGCAATGAAAATAGCTCCTCATTTTCAGATCCAATCATTTGCCGCACTAAATCGGTAACTTCAATCTTAGTGAAGGCTGACATATGATTTTCTTGATCAGCTTCTTCATATGGTGCACTCAATTCTTGTTGTTTAGCAATTTCGTACTCTAAAATTGCTACTAGACTCGAAACTCCTCGTTCTACTGGATTCATATCTGGTGGATCATTAATTAAAGTATCACTGATTATAGAAATATCTTCATTTGGAACCAACTCTGGCTCAGTTACTTGCCCTTGCAATAAAACTTTTTTGAACATTTTTAAACGATTATCTAAATCGATTATCTCAGCATCTGGCGGGGATGCAACCTTCAGAAAATGCGCAATACGCATACTTTTAACTGGTTTAGGATTAGCATAAAATAGCTCAGCACGTACAATCCCGGATTTAAAGAATATGTGAGCTTGGCCTTCACGTTGATCACGCAAATCTAATAATTCGATGCGAGAGCGCCGATCTACCGAAGCATTGCGCGTATCCATATAATTTACGGTTAAACTACCAGCGTTTTGCTGAAATCCACTAACATTCGTCACATAGGTTTCCCCAGCAACTTTATTGAAAAACTCCCAGGTTTCTTGCGGATCTTCTAATTTCATACAAATCTTAATATTACAGTTAGCACCTATCGAAGCCGCTTCTTCCTTCGATGCCTTTTGGAAAGCCGGTAAATCTTGTCCTGCGAAAATTGCCGAAAACCCAAGCGAGCGCGCTTGTGCTGGAACTACCGCAAAGCCTTTAACCGCATAATAACCATACTCGTCCATAATACACATATACGGCGATGGCGAGTTTGTGGGTTTACGCAAAATAACATCGCGATAATCACCCTCAACAATATCTCCCAAGCCCGCAGCCATCATTGCTTTTAACGAGGCTATAATAATTTTACCTAGATTTGCTAATTCATCCGGAGATTTTTCCAAGGCTGGCAATAGTACTACCAGAATACGACGATTCAATACTACATCCTTAAAGTCCACTTCAGCTAAATTAGTTCGCATAATATGACCGTACGTATCTGCTAACGAACCAAAGACGCGAGTTAATTGCATCGTGATAAAACCGTGTTGCTCTAATACTTCGCCAGCCTGGCGACCACGATTCTTGGGATTATAACCAGGTAAGTTCATTACGTAGTTATAGATTGGCTCAATTACAACTTCTGGAATATCTTTTATATCGTAATCCATCGAACCATCTGCCGATGGAAACTTGCGATCTACAACTATTTTTTCTAATTTTTCTAGTATGAAATAATTACGGATCGTATTAGCATCTAATAATAACGCTCCTTTATCACGCATGTAGCATAATATTTTCATTAAACTTTCAACAAAGTTAATAGCACGACCCTTCCACATATCAGCACTGGCATCACCACCACCTGCTGAATCCATTAAACTTGTTACCAGGTTGGTAACCATACTTGAGGATCCAAACGCAAATGGATTCATGGTATTTGATAAACGCGATTCTTGCGCACCAATAACGTCACGCGCACCAGTCATGAAATTAATTAACAACATATCATCGTCACGCCCCATGGTACGCACCATGGAGAAGATTTTAGCGTATAGACTATTATCACCTTTACCATCTATGTATATAAAACCACTAGCTTGAATTAAGGCATTGAATGCTATCGAAACTAGCGCCTCAGTTTTACCGCTACCTGTGGAGCCAAATATTAACACGTGAGTACGCATATCATCATTGGTAAACCATAGCTCTTCTTGGGTCATGCGATCATTACCAAAAAATGAAATCCCAGATGCCGGGCGTGGTTTTTGCGTACCCGGGATCACATCGTTGTAATCTAAAGCTTCAGAAGATTTTGGCAGACGAAATGGCAACATGCTTTTGCGCGTGTATGCAAACAGAAATAATGATGCGCAAATCACAAATACTAAATCGGCCATCTCGGGAAAAATAAAGCAGATCGCAATTCCGCTAAAAGCAATAACGAAATTTGTAGCCGGCATCATTAAAAATTCGGCAAATCGTTCGCCTAAAGGACGCGTATCGCGCGCTAATTGCTGCGCGGAGTGCTCATGTTTGGCTTCGATCCCTCGAATATTATCGGACATGTTCCCTTCCATTCCTCAAATCCATTTGAGGAGGTTACTCAAATTTTAAAATGCGTATTGCTTCAATAATTCTTCACGCTCTTCAGGGGTTGGTGTATAAATGATATCATCTAAAGCCATTTGCAATGCCTTAGTTGCTTCAGCAACCATTGGCACACCTAAAGGTCGTTGCAATGCACATTCAGCCAAATAATGAGCATGCACCCCCGCTGCTTCACAAAATGCCACTTGCCGACCAACATTATTTAACAAATACCAAAATTTACGATCAAAAGGTTTCAACCATAAGAAATCTGCAGTTGCAAAGACGCCATCTTCACGAGCATATAAAAACAATGCCATAAATACCGTTGATTCATAGGCATGCTTACTAATAATTTCAGCTACGGTATGATCATTAATATGCTTTTTCCACAATTCATCAGCACCACTAAAATCTAGTTTATCTAATTTGCCGCCAACACAAGAGCGATTAATTTGTTCTAATAAGTCGCGCGCAGCTTTGGTGTCGCGACAGCCGCGCGCCACAAATGCGGCAAAGATAGCGCGTTTATGCAGGGGTAAATTTTCTGGGCCACTCCACAAACGGCCTAATTGGGCAGCAAACACGCGATCGGCACGTTCTTTGTTGAGCTCCATTATAAACTTAGGGCCCTTAGATAAAATGCTGTTGGGCATTTCAACCCGAATATTAATTAAATTGTAATGTTTACAAAAATCAACTGGTGGTTGCGCCATTGCCCACGGACCAGAATTTAAATCCTGCTCCACAATATTAGCATTAAGTATTGGATTAATTTGCGGCCAAATAACAGCTTCCTGCTCTGCTAAAGTATGCATATCATATTTCTTACGATAGCGCATTTTAACATTGCGACCATACATCAGATAACAAAACCAGGCTAGAAATATAGTAATTGGAAAACGTAAATACTTACCTGTAATTTCACTTATCTGCATCGCATAAGCGCCAGTTAAAATTTCCGGTGTTAATCGTTTTGATACTTCCAGAGCTTTATAAACGTCTTCTTGTAATGCAGCTATAGTGGGAATACTGGATGGCAAAAACTTTACTGCAAACCATACCAAATACATTTCTAGCATACGGATTTTTATAAACACATATTTGATTTGAGTGTTAAAACCAAACCACATAACAGTGCCTATAAAAAAGATTGAACCGATGATCCATAAAATCGCCATCGAGTTTTTATCTTCACCCTGTCCTGCACCGCTCATAGTATTATTCCAACATTAATTCATCTAAAGGCACTTGCTGCGGGTTTGGTGAATTTTGCACAATCTCCACCAATACGTCTGCAGCACACAATAACCGTAACGCACTTGAACCTTTATCATCAAAGTTCACTGTAACCCCAAGTGTTGCACCCTCGGCACGGGTAAAGTCAACTCCCAAGCCATATCCCAAACAAAACGAACTTAATTGATCGGCCCGTCGCATTATTGCTGGCAACAAACTATTAGCAGAAAATACTTCTGCAGGATCAACGACCTGTCCTTTGAGGGTAAAATTGCAACCTAATTCTTTCGCTATCGCCGCAACCTGGGTCGCAACATCTTGTTTGTTAGCGGTCATATATCAATTCTCTTATCTCTAATAACTATATATTAGGCCGGGATCTAATTATTTCATAATAAATATGCCAAGATTGATTGCATATGCCATAATATGCATAAGTGTTTTTATAGTTAGACAATATGGTAACTCTTAAATTATGAAAAATACATACCTATTAACAATTATATGTGTCAGCTCTATAGCTGGCATGCTATCCGGCTGCGATTCAGCTTTGCGCGCCAATACCCAAGCTAATGCAGCCAGAGTTCCCAAGAATAATACTGTTGAACAGGAGTTGTTAAATGCAGCTCGCTCCGTTGAAAAGTCTTTAGCGTTATTAGCACGCTCACAAGATGAACATACTCATGCCTTGTTAAATACCACCCCGTTAGTAACCCCAGAAGGTGGTATGGGCGGCACGGCAGATATCGATTGGACTGGACCAATTGAGCCATTGGTAACTAAACTGGCAGAAATGACCGACTATAAACTTAAAATACTTGGAAATTCACCGGCAATTCCCATTATTGTTTCAATATCACAAAGCCGCGCAGTTATTGCTGATATTCTTAAAAATGCTGGAATGCAGGCTGGTAAACGAGCTAATATTGTGGTGTTCCCAGCAAATCGGGTAATTGAATTACGTTACTCCAACGTTGGATAAACAGGTGAAAATAATGCAAAACTTAAAACCTGGCAACAAAATACTCAGCTATAGCTTAGTAATTTACATGGCTATATCAATGGTAGGATGCTGCAATCCAAAATGTAACATTAAATGTGAAGACACGCCTAAAAAGATAACCAGCGCAAAAGATCCCTTAACAGTACCGTACAAAACTTTTGGTAAAGCACCATGCGAACCCACTATGGCAAAAGTAAAAGAAAGATTACGTACTGCTAATGGTAACAAAGGTTCAGCAGGGGCTATCGGCGCTTTGCGCGCACAAAATTTACGTGAAACCGCGTTATCCTTGGGAGCGCGCGGCGGTTTAGCGGAACGAGCGCAACTAATCAATAACACTTTATTAAATTACGAGCCATTACTAGCCAAAATTTTTCAATTTTATGGTTTGATGTTAGATGACAATGTTCTACCGCCAGTACTAGTTGAAGCGCGCAATACCATGAATTTAACTGGGGGAGATGCGATCCGAGTAGCAGATACTAATTATAAAATTATTGCCCAAGCCAGATTTGTAACTGCACCACCATCATGGCGCGACTATATTTGGATGTCATATGATCCCCCTGAATTACCAGATCGTAGTTTATTACCACGCACTAAACCAGAACGTATTATGTGGGAACGCGACATCGAAGAGGGTTGGCAGGCTGGTTTAAAACAAGCGGATGTAATATTTATTGAAAATGTTAATCGAATGGTTAGGGATTACACTGGTATGATTTTATACCGCAAGTTACTGCAACAAAACATGGTAAGCCCGCCATTTGTTGCTAAAACCAACATGGGGATCACCGGTAACAATGAAGATATGACAATTAATGATAGATTGCTACGAATAACTGCATTACCACAATTACAGGCTAATAGCGCAAACTGGAAAACGGAGATCTATCGGCATGAGTAACGAAGCTTTGTTATTACCTAATGAACCAGTGCGTCTAACAACACCAGAATTAGAGCGATTACTCGTACATTGTGTAAAACTCGAAGCTTCAGATATTACCTTACAATCTAACTCGCCAGTCGTAGCTGAAATTCATGGTCGCATTCATCATATTACCACACGTAAATTATCTAATACTGAAATTGGAGATTTACTAAATAGCATTTATGGAGCTAATGGTACGACCCAAATTAATAGTGGTAAAGATGTTGATACTCATTACGAAATTCGGCCATCGCGCACGGAACGGTTTCGGTTCCGTGTAAACGGCACCGGATGTCAGGTTGAAGGGCATGATGGCTTACAAATTACATTGCGCTCGATTCCAACAACACCGCCAGATTTAGCAAGCTTAAATTTAGATCCTGAAATCATTGCTGCGATGGCACCGAAACAAGGTACTGTAGTTATAACCGGGGCTACAGGATCTGGTAAAAGTACTTTACTCGCAGCCATAATCAAAGAACTACTAATGGATCCCAATAGCAATCGTAAAATGCTTACCTACGAAGCTCCTATTGAATTTGTGTACGATATGGTTGATTCGCCAACTTCTTTAATTGCTCAATCTGAAATTCCACGACATTTGCCAAGTTTTGCTGCTGGTGTGCGTAATGCCTTACGCCGTAAACCCGGTTTAATTCTAGTGGGCGAGGCACGTGATCCAGAAACTATTGCTGCGGTAATTGATGCTGCCTTAACTGGCCACCCAGTGTATACCACTGTACATAGTAATGGGGTTGCAGACGCGGTGCGACGTATGGTTAGCTCCTTTCCGGGTGATGAGCGTCATGGCCGCGCATTAGATATTTTGGAAACATTGCGCATGATCGTTTGGCAACAACTTGCGCCAGCAACTGATGGTAAACGCGTTGCACTGCGCGAATACTTAGTATTCAATGATGCAATCCGCGACGAATTATTAAATACTGATATAGAACGCTTAGCTGCAACGACGCGTAAAATGTTAAAAAAGTTTGGACAACCAATGCTGGTCGATGCCAAGAAAAAATTTGATGCTGGCATTTTAGAAGAACGCTATTTTAAAATAGTTGAAAAGCAAGCACAGATGTTAGACAAAGATGCTGAAATTTAAATGAGGAACTTGTAAATGGCAAATGCAGCCTGGCGTGATTCAGCCCGTTTTCCTAGATTCTTTTTTATTGATGCAAATGCTGCATTACCATTATTGATATTCTTAGTACACATAAGGATGTGGACATTTTTGCTTGCGATTCTCGCAATGACTTTCTTTGGTATTTTAGAGCGTTTTAAATTTACTTTGCCAATTTTTTTACGTTGGCTGCGTAGTACTTTGGCAGGTAGAGTTCGGGTGGCACACCCACAATGGCGGGAATAATATGTTAAAGACTTTCTTACAAGAAAATCAGTTTGATCTAGTTTTTTTTAGGAACAGTTATCGCAGGTTCATTATTGTAGCTCTATTCATGCTAGTTATTAATTATATTATCCTTGGCTACATGTTTTGGAGTCAAACTCATATTGTGTTACCACAAAACTTTGTGACAACCTCGGATGGCCGGGTGATTGCAATTTACCCCATTGATCGCTAATAACCCGTCACTTGCCTTGTGCCAGTCCTACCAGTCACCTTACGACTAAAACTTGCTACGGTAATTCCTGAAGCAGATTCGGTTTCTGGAACGCGCCAGATTAAAAATTCAAATTCTACTTGTTGGGTATTTATAAACAACGCATTTGAAAAAGTAATTTGGGTTGGCACCCGCACTTGCCACGCATAGCGTCCTTTAAAAGCCTTACTAGTTAAAATTTCTGGCGTTCCGGTAGCACGAATCGAAACCACGTAAAATCTAGTCGCTACCGCAACAAAATCTTCATCAAAAGTCAACATGTCTAAATATACTTGCATGGCATTGCTACTAAAATATGGCTGAACCCGGCTCTCTTGCTTATCGATATTACTGTAATTAAAACTGTAGGCTATAGTTAGCGCTTCGTTAATCCAATTTAATAATTGTGGTTTAGTGATACCTTCTAAATCTAAAGGTATTGGTTTGATAAGCTGTTGATTTTCAGTAAGTTCAAAATATTGTGGCTTGATGCGTGTATTAATTTGCACAAAAATAAATAATAAAACACCAGCAATTAATACAATTAACCCTAATAATAGAAAAGCTAGCGGTTTGGTATAATCTTTAGTATATCTAATACGTTGTCGCACTGTAATAATATCTGGATTAGGTTCGCTCATGTTGCTGGTACTTCCCGTTGTTCAAATACCTGTTCAAAGTTCAAGCGGTAAATACTTAAACCATAAAAAGGTGATAATAAGGTAGAAACTCGGGCTACTGAAATTTTACCCTTCAAATTTTGTACAATTGGCTCGGGATTTTGCACACTTTCATAGGTTAATTTTAATGGCGCTTCTAAGTCCCATGTATAATGATTTTGCACCATCTTAGTGCCTATCAATTTTACTGGACCAGTTAATTCTGGTATAACCACCGCACTACGCGCTCTAACAGTTTCTAAATTTCTTGAATCAATCAAAGCTTGAATAAAATTTTCATGGCCTTTAGGGGTAAAAAATTTGCGAGCATTCTCGATTACAGTACGATAGTGGACATAATCATAATCGAACATATATAACAATGCTAATTCAGTCCAATATAAAATTAACGCATCCTCGCCATACTGCTGTAATTCATAATAGGATTTAGTTGGCGGCGGCATGCCATAAATAACACCAGTAGCAGAAACATTTATTTTACTCAGTGCTAAATGATTTTCGCTTACCGGGGGCGAAATTATTAATTTACCATCTGGAGTAGTTGGGAAATATTTGGGGGTAAACTCGCTAGAATTCGCTTGCCAAATAATAAAACCTACCAAAATAATAGTAATTATGAGTAGTACAGTAAGCAATCTTTTTATTTGCCTATAACTTCGAGCATAAAATGCATTTCTAATTAAAATTAGCTCGACTGTTTTAGCTGACATAAAGCTCTTCCAACTTAGCAAATAAAAATTTAATATTAATCACAAGACCTATTATAGCAATTTATTTAATTGAGGAATAATCTGTTGCCGCTACACCTAATTCATCCTATACTATTGCTAGCTTAGGAGATTTACTGACTGACAAACATGATAGATGACAAAGGTGCTACGTCAAAAACCCCTTCAGCTCATATTCAAGGATCATTGGCTGCAAGTACCTTTTTTACTTATTTTATTGTTATATTGCTGGTAGCTGTTATTGCAGTGCATGCGACTCGACCAAAAGAACGTTTTTATACGGTAGCCCCCAGCGGCACCACTACTGAGGTATTCCCATTAACTGAGCCAAATGTTACACCAACAGCATTACTTAAATGGGCGACTTTAGCTGCTACCAGTGCTTATACGATTGACTTTTATCACTATCAAGCAAACGTTGATGCACTAAAAGATTATTTTACTGTGGATGGTTATGTTAATTATCTGGCATCGCTTCAAGCTAGCGATAGCTTAAACCGTATTGTTAGCGATAAACTAATCCAATCCGCAGTTGCAACTAACACTGCGGTGATTTTACAAGAAGGTGTCATGCGCGGGGTATATACTTGGCGCATCCAAGTGCCTATATTAGTGACATACCAAGGTGCAAGTTCCACGCCTTCGTATAAAAACCTTGCAGTGAGTTTATTAGTAACTCGCGTACCTACTGAAATTGCTCCTAAAGGAATAGGTATTGCCCAAATAGTGGATACAGATTTACATGCGTAACAAAAGAGTTAACATGAAAAAGTTTAAAATTTTATTAGCTTTAATCGCCAGTAGTGCAGTACATGCAGATGTTTATGATGTATTACGCGGCACTACGCCAACACAAAGCATTTCATTTAGCGATGTGCAAGCAACTGCAGCAGCTACTGGACAAGTTGCCGCCGATCAGTTAGCACAGGGACAAGATCCAGGTAGCCTACCTCCACCACCGCCTCCAACCACGATGCGCGAAGAGGCCTTTAAAGAATTATTAAATAAAACATTTCCATTGAAACCAGATCAAATTGTTGAAATCCATCGTCAACTAGATCGGTCTCAATTAGCAGTACACACTAGCCCAAACCCGCCACCACAACCAACATCGTCTACTTTAACTGTTGACCTATCTCCAGGGGCGCCCTCACCTATAGTACGACTTGCAACTGGATTTGTTACTTCATTAAATTTTGTTGATTCAAGTGGTAAACCATGGCCAGTGATGGATTATAGTTTAGGCAACCCAACTGGCTTTAATATTAAGTGGGACTCGAAAACCAATGCCTTATTTATACAAAGTACTAAAGAACATATTTCTGGCAATATGGCAGTGCGTTTAGCCAATCTTGATACGCCAATAATGATTTCACTAGTGACAGGTCAGAAAGATGTCGATTATCGTTTAGATTTGATAGTACCAGGAAGCGGCCCGAACGCGGATGCAGCTGTAGTAGATTCAAGTCTGCCCCAAGGTGCTGCACCATCTTTATTAAATGCACTTGATGGCGTACCACCGACAGGCAGTATAGAATTAAATATACCGAAAGAGTTTGGCAGAGTTTGGGCGTACAATGGCAAGCTATTATTTAGAACCAAGCTTACCTTGCTATCTCCAGCATGGAGTGGTAGTGTGTCAAGCCCGGATGGGACTAGAGTGTATGAATTAATGCAAACGCCACTAATATTGGCGTCATTAAATGGAAAGACAATTAAAATCGAGTTAAGTGGACTTTAAATATGGCAAACCGCCTGGCAAATTTGCTAAGCAACACCAAAACCCGGACTCTAGTACTTTTAGTAGTAGGGATCTTAATTTTTGGGGTTGTAATTGCGGTTTCGCAAACTGGTGGTTCAGGCACAACTTCCGAACAACGCACTTCGAGAACTGCTGAAGTTCCTTCTGATGTTAGATCAACTCCCGGCGAACAGGTAAGTCGTAAATACCGTGAGCTACAAGAAGAAGCAAACATACGCGGTGCCCAAGAGGCAGAAAAGAAAGGTACTACATTTATTCCTACTTTAACCGGTGCTGCTAAAGGATTTGATGACAGCGAATTCGAAAAACAATTATCTGCCGCATATGATGATCTCGGTGGCAAATGCTCTAAAGAAACTGTTGCGAAATTAAAACAACAAGGCATGGATACTACCAAAGTTATTATTGAGTTAAAATCTTATGGTTGTAGCGCTGCGGCTTTAGCTGCATTATTTACTCCAGAAGAAATTGCTGCAGCGTTATTACAAGCTGATTGCGAAATCGGAGCTAGTGGCTGTACTGCTGCTGATGCTAAGAAATTACAAGAACGCGGTCATGATCCTATCTCTATTGCGGCTCAGTTCAAGAGAAGCGGCTGTACCTTAACCCAAACTGCCGCAGCGCTTAAAGCAAACAACGTGCCGGCCGGTGATATTGTAACTGCGTTACGATCGGTAACCCAAAGAGATGGTCAACCACCTTCAGCTGCAGAAATTGCTGCAGCAATGACCGAAGCTAAAATGTCGATGGCAGAAATTGCTACCGGCATGAAGTCTGCAAATATGAGTGCCGAAGATATTGCTATGGCATTAAAAAGTACAGGAGCTGATGCAACACAAATTGCCACAGCACTTACCAAAGCTGGCTTTAGTAAACTTGATATTTTACCAGCCTTGACCAAAGCTGGATTTAGTCCAGTTGACATCGCCAAAGCAATGTCAGCCATTGATCAAGGCAATGAACCGCCAAGACAAGCGCAACAACGCGTAGTAGCACAGCAAGAAGCGGAATCGCTTTCAAATTACAATCAACAACGCCAACAAAAAATCCAAGAATTAGTATCAGCCATGGAAGCTCAAAAAGCTCAAGCATTTGCAACATGGAATGAAGTACCGCAACAAGTGTTAGTGCAAGGCGAATGGGCACAAAAGGCTGCTAACGGCACAGATGGCACCGCAGGATCTGGCAGAAATGGTACAAGAGGTCGCAATGGCGCTGCTAATGCAGATGATAAAAAAGTTATTCTTAAAGCTGGTAGCATTCTGTTTGCTACTTTAGATACTGCAGTTAATTCAGATGAAAAAGGTCCCATTACTGCAACTATAGTTTCCGGTGAATTAAAAGGTTCTAAGTTAATGGGTACTATGTCGGTACAAACAGAATCTGAAACGATTGCGCTGAACTTTAGTGCAATCAACATGCCAAACGAGAAGAAGAGTATGGGTATAAGTGCGGTTGCTATCGATCCAGATACTGCCAGAACTGCTTTAGCCTCTGATGTTGATCATCATTACTTATTGCGCTGGGGTTCATTGTTTGCCTCCTCATTTGTACAAGGATATGCTTCAGCTGTAGCAAGCTCTGGTCAGACCCAAACTGTAAATCAGGGCGCTGCAGGTACAACAACCACTACGACTACTCCAGCATTAGACGGCAGACAACAATTATTCCAAGGTATTGCAGCTGTTGCTACTAAGTGGAGCGATGTTGTTGCTAAGAATTTTGATCGGCCAGCAACTATTACGATTGATCAAGGTACTGGCATTGGCGTTCTAATTACTGCTGATCTAGAATACGGCTCTGATCCAGTATTTTATAATCCAGCAGTGCCAGCTACCGTCCAAGCTGCAACACCACAACAAGGACTTGCTCCAGCATTACCTGGCTCAGCAACCACTGCAGCTGGATCTGGGTTAACAACCGATCAAACAGCAGCATTAATTAGTACCCTTGTGCGACAACAACAGGCACCGCAAAACCTGAATAATCCAACAAATAAATAGTGGAGCTTCAAACAATGGTGGAAGATGACTTTGATAAAGATTTAGAAAATGACGAATTTGCTGACGAATTCGACTTTGTCGATGAGGAACATGCTGGCGCCCCACAACCAAAAAATACTCCAGAACAACCACAAGGTAAAATGCCAGGCTCTGGTTTCAATAAAAATTATTTGATTGTTGGATCTGCAATAGTTGTCGTTTTAGCTGGAATTATTTTTGCATTCAGTGGTACTGAAGAACCTGGTATTACACCACCACAAGCCAATGCAACCCCGCCGCTACCACAAGATCCAAACCAAATCGCTGTCAATACTGCAGATCAACCAGTTGCTCCAGACATGCTAGGCCAGCAAACTAATGTTGATGGCAATACTGTACCATTACCAAAACCAATTGCTGGCAATGGTAATGTGTCGCCAGATAATAATGTAGATTTTAATCAAACATTTGATAGAGCTGCTGCAGCCCAAGATCAACTGGCAAATGCGCTACCACAATCAAAAACATTTGAACAAGTGCAACGCGAACTAAAAGCTGGAAATGCGCAACGTATGGCGTTACCAGATGAAATTAATGCAACATTAGATTCAATTTCCGAAGAAATGACTTTAAATGTTAATCAAATTAAACATCTTGAAACTACTATCACTAATTTAGCTGCTACGGTAGAACAGCTTAACAAGTCTATTAGTGCTATGGATAATCGCGTCTTAGGTTTAACTGAAACAGTTGATGGCTTAGCCCAAGACCTGAGTAATGTTAAAAAAATTATAGCCGACGAAGATATAGATTTAGCCGGCACTAATAGCGTACGCTTTTCAGGAACAAAAAAACAATCGATTAGCAATTCGTCTCAAGAATATACAGTACATGCAATAATTCCAGGGCGTGCTTGGTTAAAAAATTCAGCAGGACAAATTATTACTGTAACAGAGGGTGATAAATTAGGTGATTTTGGTAGCGTTGCCACAATAGATGCAGCAAATGGTGTAGTACGCACGAGCTCAGGGATAACATTTAGGTAAAGGAAACCATGTTAAAGCACTACATAAAACCGTGCTTCAGTATTGCAATCTTACTCTTGCCAGCAATAGCGCAAGCAGCTTTTATTGAAAAAGATCTGCAAGATATAATGGAAAACCTAAAAAAAGTTATAAACCCGGCAATGATGTTGTTGCTGACAATATCATTCCTAATGGGAATAATTTTTATGCTTAAGGGCTTATTATTATTAAAAGCCTTTTCACAACCACTAACCCAAGCTACTAGACCAGGTGAAATTGCCGGTCCATTGGTCTATTTATTTGTTGGTGCGGTTTTAATTTACATTCCTTCCAGTACCGATGTTTTAAGCAACACCTTGTTTGGATCAAATTACAGATCAATATTTTCTGGTGACTCGCAAGGGGTTAGCTCAGTAAATTTAGAAAGTATGGGGCGTGCATCTGATCAAGTTTTAGGATATGCCCCAGTTTCTGTTGAGGGTCAATGGGCAACTATGGTTGATACTATTGTGCTCTATATGCAATTCATCGGTTTCTTGGCATTTCTGCGCGGCTGGCTTATGATTGCGCATTCAGGACAACCGGGAGTGCAACCTGGTAGTATAAGTAAGGGGATCATCCACATTATAGGTGGAATTTTAGCGATCAATTTCCTACCATTAGTAAATGCAGTACGAAATACGCTTAATGCTTAATAGGATGTTAGTCATCGGGAGAGATAAAAGTATGTTGAATAATAAACTAAGAAGAAACTTTAGGATAATTGGCGCTAGCGCAATTACCTTCGGTTTATTACTCACTGCCACACAAGTTCTTGCGGGTAGCGGTGAAGATCTTTCAAAGGTTATAGGTAATGTGCAAACTAACATTGGTTCATTAGCGCCATTACTCAGCCTTATATCATATATTGCTGGTATAGCCTTCTGTATCGCAGGTATTGTGCAATTTAAGGCACATAAGGATAACCCAGCCCAAGTACCACTAAGCAAACCTTTAGTTTATCTTGGCGTTGGTGCTGCGTTACTCTTCTTACCATCGATTGTTACTACTGCTGGTGCAACACTATTCCAGTCTGGTGGCGAAAGTGCGAAAACCAGCGGTGCGCCGGATCTTGGTGGTGGTTAGTAATGAAGTTATTGCCAATAACTTTAACAGCAAAGCGCGGCAATTGGCCGCGCTTTCGCTCACGACGTAGTAATCCGAATTTTCAAAAGCTTGAAGCAAAAGTATTTGCCCGTGATCAGAATACCTGTCGTTATTGTGGTTTTGCTTCAGAAAAGTATCAGGTAGTAGTAAACATCAATCATGACTACAACCCAGGTCAAAGTAAGCCAGAAAATTTAGCCACTGCTTGCGTTTTTTGTGCGCAATGTATGTTTTTAGATGGAATTGGGCAAGGCAATAACTGGGGAGGGTCTATAATATACTTACCAGAGATAAGCCAAGCCGATCTAAACCATTTTTGCCGGGTGCTATTCTCTAGTATGTTGCGCGATGCGCCATACAAAGGTAAGCTACAAACTGCGTATTTAAGTTTAAAAGATCGCGAAAATGCGGTAAACGAGATTTTTGGTCCTAAAAGTAGTGATCCATATACTTTTGGGCAAGCTTTGATTGATAGTAATCTTAATGAAGATCAGTTAAAGCATCCGGTAATGACCAATTTACGTCTATTACCAGATCGAAAATGTTTTACACAGGAAATTAACTATTGGAAGTCCACGGTATTTGATCAGTTGCCGTTGTAACAGGGATTGAGACATGTCATTTTTGGATCCAATACTTGACGTTTTTGCAGGTCTGGTTGCCTGGATAGACAGCTCTTTAGGACAAACAGCTGAATCTTATTGCCTACTAGAATCTGCCACTGATCGCCACACCTTAGTTGCCCGGGACGGCTCGTTGGTATCTGTGATCCGCTGCCATGGTATTACCTATTTAGTTGGACCAGAGGAATTTGAAAGGATCCATCGCGGCATTACACAATCATTTCAAACTGCGCTATCGCGCAGCGGCCATGCGTTACAAATGTTTTTTTCGCACGATAAAGATCCAATTAAAAGCGATTTAAAACTAATTTTACAAACTGCGCGGCAGACTGCAGAACGTTTGAATCTAAATCTAGATGATTTGTTCAATGAAAGAGTGGAATTCCTATCGCAATATTGTGCTACTGAACATATGTATTTTGTGCTTTGGACTAGGCCAAGCTGTTTAACCAAAACTTTGTTTGATCAAGCCGTTAAGAGTAAGCAAAAAGCAATTAAAGAAGCTAA
The DNA here is from genome assembly GCA_020054325.1 of Gammaproteobacteria bacterium. GTDB lineage: Bacteria > Pseudomonadota > Gammaproteobacteria > UBA6186 > Azoamicaceae > JAGVLG01. Next base: position 19,048 of record JAGVLG010000017.1, read on the forward strand.
GCTAGCTCGCATTTTGAATGCACAAAATCTTATTGCTGGTTTACCAGAAATGAAAGATACGCACGATACTTATGTAAAATCTACTTTGGCAGATCTAAATGAAATTGGTATGCAGTGTAATTTGTTAGATATTCACCAAGCCTGTCATGCCATACGCTATAATGTTGATCCAGAATTTACCGATGAAAAATGGCGCGCGTCATTACCGGGAGATAAAATCCCAATTCGCGAAACTAAAAATTTCCCAGATGATGTTTCAAATATTTTATGGCCGCCATTGGCGCCGCAACTAATCCCGCGGGATGGCGAAAATATCGATTTACGCACTGCGCGTATTGGCGATCGAATTTATGGTTCAGTGTATGTAGATCTTTTCCCACAAGAAGTGCAGCCATTTGTACAATTTTTTAAACGCATTGTAAATTCAACAGTGCCGTGGCGTATTTCTTTTATGGTGGAAAGCGATGGAATGCGCGCTTTTGGTATGAAGCCAATGTTGGCAACCATTTTAAGTTTTGCATCAAACGATAATAAATTATTAAATGCCGCTAATGAATTGTTAAAATACATAAAAAATAACACCGATGAGGCCGTGATTGCATTACGCGTTACTGCTACTACTTGGGCTAATTATACTGACGATAAATTATTAAAAACTCGGGTTGCAGAATTAGCTAAGGCAATCCAAGGTTGGGGTTATATTGAAACTTCAGAAATTTCTGGGGATGCTTATCAAGGTGTGCTATCAAGTGCATTAGCTTTAAATACCGATAACGTCGCGCGTACCGCGGTTGCGCCATTATCCGATGTAACTTACATGTTCCCGCTAACCAGACCAGCGTCACCATGGAATGCAGGGGCAGTATTATTTCGTTCACCAGATGGTAAGCCCTGGCCATACCAACCTGGTTCGACCTTGCAAACAACTTGGATCGATCTAATATTTGCACGCCCAGGTTCAGGTAAATCAGTATTATCGAATTCGATTAACTTGGCATTATGCTTATCTGCTGGGATCCAACGTTTACCAAGAATTTCGATTATTGATATTGGGCCTTCAAGTAGTGGTTTGATTTCTTTAATTAAAGATGCCCTGCCACCAGAGCAAGCTTATCAGGCTGCGTACCACCGCTTGCGTATGACCAAAGATATGGCGATTAACCCATTTGATACGCAACTAGGAAGCCGTTTTCCTTCGGCTCAAGATCGCGCTTTCTTGGTAAATTTCTTAACGCTATTAGCCACCCCAGTTGGTGAAACTAGCACCTACGATGGCATCGCCGACATGTCCGGTTTGATAATCGATGAACTATATAAAAATTTAGCCGATGGCGCACATCCTAACCCATATACAGCAACTTTAAATGCTGAAATTGATGCTAAATTAGCAGAGAAAAATATTAATGTTGATTCGCATACTTCTTGGTGGGAAGTAACAGATGCATTATTTGCTGCAGGAGAGCCACACCATGCTATGTTAGCGCAACGTTATGCTATGCCATTATTAGCTGATGCTGCAGCTATTGCACGCTCCAAGCCAGTAGAAGATTTATATGGCGCAATTGTTGCCCCAACTGGTGAAACAATTATTGCTGCCTTTGGACGAATGATTTCAAATGCAGTGCGCGAATACCCTATTTTATCGAATATCACTACTTTTGATATTGGCGATGCACGTATAGTATCACTCGATTTAGATGAGGTAGCTAAAACCGGCGGTGAAGCAGCGGATCGCCAAACTGCAATTATGTATATGTTGGCAAGGTATGTCTTAGGGCGTAATTTCTATTTAATAGAAGAAAGCATTAACCACGTTCCTAAGCTGTATCGCGAATACCATTTAAAGCGCGTTAAAGAAATTCAAGAAGATCCAAAACGTTTGGTATATGATGAATTCCATCGTACTTCAAAAGCTAAAGCAGTGCGCGATCAAGTTATTGTTGATATGCGCGAAGGTCGTAAATGGAATGTGCATGTCGCTTTATTATCACAATCTCTAGATGACTTTGATCCAGTTATGATCGAATTTGCAACTTCAGTGTTCATTATGGATGCAGGTCCGAAACAAGCTGTCGAGAAATCAGTACAAGTATTTGGACTATCGGAAACTGCACGCTTAGCATTAGAACTACGCGTGCACGGCCCACGCGCTGGCGGTGCTACCATGCTAGCGCAATTTGCAACTAAAGAAGGTATGAATACCCAATTAATAACCAGTACTATCGGACCCATCGAATTGTGGGCATTTAATACCACCAGCGTCGACACTAAGATCCGCAACGGCCTATATAAGCGCCTTGGGGCTGCAAATGCGCGGCGTATTTTAGCCGCCCTCTTCCCAAGCGGCTCGGCAGCAAAAGTGGTAGAAGATCGCCTCAATCAAGTACAAACAACTGATGGTTTAATTAGTGAAGAAAAAACTAATAGTGTGATTGATCAAATGATTGATGAAATTACCGAAACTTACCATAAAGATCCGCGCTTCAGTATGCAACAGTAGATTGTTTATCGCATATCCTAACTAGTAACCGTAGTCAGTTTGGCCATACCCACCACGCAAAATCGACATTGGATATTGCACGGCATTGCGCATGAAGGTACCCATTGAGCCTTGCGGTAAATTCATCCCATAGTGCTCATTTACCCCAGGCAAACCGTTTGGGAAATATTCAAAGTAAAACTCGCGCATACCGTTGGCTGCAGTACGGTTTTCAACCTGCCCTAGCGTATAAGTAGCTGCCTGGGTGTCAAAACCAGCCAACTCTTTAATATTGCCCGAGCCACCGCATAATAGATAGAGGATCACCGCGTAAGGAGCTGCAGATTTAAGCTTACCAAAAATTCCGAAGTCTAACATGGGAGCGGAGCCTCTTTTTCTTATAATTTTGGCCATCATACACATTTTAGTTATATATGTCAATAACTAAATCCAACATGTGACTAATCCAGCGTAAACAAATGAGTTGTATCTGCACTCTTTCAAGAGCCACTTGATTGTTGACAGCTTAGCTAAACTTAGCTAAGCTAAGCATGCCCCCTTGGAAACCGAGGTAAATAATGCAATTTGTAAATATCCACGATGCTAAAACCAATCTGTCCAAGTACCTAGATCAAATCGTAAATGCGCATGAAACTATAGTTATCTGCAAAAACGGTGTCCCTATAGCTCAATTGACTCAATATAGTAAAACTACGGATAGAAAATTAGGGTTATGGAAGAATAAGATCAAAATTAATAAAAGCTTTGACGAATTGCCAAAAGATTTTAAGGATTTTTTTGAGTGAAATATTTACTGGATACCTGCGTACTTTTATGGGCATTAGAAGATAATAAAGTAAAATTAGGTAAATGCTTGGATATAATAGTAGATCACCACAATTATGTAGCTGTAAGCGTTGTCACGTATTGGGAAATAGTTATAAAAAAATCCTTAGGAAAACTAAACACGCCTAATGATATAGTTGCAGTAGTAGAAGAATCAGGATTCGACTGGATAAACCTTGAAACTAGGCATATAGCGCAACTTGAAAAACTACCAAAATTACATAACGATCCATTTGATAGGCTTCTAGTTGCCCAAGCAATTGCAGATGGCTACAGTTTGCTGACTGTTGATTCTGAATTAACTAGCTATTTTAAGTAACACCATCTACTTTACGAATGCTCCATAGTAGAACCGCCAACAGCCTTTAGTCTACGTAGCAACAAATAAACGCTGCGAACCTTTACTTTTACCTTCAGAACGCATTGCAGCTTCTTCACTAGCTATCATTGCTACGGTTTTATCAAAATCTGCCAATACTTCCTCGTTAGGTGCTGGGGTGCGCAGGCTTACCAGTACAATTACCAAGCAGCTTGATAAAAATCCTGGGATCATTTCAAAACCGCCAAGAATATCTGCTTGGATAGTGGCTGGCAGTAATGGCTTTAACATGCCCCACAATAATACTATCGCAGCCCCGGTAATAATTCCCCAGAATGCTGCCGGGCGTGTCATACGACGCCAGAATAAACTGAAGAGTAAGGTTGGGCCAAAGGCAGAGCCTAAACCAGACCAGGCAAACGCCACAGCTTCAAATATCGAACTATTCGGAGCCGCGGCAATTGTAACGGCAATACAAGATACAATTACTAAAATAATTCTACTCGCCCATAAATTTTCACGATTGCTAGCATTCTTGCGAAATACCCCATGGTAAAAATCTTCGACAATAATACTTGCCGACATTAAAATTTGCGCGGAAACTGTACTCATGATTGCAGAAGTAATTGCCGATAATAAAATTCCGGCAATCCAAGGATTAAATAGCTGACGCGATAATGCAATGAAAACTGTATCTGGTTTAGCTAATGGTTGTTGGTAATAAAATACATAGCCAAACAAACCAGTTGCTACCGCCCCAATCAAGGCTAAAGTCATCCAATTCATGCAAATAACCCTAGCTAATGGTAACTCCCTAATAGAGCGGATCGCCATAAAACGCGTGTTAATATGCAATTGTCCAAAATAACCAAAACCCCAAGCAAATAGGGATAAAAAGCCTAATATGGATACATTTTCAAAAGGGTCTAAATGTATGGCACTAATAGTATTAATATTTTCCACAGTTGGGATAAAGCCACCCATATGCAATGCAGTAACCAACGGCACTATTAATAGCGCAATAAACATCAAGGTACCTTGGAAAAAGTCTACCCAGCTTACTGCTAAAAAACCGCCAATAGTGGTATACGTCACAATCACAGCAGCGGTAATTAACAATGATGGTAGATAATCCAGGCCAAAAGTATGATTCAGCAATAATGCCCCAGAGCGAAAGCCAGATGCTGAATAAAAGGTAAAGAAAATAATAATTGCTAATGAGGTTACAATACGCAAACTATAACCATGATCACGAAAGCGATTGCATAAAAATTCTGGGATGGTTAACGAATCGCCAGCAACTTCAGTATACACTCTTAAGCGTTTGGCAATAAAACGCCAGTTACAGTACGCGCCAACAATTAAGGCAATTGGCAGCCAAATCATACTCAAACCACTTAAATAAACTGTGCCTGGCAATGCCATCAGCAGCCAGCTGCTCATATCTGAGGCTCCAGCCCCTAAAGCAGTTACCGGACCACTCAAACGGCGCCCGGCCAGAACGTAATCGGATAAATTTGAGGTAAGCCGAGTACTAAGATAGGCTATCAACATGATAATGGCGGTATAGCCAACAAAAGTAATAACCAAAGGTATTTCAAGATTAAGCATATTTCCTCACATCCATGTTAGTTAAGCCCTCTTGTCGGATGGATTATCGATATCTGGGCAAGATTATAACATGATCAACAGGGAATCATGCTACCTTTAGTTGCAGATTAGATGTAGTGTTTGAAATTTAAATGACTCTATGAGCCTGGTCTGCCAATGCCAGGTCTGGCTCTGTGCGCGCTGGGGGCTACTACTGCTGCCAAAGAACCACGCCGGCCAACAGGACGTGGTGGCTCTAAAGGTTCTGGGGCTAATGGGGCTCCTGTAGTCCAACTTCTGATTTTATCAGGCAGCTGATCCGGTTTTTTAAGATTGAAAAATATCATGCCTATAGCCTTGGGTACATCTGCTTGCATATTTTCGGTTAGCATATATTCCTTAATTTTTGAATCAATCTCAATGCGTGCTTCTAAAACATCATTTAGATGTTTATCTAATGGTGTAGCATCTATCACTCCACTACTTTTAATGGCAGCAATCTTTTCCTTGAGCAACTCTAAAGCACCAAATCTAATTCTAAAACAACCTTCATCGCGTAATTCAAATACCAGTTCGGGATTTACCGCAAATAGATTAGCTATCGCAGTAACATATTTTTCAACTAGCTCTCGCCCTACTGCTGCAAGAAATTTTGAGGATTGTTTAGGGTTTGGATTGGGTGTCATTTTTGCACCCGACGAAAACAGCAAAGCAGCGTATGATTTTGGTCTGCTTACAGAAGGTGTCGTTGCTGCCTCAGGTGTAGCCTCATTTTCCAAGGTTAATTTAGGTTGCATTAATTCTTTTACCAAGCCTTCTTCTATATCACGCATAAATCCAGTATGAAACGTGATTAATACATCATCTTGGATTGTAGCAGCTAAAGACTTTGGCTTCGTATCCGATTTAGTTTCATCATCAACTGCATAAGCAGGTGTGAAGTCGCTACTAGCTCGCATTTGCATACGTGCTTCATCTTGAGTTGCTTTTAAATCTGAAGCTAATTCATATGCTGAATGAATATCGCTGTATACGCTTTTTGGATTATCAGATGCTTTTGCAGCCGCTGCAATCAAAATCGGCATATTAGCTGGATTTTGCATAACTTCTTTGAATCTAGCTAAATTGCCGCTAACTGGATTGGCATTCCATATAATATCGCCATTTTCTGGGTTAACGCTAAATAATTTACTTAATTCTCCTGGATCAAAATCCATTAAATCTTTAAACGATACTTCGGTATTTACATTACCAATCTGTAATTGTATTTTAGTTTGAGCCGCAATTCGATCTGAAAATGCTATGTTTCTAGAGTTAGCTGCCGACAAAGGATTGGATAAATGCTCTAAAAAGCATCGTTGAAACCAGTTTGCAATTCCAGAAAAAGTGTCGTCAGTAACAGTTTCATCTAATGGCATTGATACCACCCACATTCTTGCGTTATGTACTGATAGACTTGTAAATTATGAATAAGTTTCACAAAATGAAGGCCTTTTTGGCCCAAGGCCTACTGGTGTAAATCAACCTAATTTGTGCTTAATGCCAGATTGCGGTTGTGCTGATTTTGCCTGTTCTAGCCGAGTTCTATCCCATAACCACGCCAATTTACTTCCATTGGGTTTAGCCAAAAGCTGTTGCAACGCTTGGTTCTGCTTCAGAGTAACAATCGCATTGTCACTAAGGTTTTTAACCCGTTGCGGCAGTTCTTTTTCTAAGTAGTTTCTGAGAGTTTTTTGGCGTGTTTGTTGTATTTCAGGATCATCCTCCTGCCCAATATAATCGAAAATTTTCACAAAATGTGCTTTTACTAATTCTGCAAAGTAAAATGCCACAATTTGTAAGATTACATCTTGTGGTAAACATTTTTGCCACTTATGCAAACAAATACTAAATTTAGCGCATAATAATAAATGATCTTGCACTTGGTTTCTTTGATAAGCTATAAGAGATTTGGCCATGTAAACTCTAACAGATTCGTCCGAAAGAGCTAAAATATTTCCTAATGCAGCTGGGCCTAGGATCGCATCGATAAATTTTCCAGGCTCTTGCTGCCGCCTTTTAGCAAAAAATATCGCAGTTTCAGGTGCAAAGTTAGCGCTTACATACTGTACAGAACAGTTGCCAGCAATATCTAATAATACTGTTTGCAAACGATCATTATATCTTATATCTACTGTTTCTAAGACTGGCAATCCGGATAAGTCTAAAAACTTTAACATATTACTTCGCAAGTTAATATTTTTAAGTTTAGGTTGCCGTCCCAAAAACACAGATTGCAAATGATTAGAAAATAAATCTAAAACTTCTGGTTGTGCTTGTAATTGCAGCATTACCAAGCGATTTTTACTTAATTTGATCTCGCGAATATTTGGGCAATTTTTAATACTAAACTGCTGCATTTTACAAGCTTCAGCACTTAGAACTTCTAAGCCATAAAATCCCGCTAATTCCAACTTATCAATATTGGTACCAGATAGCACTAAATGCTTCAGTAAGCGATTGGCTAACACGTTATTACGAATAAAACTAAGTGCTAACTCTACTTCAACTGAATCTTTATTATTACTTAGATCTAATTTGCGTTCCTGCAATACTTGCAACATAATCCATAAGTACAGTAAACACATGTTCAAATAAGTTATTATAATACCCGTCATATACACCTATCTCCTAAAGATGTACTACTATACCACAGTTTGAATTCTAAATAAACACCTGCGCACGCCATGCGCCCCAATAGCCATTGACTTTCAGAGCCTTTTATGAAATAATGTCAACTCACTAAATTATGTGGGATATAATAACATGCCAAAGCATCCAGAAATATTCAAAGCTAAATTAGAGCAGCTTGCAAAACCAGAATTTAGAGTAGAGCACCTTTCTTTTAAGGGTGAAGATCTAGATGATCAGGACTTAGCTCTTGTACTTAAGATATTTGCCGCGGATGTTAAGAAAGCCGAAAGTCTTACAAGTTTAAATTTAGCTAATAATAAATTATGCCATTTACCGCAAGATTTTCTTAGAATTTTCCCACATTTGGTTACGTTAAATTTAGCAAACAACAAAATTAAAATTGGACCAGATCTCGGATATTGTAGAAGTTTATCAAAGTTTGATATTTCCGGTAATCCATTACAACTTCCACCGCAAGGTTTACATACTCTCCAAAATTTTACTTTAACCCCTATGGCGTACCTCGGAAATTTTAAGCTGAAAGTACCTGATAATCCAGTCGGGATCCTTGCATTAAAACAAGCATTTGCAGACAAAATAAATAGCCAGCGTACTGTTAATGGGCAAAATTCAGAGTCATTAATTACAGTTGTTAATATACATTTTACAGATATAGATGGTGTAATTGTTAGTTTTTCTATTGCTCCAAACCCACAGCATTCTATATCACCTGAATTATTTGAAGAAGATTTCAAAGTTAAAGCTTATTATGCAGACTTAGCTGCAGCTAATAACCTTAACACCAACCGCAAAGTCTACTTAACTGCCTATGGCTGCATTGCCTTACGTTCAAAACAAGCAACACAAAGCAAAGAACAAGTGCCAGCAGTCGTAATTCAAAAGATACTAGATTATGCTAATAAAATGCCAAGAGCCGCTGTAACCCTTGAAAAACACAATGCGACATTAATGAAACTTTTTGGCGCAAATTTACCAGCATTTACTGAGTTTCAAACTGGCTACCCGAATAAACTTCAAAAAATTCGCGATACAGATAACCAAAGATTATTAACATTCGCTGCAAAGACCGACCTAGCTGTACAGGACAAAATTGATGCACTAGCTAAAACAGCCCAACCTGCTAACTCTGTCGGAGTTACTGCTAAGACTGAATCGCAACCAGAAGTTGATACAAAAAACTCTGCTCCTAACAGGGCAATTGCACTGTTTTTCTAGTCTGAGTGTAAGTAAAAGATTACGAATTTCACAAAATATCAGCCAAAGATCTATCAAATCATGGGGAAAAGA
>JAGVLG010000102.1 GCA_020054325.1 Gammaproteobacteria bacterium
GTTTTTATCGATAGCGGTAAGCAACTTAGCAACAAGTGCAGCATTTGGCTTAATATCAAACTTTGCAAAAGCATTGAGAGTATTAGATATTTCTTGTGGGTTAAATTCAGATATTTTGTTGTCAATAGCGGTAAGCAACTTAGCAACAAGAGTCTCATTTGGCTTAATCTCAAGCCTAGCTAAAGCATTGAGAGTATTAGATATTTCTTGTGGTTTAAACTCAGCTATTTTCTTATCAATAGCTGTGAGTAACCTGTTCTGTATTTCCAATGGTATCCTGCGAGAAGTAATTCCGAAGTTTGCCAACATCATACACAACATACTACAACTTTGTGAAGTAAAGCGTACATTATCGGTAATCGATAAGATATCAGTCACACAGTTTAATATTTCTGCATCAGAATATGAATGTTTAGTTCGTACTTCCTTTGAGTAATTATACCAGTCAATCAGTTTCTGAATTTGTGGGGGTCTAGATGTGTGTTTAGCCCTTAACATTTTCAACCTTATATTAGTTATTATTTGTTTTATCGTTATGCATTATATTAGAGCTAAAGTCAATTTTTCACTGGCGCCAGAACCCTTGGTAATCGAGATAACTAATAACAAATAAAACGCTTCAAATAACGTGAATACTTAAGCACAAACCCTTATATTGGTTTCACAACATATATTACGATACGAGCTATGTTAAATAGCTTCTATGTTTGCTAAAATACCTAAGATTTTTATATGTGGGCAATACACGGTGTTTCTTGGTAGGTGCTAGGCTCCACAAATATGTATAGTTATTGAGCCAATACTGGTTTTTACTTCAAATTGAGAATTTTATTGTGCAAATTAGTGATCGCGATCTTTTAAATGCAGGCTTACGTGTTTTAGAAATTGAGGCAGCCTCAATAAGTAATTTAACCAACAAGCTGGATGATAGCTTCACTCAAGCCTGCCGAGCTATTTTAGCATGCCACGGCCGGGTCGTTGTAATTGGGATTGGCAAGTCTGGGCATATAGCGCGCAAAATAGCTGCCACTTTTGCTAGCACTGGCACCCCTGCCTTTTTTGTGCATCCGGCAGAAGCGGCGCACGGCGATCTTGGCATGATCACAACCGATGATGTGGTAATTACCATTTCAAAATCAGGTGAAACCCAAGAAATCCTAAGTTTTATGCCTTTTTTAAAACGTCGCGGCATAAAATTAATTTCGATGCTTGGCAACATAAAATCTAGCATTGCGGAATTATCAGATATTATTTTGGATGTAAGTGTCTCGCGTGAAGCTTGCTCCTTAAATCTTGCCCCAACTGCTAGCACAACTACAACTTTAGCGATGGGTGATGCATTAGCAATTACAATTTTACAAGCTCGCGGTTTTACTGAAGAAGATTTTGCACGTTCGCACCCAGGTGGTCTGCTTGGTCGTAAATTACTTGTTAAAATTAGTGATATCATGCTTACAGGTGATGACTTACCAAAAGTATTTACTAATACACCGCTACCAGCTGCAATCTTAGAAATTTCTGCCAAGCGTTTAGGCTTGACTGCCGTAGTTGATAATAATGATCCGGACAAAATAATTGGCGTCTGTACCGATGGCGACTTACGCCGTGCATTCGGACGAGGTATTGATGTACAAAAAACCTTAATTAATGACATCATGACTAAGAACTTTAAAACCATATATTCAGATTTATTAGCTACCGAAGCGGTACATTTGATGCAAAACCATAAAATTTCTGCCTTACCGGTAATTGATCGTAACAATAAGTTTGTTGGAGCCCTGAATATTCATAATGTTTTTGCAGCAGGTGTGGTTTAATTGAAAAGCTTAGCGCTGTTTAAAAACCTATTTATTATTTGCAGCATAATTGCGATGGTATGGTGGTTTCACTTACAAAATCATCATGCTAACCCGCAACGGGAACGTGGCAAACCGCAAGAGTACATGTCCAATATAAGCATCTGTAATTATGATGTAAATGGTAAAATCAAAGAGCATCTAACTGCAGAATATTGGGCATTTATTCCTAAAAGTGGATCCTCAATTTTACAAATGCCGCGGGTTACTATGTATCGTACTGAAGGCGACGTTTGGCATCTTTCTGCAAACAAAGCCCTGGCCTGGCATGCAACTATGCGCGACAAAATTACTCAGCTAGACTTATCTGATAATGTTCTAGCAGAACGTACCGCTGATAACGGCGCGATCCCAACCAAAATTATTACGGAAACCTTGCAATATTTTCCACCAAAGGAAATGCTAACTACTAATGATAGAATTGCTATGCAACAACCCGGCATTACCATTAGCGGCATCGGTATGTTAGGATATTTAGATAAAAACTGGATTGAGCTACATGATCAAATTACGACAACATATTTACCTGGCGCTCGTTAGTTGCATGCTAGTACTTGGATTTACTTGCTTTGCATCTGTTAAAACACCAGATGCCGAGCAGCCCGTCAAAATTACGGCAGATTCAGCAAGCTTTGATCAACAAAAAGGTGAAGCAGTTTATTCAGGCAATGTCGAAGTTGCCCAAGGTAGCCGGCATTTATTTTCAGATAAATTAACTATTAAACGTGGCACCGATAGTAAAATAGAAATTATGGTTGCGAGCGGCAACCCAGCAAGATTCAGATCACAACCTGATCCTAACAAACCTGAAGGGTCTGGCCGTGCCAAATTAATAAAATATTACCCAGAGTTGGAGACCGTTGACTTATTTAATAACGCTGAAATTACACAAGATGGAAATTCTGTTAGCGGTCCGATGTTAAAGTATAATTTTGCTACTGGAAATTTAAAATCTACTAGTAATGCTAAACAACGCACCACTGTTATCTTACAGCCAAAGAGAGATTAAAAAATGCTAAAACTAACCGTTAACAACTTAGCAAAAAAATTTAAAGGTCGGGCTGTGGTCAACGATGTTTCATTAGAGGTAGCACAAGGTGAAATTATTGGTCTTTTGGGTCCAAATGGCGCTGGTAAAACAACTTGTTTCTATATGATTTTAGGACTCATTCCGGCAGATGGTGGTAAAATACTTTTAAATGAGCAAGACATTACTGGTAAACCTGTACATGCCAGAGCCAAATTAGGTGTTGGGTATTTACCGCAAGAGCCATCGGTATTTCGCAAATTAAGTGTCGCAGAAAACATTAAAGCGGTGTTACAAGTACGTGATCTAAGCCGTGATGAACAAGATCAAATTTTAAATTCTTTACTAGATGAATTTAATCTACAAAAAATTCGAAATTCTTTAGGCATAAGTTTATCTGGTGGGGAACGCCGTCGGTTAGAAATTGCCCGAGCTTTAGCATCCGAACCAAAATTTATTCTATTAGATGAGCCATTTGCCGGTGTTGATCCAATATCTATTTCGGATATTAAGCATATTATCAAGTACCTATCGCAGCGTAATATTGGGGTTATAATAACTGATCATAATGTGCGAGAAACCTTGGATATCTGTACCCGCGCTTATATTCTAAACAATGGCAAAGTTATAGCTCTTGGAAGCGCACAAGAGATTTTAGCAAACCAAGAGGTACGCAAAGTATATCTTGGAGAGGAGTTCTCGCTTTAACTTATTACCTACTATAATTAAGTGATTTTCATATAAATTTAAGACAATGAAACAATCACTAAGTCTAACAACTAAACAGTCATTAAAAATGACACCACAGCTACAACAAGCAATTAAATTATTGCATCTATCTGCTGCTGAGCTTGAAAATGAAGTCAAATCTGCTTTAGAAACAAACCCCATGTTAGAAAGCGTTGAAAGCTCGGATCCGGATGACCTACCTGTAGAAATCAAGTGGGATAATGTTATACCAAACCTAGAATCTAGTTCCTTATCTGGAGGCGGATATGAATTCGATAAATATCATGCTAGCCCTATTTCGCTACGCGAGCATTTAGAATGGCAACTTAATCTTATGCCATTCTCTAAGCGTGATCAAATTATTGGCCTAACCATTATTGATGCAATCGATGACGACGGCTATTTGCATGTGCCCCTTGATGAAATTAAAATTGCACTACACAACAATGATCCTTATGAATTTAAAGATCTCGATGATGCTGAAATTGAAGCCGTGTTACATTGCTTACAACAATTTGATCCAATAGGTGTCGCTAGCCGAAATCTAAAGGAATGCATGTTGCTACAGTTAAATGCACTACCAGCAACTACTCCTTACTTGAATGTTTGTCAAACTATCGTTCAAGAATTTTTAGATCTTCTAGGAAATAAAGATTACGCAAGTTTAAAACAAAAACTAACAATTACAGAGCATGACTTACAGGCTGTATTACAGATTTTACGTCGGCTACACCCATACCCCGCGGAGTTGATTACTGCCCCACAACCTGAATATATTATCCCTGACGTAATTGTGAGCAAAAGTAATCAAACCTGGCGTGTTGAACTACACCAAGATCTTAGCAATAAAATTTGTATCAACAGTAATTATGCTTCATTAATTAAAAAGATTGACAATAGCAAAGATAATCAGTTTTTACGCGGTCAATTAACAGAGGCCAAGTGGCTACTTAATAGTTTAAAAAATCGCAATACTACTTTACTAAATGTAGCTAGGTATATTGTAGCGCAACAACAACTATTCTTAGAACACGGCGAAGAATATATGCAACCTTTAAAGTTAGGGGACGTAGCGCAAGCAATCGGCCTTAATGAATCAACTGTTTCAAGGATTACCACCAAGAAATACCTACTCACCCCGCGGGGCATATATGAACTTAAATTCTTTTTTTCCAATGGTTTAAAGCGATCTGCCACTGGAAATGCTTGTTCGTCAACCGCTATAAAGGCTATAATCAAAAAGTTAATCTGTAATGAGAACGCAGCTTGCCCTTTAAGCGATCAGGATATTAGCGATATAATGCAACAGCAAGGAATTACAATTTCGCGCCGTACCGTGGCTAAGTATCGCGAAAATATGGGGTTGCAGGCATCAAATCAACGTAAAAAATAAGGAGCGAAGAATGGCAGCAAATGTTAATATAAGTGGCAGACATGTAGAAGTTACTCCTGCCCTAGATCAATACGCACGAAATAAAATTAGCAAGCTTAATGTATTTAATAAAGTAATGGCAGTAGACATCGTGCTAAGCATTGATAATAAAATGCAAAAAGCTGAAGCCAAGGTTAATATTGCTGGCGATCAGAAGAGTATTTTTGCAGAAGCGGCTTCTGAAGATATGTATAAATCCATCGATGAACTGGACCATAAACTTTATACCCAAGTTAAGAAGTATCACGATATTTCAACCGATCATCATCGCGGCGAGAAATAATTCTAAAGAATTTCAGGATTAAATTATAAGTTTATAAATTTTAACCTATCTATGTGTTTAAATAGATAGGTTAAAATTATGAAACAAGTCAAGTTAATTCAATTAAGTGCGAATGCTACCTCTTTAGAAACCAAGGCGAAGTGTTACAAAGCATCAATCGATTCCTTTCATGAGAAATTTGTAGCCTTTAGAGCTGCACTTCCCGCAAAACTGCAAACGATACGTGAAGCGTTACACACGCTAAACGTAAATGCCACGCCACTCTCAAAAGAACAGCTAGAGCAGCTGCATGGCTTACAGCGTATCATTGCGCAATATCAATCTAGCTTGCAAAAAGAATTCCAAAAGCCGATGCTTGAGTTTCAGAAGGATTTGGATAAATGCATCACTTCCATAAATAAAGAAAAAGGCAAGTGCAGCGTGGCGCTTAACACAACGCAAGACAAAGATGAAAGTAAAAGCTTGCAGGATATTTTGACTAAGCTCCAAGAATGCCTTGATGTTAACATTCAAGCTATGCAAGTATTAGCTTCATGTGCGACGCATAATAATTTTGTATCGGAGTTGTTACTTAAGATGGAATCTGAAATTCAGCGTTTAGATCTACCGCATGAATTACAAAATACAATCAAGCAGGTTGAAAGGTTAACAGATTCTTTAAGCCAAATGCAGTTGCAGCTCAGCACAGCTCCACAGCGCTGCATCGAAAATGGCAGAGATCTGTTATTGCTGTGTAGTTCGCTAGAGGCCTTACGTATCAAGTCCCAAAGTTTAAGTGTGGACACTAATACGCTGCTCGCATCAGTAGCGCAGGCCCAAGTAGCAGCACCTGCGCCAGGCGTATAAAAACAATAGGGCGTAATAAAAAATTATTACGCCCCACTGAAACTTTATTGGCTAATTATTCGCGGCCACCGGCACGTTTTTCGCCAGTTGCTATGCTAACACGAATCTTACGGCCATCAACTTCTTGACCGTCTAGGGCAAGAGCTTGTTTGGCAGAATCTTCACCATCAAAAGTTACAAACGCAAAGCCACGAGGCTTACGAGTTTCACGATTGATAGGAATAGCAACTTCCGTTATGTTACCAAATTTTTGAAATAATTCACGGATATCGTCTTCGCTTAGCTTGAATGACAGGTTACCAATAAATAGTTTGTTGTGCATGAATATATCACCTTCTTAAGACTATAACATTGCTTCTCTATTAGAACCCAGAAGAAGGTCGTTCCTTGTGATACTAGACAGAGGGCAGCTCAGTGTTAGAAACTCTTCTAACAGTTGAGATTATTGCACGCTTTTTTCAAGGTTGCAAGCTGATCTGATAAAAATTTTTACGTGTATATGCTAATATTTCAGGTAAAACCAAGGAATTGTTAAAAATCAATTAATAATGCTTGCCACCTCTGCCACCCCTTGACACTTAGTTACCTAAATGGTATGGTGAACACATATTAATAATTGGCATCGAAATAGGTAAGGTAGCATGAAATTATCCAGAGAGTTGAAGCAACAGTTAGAAGAAATTTTAGTTTCCCAGTCGGTGCAAGACTCCATAGTCACAACCTTTATCTCTAAGGACGAAAGAGATTTAGCAAGTTCTTACAGTATCGTTCTGCTTGCCAGTCTAGACAAAGAACAAGATGTACAATCAATTTGCACATTACTAAATGTAATCTTTGATGCTTTGACTGATAGCAATGACGGAGTGGAAGTTCTTATTCCAAATATAAAATCAGCTTTAAAGCAATTAACTATTCTGCTTAAAGATAGCAACGAATGTAACGATAATGTAGTGGATCTGCTGTTGCAACTTAAAACACACTCTACAATTATATTAGAAGGATACGATAATGAGTGGTTTGAATATGTATTAAGTTTTGCAAACAAATATAAATCAGCAAATGGAAAATATTTAGCTTCTTTGCATCGCTCCATGGGAGAATGTTTGCTTAACATCGCGGAAAATAAACAAGGCCACAACCCAAATATACCAGTTATATTAAATCCAAAGTGCATCTCATTTCTTGAGTCAGCATTAGCACAGTATCAGACAATAGGCTCGACCATAGATACAAATGATTCGATGCAAAGAACACAATTGTGCTTAGCAATAGCCTTAAAGCAAAAAGTTAAGGGCATGCTTTTAAGTTGCAAAAGATTAACCAAAAAGGAATATAATGAAATATACGAGCTTTGTCATAGGGCAGCTGTTTTATTAAATGAAATTGAACCATTGCTACTTACCCAAGCTGGAGCTGATAAGATTCAGCAAAATCCAGAGCAACTACCTGAAGCAACTGAAATAAAAAATGTCGGACGTTATGCTGTTTTATTGCACAATCGTGCGGAAATAAACTGGTTACAAAACCCAGCCTGTTTTAGCCAATTTGTTCAACGGTGTTGCGCGCACGCTATAAGGCTACTAATCGCTAGCAAGGATTGTCCCGAAAAGAGCCTAGTAAGGTATGCTGTAGCTAATAACACTTATGGAAACATATTGGTTGGATTTGCAGCTCTATCGTGTTTGAAAGTTAATGACACAGCCACATTAAAAAGAATAGCTGAACATCCCGCTGCAAGAATTACACAAATGTATGTTGATTTACTTGCCGATCATACCAAGCCACAAAATATTGATATTACCACTCATAAAAATAAAATAAATGCATACATAAATGTAGCAGTACAATGCTATAAGCACTCCTACAGCTTGAAGAACAATTTTAAGGAATACGCATGGAATTTTAATTCAGAGGTGGTAGAAGCTGTAAAAATGTTGAACATTATAGCTGGGCAACAGTTACCTGAGATTCTTGGAGATACCGCAAGTGAAGTGCAAAAATACTTAGATGATTCCGGTTTAGATTCAGATGCTGCAGCATCCAATATAGTTGGAGCTAATGCAGCAACAATGACGCCAGCTTTTAACAGGGCTAAGGCACTACAGTGCCTTAGAACAACAGCGGCAGTGGTAGCTTCACTAGCTGTCTCTAGCGCGGCAATCGTAGCTTTAGATGAATATGTGGAGAAGTACTACCCATAAAAAATTAATCCGTAGCCTTATCTAGCGCGGCAGCATTGCTTTTAACACGTGAGTCTATGCAGCCAAAACCTTAAAGGCAGCTATAGTATAATTTGAGTTTTTGATAAAAAAGGCTTACTATACTAAACAAGCCATACGGTTTTTGGCTACGGTATAAAGATTAAAATGGCCACCCCACAACTCAACTACAATCCATTAATAGCTAAACGCTTTCGCGGTTATCACCCGATTGTAGTAGATGTTGAATGTGGTGGTTTAAATCCAGAAACTGATGCGCTGTTAGAAATTGCAGTGACCACACTAAATATGGACAATGCCGGGCTTTTAATTCCCGGTGAAACAATCCAGCATCACATCGAGCCATTTGCAGGCGCAGTTTTAAATCCTGAAAGTTTGGCAATCAATAAAATTGATCCCTATCATCCATTTAGGTTTTCAGTAACCGAAAAGGTCGCGTTAGATGAAATTTTTGATTTTTTAAACCAGATTTTAAAACAGAGCAAATGTAACCGTTGTGTTTTAGTAGGCCACAATGCATGGTTCGATCTAGCCTTTTTAAATGCTGCAATAAAGCGTTGTAAGATTAAGAAATCGCCCTTTCATGCTTTTACCTCGCTAGATACTGCGACACTTTGCGCCGCAGCGTTTGGCCAAACGGTTTTAGCTGAGGGTTTAAAAGCTGCAAAATTACCGTTCGATACTGAGTTACATCATTCAGCAATTTACGATGCAGAGCAAACTGCAAAA
>JAGVLG010000077.1 GCA_020054325.1 Gammaproteobacteria bacterium
AGCTTTGCTACCACACCGCGTTGCACCATCAATTTTACAAAAATATTTAAATTAAAAATTTGCGCCAACTAAATTATGTGTGCGCGCCTGGATGTTTACCGAACATCTGTGTAGCATTAGCTCAAGCAAATTTATTGCAATCACAAGATTTAACTGCTGGAAAGGCAGAGAATATGTATGCAGAAAAGGCAAAAATAAATATGAAAGATATATCCAAGCATCCGTATACCAAGTTAGCTATTATTGTTATAAATTCAAATAAAGCAACCTGATTTTTAAACCATAAGTAGCTACGATTTCACAAGAAGCCTTGTTAGATCGTAGCTAAATACTCTTGCACTAATTTATGTAGAGTTAAATATTGGGCTTTTTCCCCCACCAAATAAGCACGTTGCAAGGTAATTTTGTAAACTATTTCCTCAATACTGATATTTAATTTATCAATACGCATACCGCTTTTTAATTGCTTATCTATTTCATCCAAGATTAAAAACGCAGCTATAAAAGTACCAGTACGCCCCACTCCAGCACTACAGTGCACAGCAATTAAATCCCCAGGCTGATAATCCTTGCGTATTTGCTGCACAAAATCCAATAACATCTTGTGATTAGTACCTGTATTATCTGCCCAATCATCGATAGCATAATAAGTAAAGCTATAAGGCTGCCGCTTTTCTTCTTCTGGCAAGGTAAATGTCAGTAATAGTTTGCCATTATCTTTTTGTGTGACATTATCACGCCAGTAATTTTCTGATTTAAATACCCCACCCTCAATGTCGTTGGTTAAGCGCACTAATTTTTTCACATCGTAATTAATCAATAGTCGTTTAAAGTGACCAACATGTTCGGGTTTTTGCGGACCCTCTAATGCTAGGAATCTATAGCCATTTAGCGTTACATTGCTAGAGTTATAGCTAGGGTGACTGTAATTATAAGCAAAGGCAATAAGATGCGGGGCTTTATGAAATCCGCCCGACAGCAACTCTTGAGAACGTTCATAATCTTGCATAGAAAATAACGGTTGCTGATGAGGATTTTCATAATAAACTGCATTTCTGGTTGCAACAATGCTGTCAAATTCAGCAAGAATCTGCTCATCTGTAAATTGTCTTGGGTAAACAGTAAATTTTTTGTTCTTGGCAAATGCACGCCAACGCTTAGTGAACTCTTGTTCCGCTGCTATAAATTTATCTTCAATACTTTTTTTAGACAATGCAGGCATTGGATATCCTTCTACAATTGAAGCGCAACTAGCTAAAACAATAATTAATGCTAAAGTATAGCATTTTCTACTCATAGCCATATCCTTAAAATAGGATAACTTTGATGAAGTCATATGTTATTAGGAAAGAAAAGATTGTAAAGTAACGGCAATACTAAGTATTTAACCATAAGTATTGCCGTTAACGATCTTACTTAAAGGGCGCCCAATTTGCGTTTTGGACTTCCAAGCACCGCAGATTTAACTTCATCACTTGTTGAACCTTGTTGATGACTTTGAAATAGTAATGTAGGGCTAGAAGTGCCTAGAGTCATTTCACCTTCCGTAGTGGACAAAGCCGATTGCATTGCTAAGGCGCGACGTTGATTTAAGCGAACCACAATTTCTCCCAATCGAGAGTATGGATTACTGCTAGTATTAGCTAAATCATGCTTTGCATTATCTGCGTACATTTGTTCGAAATCACTTTTAGATAGTTCAATTGATCTTAAACGAACAGCAGCGGCTTTTGCATCATACATTTTGGCAACATCATTCAATATTTGTGAAAGTTGTCCTTTAGCACCAGTTACTGGCAGAGAATTTTCCATGTCTCTTGCTGCTTGATCAAGTAAGCTACAAGCACTATCAAAGTCACCTTTTAATAATGATAAGTAACCAGTAAATTGTTTAGTGCCGGCACGACGATATAAGTCAGGCTTGCTATCTGCTAATACCAGATTATCCTCGGTTAACTGAGATAAAACTTCGTGTGCTTCAGAGGTTAGCCTTTGTAGATCTTTATCTAATTGTGCGTATAGAACTGAAGAGTAAACACTACCACCTTCGACATCGGCTAAATCTTGTGTAAACTGTTCAATCTTAGTAGCAACCATTAGAGCCTTACTCATAGCTTGTTGCACTAATGTACTACCTAAACACATCATAACATGACGCAATTCAACAGCTTTCGGATCTTCAACTTTATTGCCAAGTACATCATGTTGAATGCGAACAGCTTGTCGGAAATGTTCCACGCTTGATTCTGGATGAACTTTCATTAATCCCATTTGGAATTGTCTTGACTCATGACCACCAACAAGATTATGCCAGACAGCATCACTTCTAGTATCAGTTAAGCCATTTTGTGCTATAAAGGCACCAGCCTTTTCAAGCCAAGCAGTACATTTTTGCAGATTATCTGGACTTAAAGTACTAGCTATTGAATAGTAATTTGAACATTTAAAATGTAATTGCGCTAGCTCGCCCATAAAATCAGCACCTGCGGCTTTGCCAGTAAATGCATTGATGCATTCTTGTACAATCAGTTCTAATGAGTTGATTACTGGTGATACCTTATGAAATTTTTTCGTGTCATCGCGAGATACCCAATAGTCTTTATTCAGTATTGCTACTATTGGTTTCCAGGCTTCAATCAATTTTGTGACGTCACCTTGTGCTTCTGCAATACCGGTATTTAAATTTTGTATTAGCTCTTCTTTATTTTCACGGCTTATTAGTAGATCAGACAAGTGTTGGTTAAATTCTTCTGGGTTCATATACTACTCCTCATTTGTAAACTTTAAGTTTAGGTACGGTGACCTACTAGTGGAAGAATCAAGTATATTGTAATCAATAGCATAATACAAATCGCACTATTCCAAGCAACTTTTCAGTAATTTATATGGCTAAAAAATGGCGTTATTTTTCACCGCATAATAAAGGGATCAAACAACATCCATTAACCCATTTATCGGGTCGAGAAAAAGAGGAGTTTAAATTCTCGTTGTTCAATCTAATAACAAAATTTAAGGCAATACGATCTATCTGTGCTGTAGTAAATATAAAGAAAGCGTACTCATTAGATTATGTGCAAAGTGATAATGATATGTACTGGTATGCCTATAAGCATATAATTGAACGATTCCAATTCCATTTACAAGATCTATCACGTATGGTTGGTTCCAAGATCAACGGACTTGTAATTTGTGACAACAGGCAACCTAAAGATGATCAT
>JAGVLG010000031.1 GCA_020054325.1 Gammaproteobacteria bacterium
ATTTTAGTTAATCCACTAAAAAGCCGGATATACGAGTGCATTTACTTCTAATTATTTAGTACAGGTGGCTCTTGACAGTATAGGGGTGGTCCATATACGGGTAATACTGGTATTTTATTAGGATAGATTTATTTATTGCGTAGCCGATATTTAATAAGGAATAGCGCTGGGGCTAATAAAAGAAAGAAACCACATAATAAAATCAAACAATAATATCCTAAGTTTATGGATACTAATTTACCGTGTGGCACATATACAATCACAAAACCAAATAGGCAGGATAAGATCCCTAGACTAGCCAGCAAAGTCATAAAAGGTGCTTTAAATGCTCTAGGTACCTGGGGTTTTGTGATGCGCAATTTTAAAGCTGCTAAGAAAATTAATGCATATTGAGCACAGGTAAACTTGGCAGATAATGCCGTTAAAAACCAAATCGATGCGCTATTGTCCTGTAAATATAAAAATATCATTGACAATAAACTACCTACTAAAGCTTGCAGCAACAATAGTGCAGTTGGGACGCCATTTTTGTTGGTATGTCGCAACCAGCGTGGAAAAAATCCGTCTTCAGCGACAACTAGCATACCCTTGGCAGGACCTACAACCCAAGCATTAATGCCTGCTAAGGCCCCAATTAGTAAGAATAATGCCAGTAAAGGTACAATCCAAAGGAATCCAAACTGCTCAAAAAAGACATTAAAAGCCTGGACTAAGCCAGATGCTATTAAGAGATCATGTTGCGGTACCACGGCAGCAATTGCCAATGTACCAAATATATAAACTATTAAAATCAATACTGCTGCAATGCCTAATGCATGCGGATAGTTCTTCTGGGGATTTTTAGTTTCACGAATATGATATGCAGCTAGCTCTACTCCAGCGAAGCTCAAAATTACACCTGAAAATAAAATCAAATTATCCAGTTTAAAATCTGGAACTAGCGCATCCACAGTTAAAGGGATCTGGGTTGGCTGATTACTCAAAATCCACCACAAACCCAAAGCGATTATTAAAAAGCCAGGAATTAATGTGCCAACTACAACCCCTATTGAGCTAAGCATTCCAGAGAATTTAATTCCAATAAAGTTGTTTAATGTGGTAGCCCAAAAAATAGCTAACATTGTAATAAGAATAAATCGTGGGTCTTGCTCTATGCCAGGGCTGATAAAACCTAACATATGTCCAAACATAGTAGCGCAAAACGCTAAAATAGCAGGAAACCATGCCACACTAGCCATCCAAGAAAACCACAGACTGACAAATGCTAACGGTTTACCAAAAGCCTCGCCGACCCATACATAACAACCGCCAGCGCGCGGCCAAGTTGCCGCCAATTCAGCAGCCACTAATGATAATGGTATAAAAAAAACAAGTGCAGCAAGTGCTAAAAAGAAAACCGCAGAACTTCCCAGTTCCGCGGTTAACGATAGATTTCGGAGGCTCACTATCGCTGCCATGGTGATCATGGCTAGTGTAAAAGTTCCAAGTACTCTAGTGGCGCCTCCTTTCGACTCTAAGCTCACGCAGGCTGTGCTCCAGCAACAGTAGATTTGTTTGCTGGTTCTGCAGCAACAACAGCTTGTTCGGCAAGAGCTTCTTGGTTTTTACGCTCAACAGCTGCATTCACCTTAGTGCTTAAGCCTTTAACCGCGTAAATCCAAAGAATACAAACTGCAAAGAACACACCAAAGCAAATCGGAGCAATAGCTACAGCTTCTTTAGTTGCAAATGCGATGAACAATAAGTTTTGCACTGCAGCACCCCCAGCTTTACCAGCACGGCCACCGATAACATCTACCGCTGCTTTACCTTTAGTTTTCAATTCATCATCTAAAGGTATGTAAGCCATTTCTTTGGTTGGGTCGAATAAAGAGTATTTAATCGATTTAGAAAGGATCACAATACCAGCACCTAAGAATGCTGCTGCGGTAACTGGGCTAGTGCCAATAGAAATTAATAAATCAGCAACGAAATCTTTTAAGTAAGGAATATCTTTGCTAGATAAAATAAATGCAAAGAACGCGCTACCACCCAAAAGAATTGCAACTGGGGTTATAACTGCAGCCTTAAACCAACTTACCAAGCGTAATACGTTAGCACCCACAAACAAACTGAATATAATTGTGAATACACCGGTGTAAGTTGAGAATAAGCCCATGAAGCCGTTGTAACCACCTTTATCACCAGCAAAATAGAACTTTAATTGTTCTTTCCACTGTACTTCAACTAAGTTGATAGTTACACCATAAGCCATAATCAATAACGCAATTAAACCTAATTCTGGTGATTTGATAATAATCTTAAAGCTTTCAGCTAAACCTGGTTTTGCTTTTTTCTTCTTAACGCCAGCAGCTGCATCACCATCATAGTAACGTGGATCAGGTAATACTGAAGTATGCATCCAACGATATAACATCATTGCGCCGACACCCATTACAACTACTGCACCCATTAACCATTTTAAGGAAATGCCCCAAACTTCATCAGGAGTTAAGCCAGGATAGAATGATTTAATTTCTTCTGAGCAGAAATTAACAACTAATCCAGATAAAATTAATGCGATGTTTCCAATAACAACAAACAACCCATAGAAACGTTTGGATTCTTTCATACGCACGATTTGGTTTGCAAATTGCCAGAACATCAACGCAATCATCGCACTACCCCAAATTTCTGCTAACACATAGAAAACAGAATAAGTCCAATAAGTTCCTATATCAAAGAAACCTGTCAGTCTTGGGAATTCAGCAGATAATTGATTCATGTATTCTGCAGATGGGTGTAATAGGTGCAGATTTGGATATAACACAAAACCAAATAGACCAAAGAATACTAAGAAAGGAATAACTACCGTGTAGAATACAAATTCGCGTTTCAACGCATTAGTTAATTTCGCATACAACACTACGAATAAAATCGCACAAGGAGTTACGCAATACAACTTCAAGAAAGTAAGCGCACTAGCTCCACAAGCATTAACTACCAAAGTATCCTTGGTATCACGCAACAAGGTGTAATTAAATAGTATACAGAACATTATTAAGCTAAGCGGCAAAAACTTCTTAAGTTCATAATTATGAATCGGCCAAAGAAGCTTTCTTATCGGTCCAAACTCATCAGTTGCGACCGCTTGATTAGTATTGCTGGACATTGCCAACCCCCTTGATATAGACATACAATTTAAAGAATGAAGTATTTTATTCCTATCAATGCTAGTTAACAAGGGGGAAACCTATAAATGTAAGGGCAATTTAGAGATTTCCGCTTCTGGCAAGTTAGAAACTTCCGCTTTTTAGTCCTCCTAAAATAAGTGTGTAGAACCACTTATCAGGGAGATA
>JAGVLG010000066.1 GCA_020054325.1 Gammaproteobacteria bacterium
ATTTTAGTTAATCCACTAAAAAGCCGGATATACGAGTGCATTTACTTCTAATTATTTAGTACAGGTGGCTCTTGACAGTATAGGGGTGGTCCATATACGAGAAGAAATAAATAAGAATGGCGAAATTCACCTTCTAGCATACTGATTTCCTTAATTAAAAGCCCTACTTAATTCTAGACTGCACTGTTGGATTTGCTAATTCAAAATTACGAATAAAGCATATAGGTCGACAAAGAATCGACCCAGTTAAGTAGTCAAGAGCTGCTGAATACATGCTATATTTAATGGAAACACACAGCAAATGGATAACTTGCATGTGTAAAGGGGTTCAGGGCTTGATAGTTTGTTTTCTAACGAATTATGGCTTCAAATACGTCACACCTATTGTGTGAAATATATTTTCAAATGCAAGGAAAGTAAGGTAATACAAGGATGCTAATTTTCAAACGATTAATTTGTGGAATAATACTGATTACCGGGAGTTACTGCTTTGCTGCAGATACGGCATCCAATAAAGTATTTGATAAACCAATTTCTAAGCCTCAGGCCAAACAGTGTAAGAAATGCTGTAAAAATCCTTGTAAGGTAATTATTGCCCCGTATTTATGGTCCATGAATATGAATGGCTTTGTTAATGTTGGGACACGTTCAGTACGGGTAAGGCAAACCTTTAGCGATATATTAGAAAACATGCAGGGTGGCGGTATGCTGTACGTTGAGGTCGACAAAGGTAAATGGGGAGTGTTCTTAAACTCAATGTATGCATATTTAGATAAAATTTATTACATTAATAATGTACCGATAAAACCAGTATTTGAATTTGGCATGTTCACAGGCGGCATTTCCTACGAGATTTTCAAACGTTGTTTTTGTCAATCGATGAGTTTTGCAGTTACCCCATATCTTGGCGCACGTTATACTCTAACTGATGTACAAATTAAGGTAGTACATACTAGTATTCAGGCTGGTAGTAATCAAGATTGGATTGATGCTATCATCGGCACTAAATTAAATTATGGCATGAATAAAAATTGGTCGTTACTATTTGCTGGTGATATTGGTGGTAGAGATTCAAATCAAAAAAGTTATAATATGAACGGCTATATTGGCTATAGACCTGATTATAAATGCGTAGATCTTACAATTTATGGCGGTTACCGTTACATGTATCAAAAATACGTCAACAATTCTGAAAGCAATCAATATGTCTGGAAAATGCACATGTTTGGTCCAGTAATTGGTCTGGCATTTGCATTTTAAACGTACAGTACTGTATAAATATTCTAAATAAATGCACTATCCTAACAAAATAACTCTAAAAGTTTAGGAGAGTGCATATGCCTTGGTTAAATAGTATTATTTCCGCTATAACTGGAAAGAAGTATGATATAACTGCCATCAAAGCAAAAATTGACGCTAAAGACACACTTACAGATGACGAACTGAATGGCTATATCGATGATATAGACAAAAGAATAAAAAAAATGGAGCGTGAACTCAAAAATATTTATAGCAAATATGGTGTAACATTTAATGGCTTTAAAGCGTTGGACACTGCATGCGATGCGTTGCGTGAAAGCTTAAAAGATGGCAAAGAAGTTGCTTATAATAATTTAATCAAACTTGAATCTGCTATAACCTCAGAGCAAAAACGTCATTTAGCATTAATTCGTATTGCTATGACGTCGCATGGCAAGCAAGTAATTACAGAGATAAATAGTGATCCGATCAGCAAGGAGATTTTCATAAAAGTATTTGGTGAACGCGATGTTGCTGGAAAAGTTAATATGGATGGCCTGTACCAACGCTTATGGTCTGAAATTCATAAATTATCTGAATATATTATAACTTTAAAAAATAAAGTATATCATTAACCATTTAGCCAAGTTGTAGTCGCATTTTTTTGTAAATCACCTAGCGCATTAGTTAGCGCGCTACGACTAGTTTGTAAATTCTTGCCGAGATCGGATACTAATGCAATTTCAGCAGTTTTAGCTCCCTTTTTACTCAAAGCATACATATTTTCTAAGATCTTTGTATAAGTTTTATTATTAGTTAAATGGCCATTGGTATAATTCATACTCCAAGTTATTTTGCCTTGGTATTTATTAATAGAAATTGTTTCTGTAACTGGGATAACCTTGCCATTAACCGCCACTTTGATATTTTTGTGCTTAATTTGTTGCCATTTATTGTTATCATTTTTGGCAATTGGATCTAGTTGATGATCATAATTAATAGTTAAGGTTACAGCGTCTGATTTCATAATTGTTGCTGGATCGTGCCAATTGGTAGCGAAGTGCTGTCTATTTTGTAGATAATGTGCTGCGCTGGGCAAGGCGAGTATAACAACTGCTGCAATGACCGTCGCTGGCATCCAACGAGTATTGTAGATGGAAAATTCATTATGCCAATCGATGCCGTCATTTTTGTAGGTGTTTTTAGCTTTGCTTCTAAAGGCGTAGCTCAATAACATGGCAAGTGTTAATCCGGCAGCTACAGATGCCCAACTTAAAATATTGATAGTAAGATCAGAATAGCTATTAGAATTTCTCCATACGCTAAATAGTATTAAACTAAAGCTGCTTATAAATAATACCAACAATGGCAGTATCACAAACATGGCAGCCATTAATATTCGTTTAAATATACCACGTGTAGTATATCCTAATATTGCAAAACCGAAGCTAAGATACAGGCTGCTGTATTGCAATGCACTACACAGTTTATCTAAAGAGTATTCTTGCTTGGCTACGAGGATATTACTATTTTCCCAATAAATCGCAGTTTTGCTTAATGCAAGACTGTATAACATTAATTGTGAATATAGGTTTTGCAATAAATTGAATAGTGGTTTGCCAAATGGTAATAACAAAAATAAGGCAAGAAGAGGGTAGGCTAAGGTTATGCAAATTTTTCTACCGCAAGTTGCCAGCAAAATAATAGGTAGCATACTTATTAAAGCTGCATCGGATACTAAAGTTAAAGTTGTTAAAGTGCCAAACAACCATAGTACTGCGCATAATAACAAAAGCAGCAATGACCATGGACTAGGAGCTAGTTTAATCCTCTTTAAATTACTTCGTTGCTGTACTAGTAGCGCATAGAATAATGGTAGGGCAAAAAAACCTTGATAATCGTAACCACCAGTCCGATATGCTTGCAACATGGTTACAATAGTAGGCCAAGCTGCATATGCCCAGATGATAATCAAAAAAAAGCACGCACTTTTGGCGCGCATTGAGCTGTTTAGCGTCATTAGTGGTAAACCTTCCGTTGGAATATACGCCTTGAGTATAATAATTATTACTGAAACTTGTCAGTCTATCAACTCTGCGGTGTAGCGTTCTACTTTGAGGGTGTTAGACCAACAATTAGCTGGCAAGCCAGCTTTCATTTTAAGATGTTGCAGAAATTCATGTTTGTCAGGGATTTGCTCCCAAACAACTGGCAGAAAGGTTCCGCGATAGCCATTATCAGTAAGAATTAAGCCATCAATGCCGGGCCGGATTTGTTGTTGTAATTCGTCTTCCGAGCTAAAGTGCATGGCTTCTGGCTGGCTTAATACAGAAATCTCAATTTTAATTTCGTGAAATTCTGCTGCGGTTACGGGATGGAAACGTGGATCTCGAAATGCAGCATTATAAGCATTATGCATCACATCAATAACAAGTGGCTGGTGAGCTTGTAGTGAGCCAATGCAACCGCGTAACTCTTGATTTTCGTGTAATGATACAAAGCATGCTCGTGGAGCACGTAAATGCTCTGGAAAATCCTGTAGATTAAGCGGCATGGCGGTTGTATCATTTTCTAAACAATATGTAATAGTATTCCTGGCAATTTCTAATAAAATCTTACGTTCGTTTTGATCAAATTCTTGCATAACCTTTTAATTCCTTAAACAAAGTGGTAAGCACCGTAACCAACGACCCGACTCTTATCCCCTGCAGTATCTCCAGAATTGCGTAAATCTAATACGTTGGGAGTAAGCTGCATTTTTGCTGCAGCTAGCAATAAACCTTTAACTGGTAAGCGACCGCAAGCTTGTTCATCGCCAATTTGATCTGGTGCTAAATGTAGAATAGCTTCAGTAGTGGCATGATCCAAACGTTGCGCCGTAGCATAATCATAATAATGGCTAAGATCGGAACTAATAACAATTAACGTGGTATGATCACCCCAAAGACGTTCAATAGCATTAGCAATCTGTGCTGGCTTTGCAAAGCCTACTACGCATGGTACTAGTTCAAAATTATCTAGTACACTTTGCAAAAAGGGTAGTTGTACTTCTAGTGAATGTTCGCCATCAAATGCATGTTCATTTACCACAACTCCAGGTAGTTCTAAAATGGATTTAATGGCTTCTAAGTCTATTCGGATCGTACCTAATGGGGTTGCAAAATTTTGCAATTGCGTAGTTGCAATACCATTAAATGCAAGCCGATGCGCTGGTCCAAATAGTACCACCCGTTTTATAATATTTCGTGCGCTTTCTAAAGTTTTATAAATTGTTGCTGCAATTGGACCAGAGTAGATATATCCAGCATGCGGCGCAATTATTGCTTTTGGTACCGATATGTCCCGCGGCACTGCATGTGCCAATAATTCATTAACTGTTTGTTGTAATTCACCTCGATCAGCTGGATAAAAGAAGCCAGCAACACATGGTAAACGGGTATTTTCCATATTAAGTCCTATTTAGCTGTTATAAGTAGTATAATTAATATCATGCATTTGGGTAAATTAAATGGATCTGACAAAGCAAACAAAAGATGTGTATACAAGTTTCCCAACCAAGTATTGGCACGTATTGGAAGATGGTCATGTGCAGTGTGATGTTTGCCCGCGTGCCTGTAAATTAAAAAATGGCCAACGCGGTTTGTGCTTTGTACGCGCTTGCGAAGATAACAAAATTGTTTTAACAACTTATGGCAGATCAAGTGGTTTTTGTATTGATCCAGTTGAAAAAAAACCGCTGAATCATTTTTTACCTGGAACACCAATATTATCTTTTGGCACTGCTGGCTGTAATTTAGCTTGTAAATTCTGTCAAAACTGGGACATAAGTAAATCCCGCGAATTAGATACATTAATGGATCAAGCTACCCCACAAGCTTTGGCTAAAGCTGCTGTACAACTAGGATGTAGCAGCGTAGCCTTCACATATAATGATCCAACAGTATTTATGGAATATGCAATTGATACTGCAATAGAATGCCATAAGCTTGGAGTTAAATCTGTTGCAGTAACCGCTGGTTATATTTGTCCAGAGCCGCGTAAAGAATTTTATCAATATATGGATGCTGCAAATGTTGATTTAAAAGGATTTACTGAAGAGTTTTATCATAAAATTTGTGGTGGACACTTAAATGATGTTTTAGATACATTAGTTTATTTAAAAAATGAAACTAAAGTATGGTTTGAAGTAACAACTCTGCTTATACCTGGTGAAAATGATAGCCCAGAAGAAATTGATGCCATGACCAAATGGTTTAAAGCAAACTTAGGTATTGAGGTACCGCTACACTTTACCGCTTTTCATCCCGATTGGAAGATGATGGACAAACCCCCAACCCCACCTGCTACTCTAACGATGGCGCGCGATATCGCTCTTAAAAATGGTTTAAACTATGTTTACACTGGAAATGTGCATGATTCTGATGGTGGCAGTACTTATTGTCATAATTGTAAAAAATGCGTAGTTAAACGTGATTGGTATAACATCCTGGACTATCAATTAACAGATAGCGGTAAGTGTAGATTTTGTGATATTCAGGTCCCAGGAATATATTCCGGTCCGCATGGTACTTGGGGTGCGAAGCGTATGCCAGTGCGCTTAAATGGCTAGTAATAGCGTTACCCTTTGATGCAACTTTGATTATTTATCTAACTGCTTCGGCCGATCTCTTCCATATAATTCTTCTTTTGTGCTAGATTGATTAAATGGGTAATTATTTCAAATATTTATTAATTGTTCTTGGTTTCTTACCTGGTAGTTTGGCTATTGCTGTGCAAGGTATTACTTATAATAAGCAATCGCCAGATAATATTACAGTGGTACATGTTCTTACTGTTGATCCCAGCAAGGTTAAGATAGTTGCAGCCAGAGCTAAAGAAACTGCAGAAGGGTTAGACTCAGTTGCCAATATAGCCAGACATTATAATGCTCTAGCTGCGATTAATGGCGGCTATTTTAAATTCGTTACTATGGATGAGGCTTTTGGGCTACCAGCAGGTATTTTAAAAATAAATTCTAAGTGGTATGGAATTGCATTTAAACCTCGTGGTGCTATCGGTTGGGATCCAGGTACCAATCAAGTGCTAATTGATCGTTTGCAAACTAAAAGTAGTCTAATTATCAATAATAAGAACTTTCCGATTTATGCTATGAATCAAATTGCAAAAAAGGATAAGGCATATTTATTGAGTGATAGTTTTGGAGTTGAGTTTCAAGTGGCACCATATACTGCTGTGACTATTGCTAATGGGCAAATAACTCAAATCAGCAATAGTGGTGTTGCTTCCGTCCCTAAAGATTCTTATATCTATCACACTGGAGTTGCAGATCCAAATTTAAATAATATAGTAGTTGGCAATAAAGTAAGATTGCAGGTTGAAGTGATTCCATTGTTGCAACCCAAGCAAACTAAGCAGTGGCAAGATTTAGAATATATTGTTGGTGCCGGCCCCATATTGATATTAGATAAGCGTGTTGTAACTGATTTTAATAAAGAGACAAGCAGCAAAGCATTTTTATTTAATAAGCATGCTAGAACAGCTATTGGTATATTACCGAATAAACATTGGGTATTAGTAGTTATAGAGCAACAATTTTTAACTGAAAACACAGGTATGACAATTCCAGAATTAGCGCAATTTATGCGATCATTAGGCTGTGTGCATGCTTTGAATTTAGATGGCGGCAGCTCATCTTCTATATATCTTGATCCCAGGATTAGCTCGGGGTTTAATTTTATATATCGGCCTGTAGCTGATGCAATATTAGTGTTACCTAAATAATTACTATTTTTGTAGGTTTGTTAGGATTTTGCGATACAGGTTGTTTATCGAAATTATCGATATACATGACTAGAGATAATAAGTGGCAGAATAGAAACCAAATACTGCTAAATAATTTTAAATATTGTGTTGCAATTAAGCCAGCAGTAAAAGTTTCAAGCAATGATGGGATGCTATACAAGCAAGAAATTGTAGTTAACAATAAAAAATCTTTATTATTGCGAATGTAGCCATAGGTGTGCTTTATTGCTTGAAAGATGTTGCGGTTTTGATCTACGACGTTGGCACATGTTAGAATCGCATATGGTAAGCATAAAAAAAATAATACTTTTAACACCACCAAGAAATTAAGTTGTGGAAAAAAGGGAGTGAATATTTTGCTTATTTGGATAGCGACTGATAATAATACTATGACTGCTAAAAAATATAATATATATAATGGCGCTATACTCCTAATGCTGCGAAGGTAGCATTGCATAATACTATATTTAGTGCCGCGAGCAATTCCAGTGATTCTTAAGATAATTGCAGATAGGTTTAATATCCCAATTAATATCAGAATAAGATTGGTTCCCCCCATAGCAGCATTATTTTGCAAATTCGTTGATATAGCAGGTAGACGGCTTATAAAAAAATAGGTAGCTAGGAAATCACATATTTGGATCCCAATTATTAAACCACCATCTATTAGAGCTAAGCCTAATGCGAGGTTAATTAATCGGTTTAATTTAAATTTTAGATTTTCCACTAATTATTCCCGGTTAAGATTAAACAGCAGCTATTTTTTGATTCTGCCAGTTTAGGACTTCATTAGCTCGTAGTTCTTTTGCCATTTTATCTATGACACTATTGGTAAATTTATGGCTGTCTTCGGCACCAAATACTTTAGCCAATTCTACCGCCTCATGAATCACAACTCTAAAAGGTACGTCAATACTGTACTTAAATTCATAGGCTGCAATTCGTAAGATTGTCAACTCGATTGGATCTAGTTTATTAAAGGGGCGATCTAAAAATGGAGTGATCAGATTATCTACTGCCCCTAGGTTTTGTGGGATGCCGTGCAAAAGCCTACCAAAATATTCGGTATCAAAGTTTTTAGGATTCCTATCGGTTAAGTAGAATGTTTCAATATCCTTAAGCGAGCCATTGGCTATGTGCCAGCCATATAAGGCTTGCATTGCATAGCGCCGGGCTTTTTCGCGACCTTTAAAAGATTGCATATTCACTATTTACCGTTTATTTATATTTTCTGGATGCGAGCATTCTAACATATCTAATGCTTTTAGTCTATTTTAGCGCCACGTATGCGCCATATAACGTGCTGTTTAGCTTGCTAATTGTTTCAAGCCGAGGTACTGTAACCGTACCTGGCACTTATAATTCAAGGGCAGTGCCAAAAAACTCAAGAATATGCAATTACACAGAGAATAATAATGGCTAAGTTGGTGCTCCTGTTAGATGATGATGGCTACTGGAAAGTTGTACACTTAAATGATGATTTAAGCTTTGGATATACCAAGTATGTGCCTATTGGGGTTTTTGAAAGTTTTGGTTACGTATGTGAGTCGCAAGCAACTAATTTCAGGCTGCTGGCATATGACACTAATCTAGAGCCAACCCCTTTAGTGCGGTTAGTGCGGGGGATACCACAAACATTATATTACTACGATTTAGCAGAAATAATACCTAATCCACAGCTAGCAAATCAAATACCTGCAACTTTAGCAATGCCACCAGAAATATTTAAAGCAGCTATATTAGGTTGGAATACGTTATTGCTGCAACAACAGATACATTACCTGGTGCAAAATTTACAGCTAGCTGAGGCGCGAACTAACGCAGCATTGTCGCAGGTACAATTTTTAAGTAATGAGTTAGAGTCAGCATCAATTGGCTCTGGTGCTTCACGCCCCGACCTTAGCTCTGCAACATCTACTTCCACATCTCCAACGCCATTAACCTTTAGCCCTAGTACTCCTGGAGCCAAAATTTTAAAGAACCCTGAAAGTTTAGCACAACCTCAAGAAACAGCTGCAATTAAAAAAGCTAAGGATTTATTACGCCAACAACAGCTGCAACGCAATTTTGAAATTGCCGTAGCACAACTGATTGGTACCCAACAAGAGTCTGATCCCCTGATAGCTCTTTTGGAATATTTACAGCACAACTTATTTGTAATTAAAGCTAATGCCGCAGAAGTTCTAAATTTATTAAATGCTGCAGAGCTGCCATTAGCAGTATGTATTGCCTGCTTGGACAAACAAATGCGTGCTAATGGTAAAGAAAAGAAATTATCTGATAAGGTGCTTAAAGCATTACTGCAAAAATTGACCAGCTACAATGTCTCAGAATTTAAAACTCAAAACATTTCAATTCCGCAAACTGTTGTGCAATTAAGCGCCCAGCTAAAAAAAGCGGAAACTAAAGATATTATTGAAATGCAACAATTACATCAAAAGTTAGTACAGTTACAGGTGCAAACTGCCCCTGTAACCAAAAGTAAACCAGAGCCAGTGTCAGTAACTGCTGTGGTAACAACTCAAGTAACACCGCCAGCGGCAAAAGTTTTGAAACCGATTGATAAGCTCTCTGCCGCAATAGTGCAGCAAGACGCGCAAGAGTTTAATAAGGTAATTTCAGAAAAGCACAATACTAATATTTACGAGGAGTTGGCTTTAGTTTATCTTAAAATTTCACATACAAACCCAGAAGAATTATATAAATTTTTACAGGCGTGTAATATACCTTATGCTCTGACTGTATTAATCTTAAAAAATATCGAAAAATATCCTGCAAACTTTCAAAAAGCATTTGTCAAAAGGATGTTAGAGCTGCCAGATATGGATTTCATCCAGCTTTTGCAAGATTGCTCAGATAATCGCGTAGTAAAAGAGTATTTTCAAATAAAGTTACCCAGGATCCCCGAACTCAAAAAAGCATATGACTACAAAAATAAAAAAGCTAGAGATAGCATACTTAATTTATTGGCGGAAAAAATTCGCAACAATACCCGTGGAATATTGACTGATTTGCAAAGATATTCGCTCATTCTTAAGGAGAGGCTTGCAGATGGCGATACTTTATTGATGTTGGCTATAAAAACCCGCACAGCTTCAAAAGAAGTGATCAGCTTTTTATTGGAAAATTCTCATGTGATCTTGAAAATCTTGATCAATATGGACATAACATTTTACATTTGTGGGCGAGGCATAGGCCAAATGACATTGTAATTTTTTCAATGTTATTCAGCAAATATTCAGCCTTAATTACTGCGTGGCATGATGCAGTAATGCAGCAGAACACGAAAAAACCTGAGCATAAACATGTTAATGTTGGGGGTGAGCTTGTTAAAAAAGCAAAGGATTTACAAGGAAATTCATTTTTTCATCTTTGGTTAAACTCAAAGCCAGAGCCTACAATTGAAGCAATTAATTTTATAATTCAAACAATGATGGATAATCAATCTCTCTCAGTGATGGCTCTATTCATCAAAGATGCAAATGGCGAAACGTGTTATAGTAAATTGGAAAGTAGAATCTTAGGGGCTAATCCTAGAACTTTTCAGCATGAATTTGCGAAGCTCGAAGGTACCCTATTTTATATTATTGACTCGGTACGAGATATGTTTACAGAAACACAAAAACCAAACTACAGTGAAGAAACCCTGGATTTTTTTAATAATAAAGGTAATGGCGTTTTCAGACAACTACTAGAAAAATTGCCAAACCCTAAGGATGCGGAACGTTTAAAGGTAATAGTGCAATTTCGTAATCGCTTACGTGGCAACATTAAAAAGATGGGAATGTTGCTGCAGCCATACTTTGGGATACATGATGTATTCGATATTGCGCTACATATGTTACTAACAGATAGCAGTGAGGCTAATCAGCAAAAAGTTGCATATTATATTAAAAGTTGGATTGAATTGGAGTATGCTGCTGCAGAAGATATTGGTAGTTTACTATACGTGACATTATACGCGATAAGTTTTATTGCAGCTAATACAAGTAAGAACAAAGAATACTGTGCAGCGATGTTGGTGCTGAACAATATAGTGGCTTGCGAGCTTCCTGTGTTAGAAAAATTATTGCAATTCACTGATATTGAAGGCCAAAATTGTTTATATAGCATTTTTTACTGGATTGCTGGCAGTAAAGAAGATGATAAGCCTTTGCAAATTTTAAGAAAAATGTTGTCACTCGAAGTTAATATTTTAAATCGAAATATTTACGGTAACAATTTCATGCATGCGGTGGCGGCGGCTTATGCTGCCGGAGTGATCACGAATAAGACACTGGTAGTTATTAAAGAAAGCATTAAGCCTGAGTATATTCAGGAGCTGCTAAATCAAAGAAACCGCCTGGATAAAATTGATAGTGGTGTTGCAGCTCAATATGATGGCGTTACCCCTATTGAATTTATAAAAAGTCCAGATAAAAGGAATGCTTTTGCAGAGTTTTTCGCGGTTAAGCACTCACTTCGGTTGCCTTAAGCCTTTCAATTTCAGTATTAAAGGCTTCGACATCCTCAAAACGGCGATACACAGAGGCGAAACGGACATATGCAACTGCATCAAGATCCTTTAATTCACTCATTACCCATTCGCCAATTAATTGCGTAGAGACTTCACGTTCTCCAGTGGCGCGTAGTCGATAAATAATCCGGTTGATAATTTTATCTACAGCTTCCATAGTAACTGGGCGCTTTTCCAAAGCACGTAAGATCCCAGCCCGTATTTTCTCTTCTTTGAATTGCACAAAGCTACCATCTTTTTTTTGAATCCGAGGTAGTGATAATTCAATGGTTTCATAAGTTGTGAAGCGCTCTGCACAACTTATGCACTCGCGCCGTCTGCGGATCTGTTGGCCATCACCACCTACTGCACGTGAATCTATAACTTTAGTATCAATTTCTTGGCAAAATGGACACTGCATAATCTTTAGCCTCTCCTAGATTAGTTCACCATATACTGGAAACTTTTGGCAGAGTTTAATTACTTCGCCGCGTACTTTTTCAATCGTTGCTGCATTGTTGATATCACTTAATACAGCACAAATCCAATCAATTAGCAAATCAATTTCTGGTTCCTTAAAGCCTCGGGTTGTAATTGCTGGAGTGCCAATACGAATACCACTAGTAACCATAGGCGATTTAGGATCATTTGGTACTGTATTTTTATTAACAGTAATATACGCCTGCCCTAAAGCCAGATCCGCATCTTTCCCGGTAATATTTTTATTAATCAAACTTAATAAAAATAAATGATTTTTGGTACCACCCGCGACAATTTGATAATCACGAGCTTGCAGCCCATTTGCAAAGTATTGCGCATTTTTAATTACTTGTTGTTGATAAGTTTTAAAATCCGGTTGTAGTGCTTCTTTGAATGCTACGGCTTTTGCTGCGATAACGTGCATTAATGGGCCACCTTGAGTGCCAGGAAATACCGCAGAATTAAGTTTTTTAGCAATTTCTGGATTATCTCGAGCTAAAATCATACCACCGCGTGGGCCGCGTAAGGTCTTGTGTGTAGTAGTTGTTGTGACATCAGCGATATTGATTGGCGAATCGTATAGCCCAGTGCAAACTAAGCCCGCAACATGCGCAATGTCAGCTACCATGTAAGCACCAACCATATCGGCAATATCACGAAACTTTTGCCAATCGACAACCAAAGAATATGCTGAAAATCCAGTCATAATTAATTTTGGCTTGTATTTTCTGGCTAAGTCTTCAACTTGATTATAATCAATGACTCCAGTAATAGGATCAACCCCATACGTTACGGAGTTATAAGTTTTGCCAGAAAAATTTACAGTTGCTCCGTGAGTTAGATGCCCGCCATGATCTAAACTCATACCCAAAATCGTGTCGCCAGGACTGAGTAAAGCTAAATATGTTGCATAATTGGCTTGGGAGCCAGAATGGGGCTGTACGTTCGCATAGCTGGCATTAAATAATTTTTTTGCGCGCTCAATAGCTATAGATTCCACTATATCAACATATTCACAGCCGCCGTAGTAGCGTTTACCTGGATAGCCTTCAGCATATTTATTAGTAAGTATGGAGCCCTGGGCTTCTAATACGCAGCGCGAAGCGTAATTTTCTGAAGCGATCAACTCAATATGATCCTCTTGGCGTTGTGCCTCGCTCTTAATTGCCGCCCAAACATCTGGGTCAAATGTTGCTATACACGTATTTTGTTTAATCATGCATTTTATCCTTTTAACGGATCTCTTGCCGAGACGTAATGGCTCAGTTTAGCCTACTTAGTAGCCCACTGGCTATATAGCCATCTTTTAGTCATGAAATGTACTAAACTGAATTATTATGCTTAAACATAAAGTAATTAGCTTAGGTCAATTCATATTAGTCTTAATAATAGTCGCATTTGTGGCATATAGAGCGGCATTACTAATGGATTTAGTTCCAGAAGACTTTTCGCCTACTAGTGTGATCAAAGAAGAATTTAAAAAATTTGAACAAAATTTAGAAGAGGATGCTGCGTCTGATGACATTACTGCGCCAATATCGGCTTTAGTAAGCAGGACGTTTGAACGGATCGAAAATTATTATGCAGAAAAACGTAGGCTTGAGGCCATAGAGCAGCAAATTGAAGAAAAATGTGGTGAAAATAGTATTTTTAGATTTTTTATGAATTTGGGAAATGATAAGGAAGCTCCATTGACCTGCACTACTACAAATCTTAAGAAAAGCTCTCCTGCTAAACATGATGATAGTAATGTCACGCCCCCGCAAGATTACGTCGTGAATCCCATCGTAAATCCTGCTAGCAATGGGCAACAACAGCAACAAGGTACAGCTAACATCCCTGCTCCTGCCACTACACCACCTGGAAATACAAGCGCGCCAACATCTAGTAATCCGACATTGCCATTGTATCCAGCAACAGATCAACAAAATTAGAATATATCAATTAATTTATCTGCTTTACGAATAGCATTGTCATTTATTTTACAATTTGGATCTAATTTAGATAATAATGCCCAAAAGCGCTGCGAGTGATTTAAATGTTTAGTATGGCATAATTCATGTAGCAAAATATGTGTTACTTTCTCATTCGATAAGAATAGTAATTTGTAATTTAAACTAATATCATGCTCTGGACTACAACTTCCCCATAATGTTTGTTGCCCGCGAATCGAAACTTTATTAAAAGGTAAATTATGTTGCACGCTTAATTGCTGTAACCATGGAATTAATATTTCCTTAGCGCGTTGTTTAAGCCATTTTTGTAGCCAAAGGTGGGTGCGTTCAATATCGTCAATGGCGCCATATAGCGTCAGAGTATTATGAGAAATCCCTTTACAAGAAATTCCACGCAGTTGTGAACTTGCAGTTTTAATGTAATTAATTTGCCAAATTTGATTGATTGCGCGTAAATCTATGTTGGTAATGTGTTGTTTAGGTGTGATAATGATTTTACTAGAATGTTTAATAATCCAATCTTTAAATTCATGTAAAATTTGTTCGTAAGCGTTCAGGCGCACACACGTAAATTAGTTGCTGCAAGTTTTCAATTAAAATATTTTTTGCAAAATGGTTGGATCTAAACGGTGCGGAAGCA
>JAGVLG010000029.1 GCA_020054325.1 Gammaproteobacteria bacterium
CAATCAATTGATTTATTTGGAAATTTTTATGTCAGGACGGAAAAAACGCTAAAGTCGGGAGGCCTTG
Organism: Gammaproteobacteria bacterium; assembly: GCA_020054325.1. Classification (GTDB taxonomy): domain Bacteria; phylum Pseudomonadota; class Gammaproteobacteria; order UBA6186; family Azoamicaceae; genus JAGVLG01. The sequence continues at coordinate 68 of JAGVLG010000029.1, forward strand.
TTTAAAAGCTATTTCTTTGTATTGATTTGCAAGTGTAGTCTTACCGCATTGGCGTGGGCCAAGTAATGCCACGATATTGTGTGACCTAAAGCCATTTTTGATTTTCTGGATGAAATCACCCCTGTTAATGAGTTTTTTTATCATAATAATTGTAGTTTACCATGAAATTTTAAAATGTAAAGTTAAAACTTCATGGGTAGAATTAGCTTTGTCGCTACATATAATGCCTGCGTTGGAGCTCAAACATTGGAGCTCAAAACATTGGAGCTCAAAACTGTTTACTTTTTTAGTTAACTATGTTACTGTTGCGAAATTAGAACAAAGATATGGAGAACAATAATGTTTTTTACTTATGATGCTGTTACTGGAGCTTCTACTTTTACTGGAGCTTCTAGTTTTGCTGGAGCTTCTAGTTTTGCTGGAGCTTCTACTGCTAGTGTTGCCGATAGAGTACCTACTGTATATGCAACCCCAGAGGATTGTCTTTCTTATGCAAATATGACCTCCGACGAATACCTTATGTGGCTTGCATTATCCAGCGAACGATATATTTTCTCTCCAAATGGGTGTGGTTTCCAGAACGACGCTTACTCTGGCAGCTTTGCAAGTTATGCCAACGATGAATTGCACTTCAAAGTAGCCACTTCTAACCCAGATTGTAGTGAGGAAGTAATCAATTCTCTTAGTGATAAAGTAGCAAAAACAATCTTTAATGCTAAAAACGAACCACACATGCAACGTTATATGAGAAGTATTTTTCAAAGGATACATTGTTTGGGACAGTATAAATTGAATGATATGGACTCAATTACTTTAGAAATGATTCGGGAAATAATTCGTAATCAATTAAGAGCGCAAATGCAACTACTAACGCAACCTAAGCTTGAAGTGAAACAAAGACTTCATGTAAGTTAATAGATGTTATAGTTCGATTATAAATTGATGTAAAAAGAGGCACGAATATTCTGAATTCGTGCCTCAATTTTTTATGTAACGGTACAAATTTGCTGTCTAATAAGCAAAAATATTAAGTCTTGCGCTTTGCACTAATCCTAATCCAAGCTTCATTCGTTTGCACATCAAAGTTTTCAAAATATCTTTGATATACCTCAATTACTTGCTGGGCTTGTTCAGACAATATCCCTGATAAAACCAAAACACCACCAGGTTGTAAAAACTTAGCTAAAGTCGCAGCCATACCCATTAGAGGCTGTGCTAATATATTTGCAACTACTATATCGGCAGTAATTGCCGGCATATGTTCTGGTAAATAAACTAACAACTGCGGATCATCAGCAATCGAAATTTTATTATTAAAAGCATTACTTAAGCTTATTTCTAATGCGAGTGGATCAATGTCAACGCCATAAACTTTACTGGCGCCAAGTTTAAGTGCTGCAATACCTAATATTCCTGAGCCACAGCCATAATCAATTACAACGTGTTGCGGTTGAATATTATTTGCTAGCCATTCTAGACATAGTGCAGTTGTTGCATGGGAGCCTGTTCCAAAGGCCATTTGTGGATCTAAAATAATATTAATCGCATTCGGATCTGGAATTTCACTCCAAGAAGGGCAAACCCAAAGATTGTTGCCAAAAAACATCGGTTGCATGTTATCTTGCGATTTTTTAACCCAATCCTGATCTACAAACGTACTCCACACGCCATTAGCTAAAGACTTTGCATCAATACTCTGGCCTAATTCATGTTGAATTATTAATGGCTCATTATCTTCAGTAAATAATGCGATTAATTTATTTTCTTGCCACAGTGGTTTATGCTCTGGCGTTATTTCAAAAATTTGCGCTTGATCGTTTGCAATGGTTACAGATGCTGCTCCAGCATCCATTAATGCATCGCTCCAAGCTTCCACGTTTTCTGCAGCACATGGAATACTGAACTGCAACCACGCCATTTATTTTTCTTCCGCCAACTTCTTTTCTAAGTAATGGATTGAAGTACCGCCTGCCTTAAAATTAGTGTCACGGATCAAATTTTGATGCAATGGTACATTCGTAACAATACCATCAATTACAATTTCATCTAAAGCATTGCGCATTCTACTAATAGCTGTAGCTCTGCTGTCACCAAAAGTAATTAATTTGCCAATTAATGAATCGTAATTTGGTGGTACGGTATAACTGCTATATATATGCGAATCAAAACGTACTCCTGGTCCACCTGGCGCATGGAATAGTTTTATAAGCCCCGGCGATGGCATAAATGTTTTGGGATCTTCAGCATTAATACGACACTCTATGGCATGACCAAGGATTTTTATATCGCTTTGTTTTAATGAAAATGGCTCACCCGCTGCGACTCGGATTTGTTCTTTAACAAGATCAACGCCAGTGATCATTTCAGTTACCGGATGTTCTACCTGAATTCGGGTATTCATTTCAATAAAATAGAACTTACCATCTTCAAATAAAAATTCAAAAGTACCAGCACCACGATATTTTATATCTTTACATGCTTGTACACAGCGGCCACCAATTTCATCGCGCATTTCTTGGGTAATTCCAGGGGCTGGAGCTTCTTCCAGAACTTTTTGATGGCGGCGCTGCATGGAGCAGTCACGCTCACACAAATGAATTGCATTGCCTTTACCATCCCCCAATACTTGGATCTCAATGTGACGCGGATGTTCTAAAAACTTTTCCATGTACACATTTGGGTTATTAAATGCCGCTAATGCTTCAGCTTGAGTTAACGAAATTGAATTTAATAATTCTTCTTCGGAGTGTACTACTCGCATACCGCGACCGCCACCACCACCGGCAGCTTTGATAAGTATTGGGTAACCAATCTCGCGCGCTATAGCTTTGTTTTTTTCTGGATCATCACCGAGAACACCATTAGAACCTGGTACACATGGTACCCCAGCTTGGCGCATAGCATTAATCGCAGAAACTTTATCACCCATTATTCTTATTGATTCCGGAGCTGGACCAATAAAAACAAAGCCACTTTGTTCAACGCGCTCGGCAAAATCAGCATTTTCAGAAAGAAAACCATAGCCAGGGTGGATAGCATTAGCATCGGTAATTTCTGCAGCACTAATAATTGCGGGTATGTTTAAATAACTTTGCGCTGATGGCGCGTTACCAATACATACTGACTCATCTGCTAATTTTACATGCATTAAATTACTGTCCGCAGTTGAATGCAACGCTACAGTTTTAATCCCTAATTCTTTACACGCGCGTAATATGCGTAACGCAATTTCACCACGGTTCGCAATAACAATTTTATCAAACATTTTTTTAGCCTAGCAGTGAAGTTTATTCAATAATGAATAAAGGTTGTCCAAATTCCACTGGTTGTCCGTTTTCAACCAAAATAGCAGTGACTTTACCAGCCTGATCCGCTTCGATTTGATTTAACATTTTCATAGCCTCGATAATGCAAATCACATCCCCAGCTTTTACCGAGTCGCCAACATTAACAAATGGTGGGCTACCAGGTGCTGAAGCTCGGTAGAAAGTACCTACCATCGGCGATTTAACTTGGTGTCCTTTTGGTGCTTCTGGCTCTGCTGCTTGTGCGGCTGCAGCGGGGGCACTTGCGGTATTAACAACTGGTGCTGCTTGTGGGGCAGCAAAGTGTGTTACTTGCGGGTTTGCCAACATAACAGGATTTTGTTGTTGGCTAATCCGTACCGATTCTTCTCCTTCACTTATTTCTATTTCAGAAATACCAGACTCTTTTAAAAGCTCAATTAACTTTTTTACTTTACGTATATCCATTTTTTACTCGTGTCGCTCTTGGTTGTTAAAAATTGATATAAAAGCAGTTAAGGCTAAGTCATACCCTAGGGTACCTAAACCTACAATGCTGCCTATTGCTATATCTGCTAAATACGAAAACCTTCGAAACGGCTCTCGGGCATTAGTATTGGTTATATGCACCTCTATAAATGGGGTTGCAACTGCTAACAAAGCATCACGCAACGCAACACTGGTATGTGAATAGCCAGCGGCATTTATGATGATCCCATGTATATTGTGCTGTGGTACCTTGTGCACCATTGTAATCAGTTCATCCTCAGCATTTGACTGTTGGCACAGCAAATTTATATTATTGCTCCTAGCTCTACTAATTAATTCATCATTAAGCTCATTTAAGCTTTTAGTGCCATAAAGATTTGGCTCACGTATGCCTAATAAGTTTAAATTAGGACCATGAATGATCAGTAGGTTATGCAAAATTATACACCTTTTCTAGAAGTTGTGCGCTATTTTTGCAAAGATCGCCACAAATTGCAAAATCTAGCTCCTTATAACACATTTCATAGTTAAACTACTATATACTTAGTTTCAAAACTCACTGGGTTTGACGCTTCATTGACCAATTACAGAGGAACAGATTATGGCTAGCTCAATAAGTTATCAAAAATTTTTTGCAGTAGTTGCAAGCATTCTAGTTTCAACTGCAGTATACGCGGCTGCTTCAGAAACTACTACAACCAGTACAACTACCTCCGGATCAAGCGATGCTACCGTAACCAATGATTCAACTACTACACCAGCAACTACTTCAACAACTACTAATTCTTCTTCAACTACAACGCCGCCGGCAACTGTAATAGTAACTCCACCAGTTGAAACTTATTCTCCTAACACCGTATATGTCCCAGAAAACACCGGTGTGGTTGTTGATGATGTAGATGGTGGTTATAGCTCAGGTTGGTCTGATAGCAGCAGTAGCAGCAGTAGTACTGGTAATCATCATCACAGTAGCGAACATCACCATAGCAGTGAGCATCATAGTGGTAAGCATCATAGCGGTGAGCACCATGGTGGTGGTCATCATGGCGGTGGCGGGCATCGCAGATAAGAATAAGGGATGTGGAGAGAATATTATGGCTTTAGTTAAAATAATTAAATTACCAATTGCAGTAGGGTTAATTTGTGGCTTTGCTTCATGTACTACATGGGCGGTTAATTTTACGGATGGTACGCAACCTACTGCGCAACCAGCACCACCACCACCACCTCTAACAACTACCATGCCACAGCCATCAAATATGCAACCCGGGCAACAAATGCAACCTGGACAAATGCCACCACCGGCTGCAGACATGCAACCCGGGCAACAAATGCAATCTGGGCAAATGCCGCCACCGCCGGCAGACATGCAACCCGGGCAACAAATGCAACCTGGACAAATGCCGCCACCGCCAGCAGGCATGCAACCGGGGCAACAAATGCAGCCTGGGCAAATGCCGCCACCGCCGGCAGACATGCAACCGGGCCAAATGACACCTGGTCAATGGCAACCACAAAATTCACAAGGTTCTGATCAATCGCAAGATCAAGGTCAAGACCAAGGGAGCTCTTCGAGTGATTCTAGTCAATACACACCTAATACTGTTTATGTACCGGAAGATAACGATGTTTACTTAGAAGACGATGGCGGTGGTTATGGCGGAGGCTATGGCTACGGCAACAACTATTATCGTCGAGATAACTACAATAACTACCGTAGAGATGATAATTATCGTCGCGACAATTATAATCGTGATAATTACAATCGTAATGAAGGCCAGAACCGAGCTAACGAAAGTCAGCACCGCGCTAATGAGGGCCAGCATAGATCGGAACAGCCACACTCAGCACCCCATGGCGGCATGCATGGTGGGGGTGAGCATGGCGGTGGCGGCCACGGTGGTGGTGGCCGGCGTTAGAATTTTAAAACATTAAGTAACTGCGCCACTGAAACACTGCCTGTTAAACGCTTGGATCCAATTTCCTTGCCATTGCTATCAAAAAATAATAGTGCTGGCGGCCCATAGACTTTCAGCATATTTAATAATTGGTTTTCTTTATCGCTGACATTAGATACATCTAAACGTAACAACATCATATGCTGCAGCTGTTGTTGTACTTGGGGATCGGTGAATACTCCTTGCTCAATCCTTTTACAATTTATACACCAAGTAGCAGTAACATCTACCATGGTATGTACATTTTTAACTTTGGCTGTTTCAAGATGTTTCTGTAGATCTGCTTCAGAAGTAATAGTATACCATTGTAGTTCCTTGCTAGCTTCTTTTGCGCCTTCAGCACGACAGGCACTATGATGCTCAGTTGCCGCGAGAATAACAAATACGAATGCGCTTATTGCTAAGATTAAGGCGCAGCTTTTTAAGAGTTTATCGCCTTTACGTAAATACCAGGCAAATACTGCGCACAAACCAGCCCATAATACTAAGCTAAAGCTTGGTGATACAATACGTTGTAAAATCCAGATCGCTAAACCTAACAATGCTATTGCGGTGCCAATTTTAACTAAATTCATCCAACGGCCGGCTTTAGGTAAAATTACACTGCTTAACAAGGCTACTAGAATTAATGGTACACCCATACCTAAGCCTAAAGAAAACAAGGTTAAACCACCAATTAATGGATTACCGTTATGTCCGATGTACGTTAACGCTCCGATAAGTGGAGGTGTTACACATGGCGATACAATTAATGAAGCGATTATTCCTAAAATGAATGCACCTGTTGCAGAGCCTTGTAATTGTCTTTGACCCCAATGATGCAGTTTGCGGTTGAAAGAAGGGACTTTGATGCGGATCAATTCTAGTTGTGATAACGCTAATAATATTAACACCACGCTAAATGGAATTAATACGACAGGTTGTTGTAGCCATGCTTGTAATTGAGCTCCAAGCATGCCTACCAAAGTTCCAGCGACTGCGTAAGTACATGCCATACCGAGAACGTAAATACTAGCAAGAAAAGCCGATTTGCGTGTCGATATTTTTTTCTCACCTATGATTAAATTTACTATTAGAGGAATCATGGGTAGCACGCATGGCGAAAACGACAAAATGAAACCTAGACCAAAGAAAATCAATAAGGTCAGGGGTAAAAAGCGATCTTTAATTTCTGAGGCTATTTGATTCGCTTCAGACTCAGCAGGAAATTCTTGTAACTCGGTTTTGCTTATACTTGGATTTTTACCATCCAAGCGAATTAAACGGCTTTCTGGTTCATAACAAAAACCAACATCCGAGCAACCTTGGTAATGCACTAGCAGTTCATCGCTAATCTGGTTATCAATTGGTAGCTTAATAGTAAGTTGTTTCTCATATTCGACACTATTACCCAGCACTGGATCCACGACTTCATTCCCAGCTGGCAGATTGTCAGGATTTAACAACTCTTGGTTTTTTTTATTAAGGATATGCAACTGATCTTGATACAGATGATGACCTGGTGCTATTTCCCAAGAAAATTCCAAGGTATCACTATTCACCACTTTTACTTGGAAGGCAAAGGCTTGGTCAGCGCTGATGGGGGCATCGGGCTGCAGAGTAGCATAGCAAGGCAGAGCTAGTGGAATTAGCATAAGTGCGCTGATTAGATGACTGATACTATTACGAATTATTTTTGGCATTTTTAACCCCAATTCAAAACCTGGCCCCTTGACTCTTATAGCATAGCCCATACATAGTACTTAACCCGTACTGAGTGTGGCATGGGATTAAAGTTTAAAGTTAACTAAAAAACTAAGTATTAGTAGGAGAAGCACATGAGCAAGGTAAGTATACGTCCATTACATGATCGCGTGATTATTGAGCGTATCGAAGAAAGAACTACTGCAAGTGGTATAGTGATCCCTGAAACCGCTGGCGATAAGCCGCAGCGTGGCACGGTTATCGCAATCGGCCCTGGCAAGATTGAAAATGGGTCCTTACGCAAGCTTGATGTAAAAGTTGGTGATGAAGTGCTTTTTGGTAAGTATTCAGGTACTGAAGTGAAAGTAGATGGTAAAGATCTATTAGTAATGCGTGAAGAAGATATTATGGGTGTAGTTGAAGCTTAATTAATTATTGATTTAAGTTAAGTAAAGAGGATAAAGATTATGGCAAACGCCAATGAATTAAAGTACGGTACTGATGCAAGAAATAGATTGTTAGAAGGTGTTATTGGATTAGCGAATGCTGTCGAGCAGACTTTGGGTCCATGCGGTAGACACGTAGGAATTCAAGCATCTTATGGTCCAGCCAAGATTACTAAAGATGGGGATACTGTTTCTAAAGCAATTAAATTTAAAGATCCAATTGCTAATATGGGTGCTGGTTGGGTAAATGAAGCAGCTTGTAAAACTGCTGATATGGCAGGCGATGGTACTACTACCACTGTTTCCTTAACCAAGAGCATTGCCATCGAGGGCAATAAATCTGTGGTTGCTGGTATGAATCCAATGGATTTAAAGCGTGGTATTGATAAAGCAGTTGCAGTTGCGGTTGCTGAACTTAAAAAATTATCTACCGAATGTAAAGATAAAGAGACTATTGCTAACGTTGGTAGAATCTCTGCTAACAATGATTCAGCAATTGGCAACAAGATTGCTGAAGCAATGGAAAAAGTAGGCAAAGAAGGCGTAATTACTGTTGAAGAAGGTAATGGCTTAGAAGATGAATTGGATGTAGTAGAAGGCATGCAATTTGATCGTGGCTACATTTCTCCATACTTTGTTAATAATCAACAAAACATGACATGTGAATTGGACAATCCATTCATATTGCTAGTTGATAAAAAAATTAGCAATATTCGTGAATTGTTACCAACTTTAGAAGCTGTTGCTAAATCTGGTCGAGCATTATTTATTATTGCCGAAGACGTTGAAGGTGAAGCATTAGCTACTTTAGTAGTGAATAATATTCGGGGCATCGTGAAAGTATGTGCTGTTAAAGCTCCGGGCTTTGGCGACCGTCGTAAAGCTATGTTAGAAGACATCGCTATTCTAACTAAGGCTCAAGTTATTGCTGAAGAAGTTGGCCTAACGCTAGAAAGCACTAAAGTAGAAGATCTTGGTACTGCAAAACGCGTATTAATTACTAAAGATAATACTACTATTATCGATGGTAATGGCGATAGCAAAAATATTGAAGCGCGTATCGCTCAATTACGTAAACAAGTTGAAGATACTACTTCTGATTACGATCGTGAAAAATTACAAGAGCGCATTGCTAAACTATCTGGCGGCGTAGCAGTAATTAAGATCGGTGCTGCAACAGAAGTTGAAATGAAAGAAAAGAAAACTCGCGTAGAAGATGCCTTACATGCAACTCGTGCTGCAGTTGAAGAAGGTGTATTACCAGGTGGTGGCGTTGCATTGGTTCGTGTTGCTAACGCTGTTAAGAAAGTAACTGGTGATAATGCTGATCAAACCCAAGGTATCAACATTATTGTACGTTCTCTAGAAGCTCCGTTACGTCAAATCGTAGCGAATGCTGGTGCAGAGCCTGCAGTAGTGGTAGAGAAGGTTAAATCTGAAAGCGGTAACTTTGGTTACAACGCTGCAACAGGTGAATATGGTGACATGATGAAGTTCGGTATCATTGATCCTACTAAGGTAACTCGTACAGCGTTACAAAATGCTGCATCAATAGCAGGATTGTTGTTAACAACTGAGTGTACGATTACCGATTTACCAGAAGAAAAAGCTGCCGCAGCTCCAGATATGTCTGGCATGAGCGGCATGGGTGGTATGGGCGGTATGATGTAAGCATCTTCCGTTTGTTACTGACCAATGTTCAATAGAATACCCCACACTAGAAATATTGTGGGGTATTTTTTTAGCTATAATATGTTGTAACGCGGCGCGTCGTATAGATTTTTCAAGGATGAATCATGCAACAAGATAAACAACTTATAACCTCATTAATGACAGCTTTAGTTGCTGTGATTGTCATGACTCTTTCTACCAATGCTCGAGCCGTAGATGGGGCTAAAATCGATACTTCTAATTTAGAAAAATGCTTTGGGGTAGTAAAAGCTGGTCAGAATGATTGCGATACAAACCTTGGTCCTGGCAGTTGTACCCCATCAGTAATTGATGCGTCTCCAACTGAGTGGATTTATCTTCCCAAAGGGGTATGCGAAAAGCTAGTCGGTGGCTCTTTAACCCCTGGTGGTAGCGCGACAAATTCTAATCCAGCAGTTGCACCAACCGGCAATATGCCGACTGGTAGTGATGTTTACCCCGGTAAAATTGGCGTAGACGGGGCAGAAAATATTGATAGTGGGCCAATAATGCAAGATGACATGATATTAAACGGTGGTGCTGGTTTAAACGGGAAATCGAATGGATCGCAAAACGCACCAGCCCCAGACAGTGAAAATACTAATAATAGCGGTACAGATTTGAACAAGTACTAACTAGCTATAAACGTACCGGAAAACACGTTATGTATTTTCCGGATCAAAATATGTTTACTTAACATCAATAACATTAAGCAGAAACGCTTTCTTCGCGTTCAACATAGGTAGTAGCGGTTGTTTTGTTATCAATAGCATCAAGCTTTTCTAGCATTGTAGTTAGGTTCTGTTCCCAGGCAGCTTGTTTACTTTTTAATGTCGCAACTTCTTCATGTAATCTAGAATTTTTTGTTTCTAATTCTTCGTTTTGCAAACGTAGCAATTCTAAAGTTTCAATTGCGTTGTCGATTTTATCATCTAACTTTTGTAACAATTCGCTGGACATGATCGGATCTCCTATATATTTAGTCCAAATTAACTTTTCTCTATTATACCAACATCCTAATAGAATATGGTATCGATCTCTATTCCTTTCTCTTCCATAATTGAGCGCAGTGCTTTAAGTGCTTCAACTTGGATCTGTCGTACGCGTTCACGGGTTAAACCAACTTCACTACCAACTTCTTCTAGGGTCGCGGCTTCATAACCTAGCAACCCAAAACGTCGCGCTAAAATTGAACGTTGCTTTTCATTTAATAAATGTAAACATTCATCTAATTGGGCACGCAAATTATTATCTTCTAAAATCTCTGCTGGTCCTTCATTTTGATGATCAGCTAAAGCTTCTAGCAAAGGCTTTTCTGTATCATCGCCCATTGGGGTATCAACCGATAAAGTTCTTTCATTCAAACGTAATAAACGATTAACATCATTCGGAGTTTTGTCCAAAGCCTTAGCGATATCTTCAAAGGTCGGTTCATGATCCAAAATATTTGTCATTTCACGTGCCTTGCGCAGATAAACATTTAACTCTTTGATGATGTGGATCGGCAAACGTATGGTACGAGTTTGATTCATAATCGCGCGCTCAATGTTTTGTCGGATCCACCAAGTCGCGTAAGTTGAAAACCTAAAGCCACGCTCCGGATCAAATTTTTCAACGGCGCGGATCAAACCAAGATTACCTTCCTCAACTAAATCTAATAAGGCTAAACCGCGATTCAAATACCGCCGCGCAATTTTTACCACCAAACGCAAATTACAACGTACCATATGGTTACGGGATTTTTCGCAGCCTTTTCTTGATAGGCGGGCATAATGTACTTCTTCCTCTGCAGTTAGCAGTGGCGAAGAGCCTATTTCAATTAAATATAGTTGGGTTGGATCGATGTCGCGTTTACGCGCTTTGGTACGATACTTGCCTGCATCAGCTTTTATTTCCTCGAGATCATCATCATTATCTAAATCAATATCTAATAATTCTATTTCTTCTTCTTCGATGAGCTCAAGTTCTTCCCCAATATCAATAGCTAGCTCTTCTTCTATTACTAGATCTGCATCTTGAGGATCAATTTCACGTGAATCTAAATCAGTAGCCTCAATGTCTTGAGGTTCAGACCAAATAGCCATAGTACCTTCATCCATGATAATGACGGGTCAACCCTAACCCACTAATTCATTATATCAAGTTTTCTCACGCATGTGGTAAACTAAAAATTGAAACTGAAAGAATTGCAAATTTAGGTGTTGTATGACACGAGAAGACTTAATAAGAAGTTTGGTAGATAAACAAGTACATATTTCTTACAAGGTAATGTCTGCGGCTATTAAACAATTAGTTGAGCTAATGGTGAGTGAGCTCAGTAAAGGTACTAGAATAGAAGTACGTGGCTTTGGAAGCTTTGCTTTACGATATAGAGCGCCGCGCTTAGCCCGCAATCCTAAAACTGGCGAGAAGTTGCAAACCAATTTTAAATATGCGGTGCACTTTAAGCCTGGCAAGGAATTAAAAGAGAGAGTCAATAATGCTTACAAGGAAGTTAGCAACTAAGGGATGTTTTGAAATTGCACTGTTTTTTGCTATGGCTAGTCCAGTAGCCTTTGCTGATTTTGATACTTATTCTAGCGATTGGCCGAATCACCAAGCAGTAGTTGATGAAAGGAAAATCGTTGTCAAAGAACCAGTACGTTTAACCGAACAGCAACAAGCCTGTATTGTTGCAGCCAAAACTCCCAGGGTTAAAGATGTTTGCAAAATGTATTGGAAGTTCGGCGGTTGGCAAGGGCAAACGGATATAATGCATGTGCGTAACCAGAGTTATAGTCCTATTAATAACTATCCAGTATATATTCAAGGTCAAAAGAAATTTGGCTTGGATTGGGAAATAGGTGTTGGTTTCACTTTAAATACTAGAGTGCGTTTTGAATTAGAATACATACATCATAAAAACCAAAACTATAACCCTAATCCAATATTATTGGGCTATCCACAAGCATCAATGACTAGCCAAGTTAAAAGCGAAGCAGCATTAATCACTATGTTTGTTGATTTTCGTCCAGTGGACTATTTCTTTCCATTTTTCGGAGCATCTACTGGCTTTGTTTGGAATCAGACCCGTACTACTGCAACCGGCGGGGTGTTAGGGAATGGTACTGCAACAACCGTGAATCGTTATGGTTATCCATGGAGTGTATGTGCTGGAGCCCGGATGCCACTAATGTCGCGCTATTTTATCTATGTAGGGTATAGATATTGCTCGCAAAGTAAAATGGAATGGCGTAGTTCAAATAACATGATGAAATTGCAGGGACAATATTATTTTAAGGGTTTTAACTTCGGCGTGCAGGGATTAATTGGTTAAATCATCCAAATGAGACGAGCACTGACCCCAAGCCAAGTGCGGTAACCCTTCAAGATCATCCAATGACCTTGGCCATCAGAAGCTGAATACTTAATCCGGCCAAGGACTAGCGCCCTAGCAGTCATATCAGCAAATAGTTTAGATATAACATTAAATCTAGCTCCGACCCCTAAACCGCCAGCAGGTGACCATTTTTTAGTTACAGTTGGACTGCCGGAGTTTAAAGTCGCAGTTGTTTTGTTGTAACTAACACCAACACAAAATACCGCATACATCAAAAAGTTATACTGGTTGTTAAAAAACCAGGTAGTGTTAGTCATCCAGGTATCGCCACTGAGGCTTGTGCTGTAGGGTAACAGGGGCGTAATTTGTTCGATGGTGCCGTTGTAGGTCATGCTTTTAACCCCAATCCATTCTAGGTCAAAGGCAAATTCAGTCCATTGATAACCGAAACCAAATTCAACATTATTACTGGCAGTTTTAATTTGGGTTGAGCTTAAAACACCAGCATTGGTAACTGGATCGTAAATCGAATCATTTTTAACTCGGACAATTCCTTCCGAAGCAGCATTGCCACCTAACATTACATAAAAGCGATTACTAAATTTTTCTGGGATTAAATTGGCGCGCTCATTTTCTTCAAGTTCAGATAATGAGGTGGAACCAGCTATTGCACAGCGAAAACTGTCTGTTTGTGAATTGCCGTAATAATTCGATGGCACAGCACCAGGATAATCCCGTGCAATAGTTGGAGGACAAGTTTTGCTAGATGGATCGCAACCTGTATCGCAGAGTGCCACTGCGTGGTTTGCTTGCATCATAGTAAGCAAACCAACAACAATGGCGCGATAATTACGATATGCTAAATTAAATTTCATAGTTCCATTATAGCGTTTAAATCTTGTACTAGCTGCTCAGTGTTGAACGGTGGCGATAATACTGCAACTAATCTGCCGTGTGGATCAATTACCATCAAACTCGACGAGTGATCAATACGATCTTCTTGTTGCTTTACATAAATTCCTAATTGGTCACTTAGCTGATTGATTGCAGCTGGAGTACCAGTAATACCAATAAAATCTGGATGGAATTTTTGAACAAAAGCTTTTAAATTGCCACTATCAGGTGGTTCTGGAACAATGCTTGCAAAAACAAAGTGTGCAGGTGGATTTTTATAAGCGTTCCATACTTCACTAACTTGAGTCAGGGTTTGCGGGCAAATATCAGGGCAAGCTGGATAGCCAAAAAACATTACAGTCCAATGACCTTTAAGGGCTTTCTCGGTAAACGGCTTACCACTGTCATCATATAATTCAAAAGCTGTTAATGGGCGGCCGGGTTGGATTATATTGGCAATTTGCGTGGCTTTAGGTTGCTGCATATAATGTTTACTCACAAAATACCAAGCGATTAAACATATTCCTAATGCGCATAAAAATATAAATAAATTGCGACGTAAATTTGCCATTAATATACTCCATATGTAGCAGTGATAGGATCTAATAGTAACCCAATAAATAGAATTAACAAGTAACTTAATGAAAAATTAAAAGTTTTAATTGCCAGGCGATGTTCTTGTACTCCATTGCTAAAATATAAGCGCACCGTTAGGTATAAAAAATATGTATTTAGAAGGGTAGCTATGATTAAGTACTTAAACCCAGCCATTTGGATCACAAAAGGTAAACAGGTTACCGCTATTAATAATATGGTATATAACAGTAAACATAATTTGGTAAATTGTATCCCATGCGTTACTGGAAGCATGGGAATTGCAGCATTACGATAGTCCTTAACCCGATAAATCGCCAGCGCCCAAAAATGCGGTGGGGTCCAAATAAAAATAATTAATACCAGTATTAAACTACGTGGATCAATATTGTTACTTATCGCACTCCAACCTAATAATGGCGGCATTGCGCCAGCTAGACCGCCAATAACAATATTTTGTGGCGTGGCACGCTTTAGATACATTGTATAAATTATCGCATACCCAATTACACTTGCGAAGGTTAATATAGCGGTAGTACGATTTACACAGATATAAAGCAATGACCATGCCAGTATGGCTAAAATGATCGCAAATATAATCGCTTGTTTGGGACTAATTCTACCTGATGCTATAGGTCTAAATGCAGTGCGTGCCATTTTACTATCAATATTACGATCTAGTAAGTGATTAATAATTGCAGCTGCGCTGGCAGCAAATGCAATTCCTAACGTCGCAATAACCATCCGAGGCCAATCTAGGTAGGTAGGGCTGGCCAAGTACATTCCTACCCACGCAGTACTTAGCATTAACAATACCACGCGTGGTTTACACAGGGTCAAATAATCAATCAGTATGAGTTTTAGCATGGTAGGCTGAGTTATAAAATAAATAATTTATTGTTACTAGTAAAATCAACAAAAATGCTGCCATGGCATTGTGTAATAAGCTTACAACTAATGGTAAGCCTGCCAGGACATTGCTAATTCCTAGAATTATTTGTAAAGCTAAAGCACATAATAGAATCATTGCTAGGATTTTGGTTATACTGGCTCTAATCCGAATTAATCTAAAACAGAGTATGCTCAATAAAATGGTAGTTACCAAAGCTCCAAGCCGATGCGCCATTTGAATTGTAACCCGCGCAGCATTTTCTAAAGGAATTCCAGGACTGTCAAAGATACCTACGGCTCTAAAATTAAATGCTCCTTGCCAATCCATTGTTGGCCAATAATTTCCCTGACATTGCGGAAAATCTTTACATACTAATGCTGCGTAGTTGGCACTAGTCCAGCCGCCTAAAGCTATCTGTAATATTAAAATCGCTAAAGCAAACATTGCATAATAGCGCCAGAATTTTGAAATTTTTATGTTGGGTTTTGGTTTTTGTAAACTTAAAAAAATTAACCAAGTAACTGCGAAAATTGCGAAGCCACCAAGCAAATGACCCATAACTACAATTGGGTATAAGCGCAAGGTTACAGTCCACATTCCAAGTAGCGCTTGAAAAACTACTAATCCTAATGCTAGGCAACTCCAGCGCCAAGCTATCAATTCATGTTTACGTAAAGTAAATAATTTTACCGTGATTCCTAGAATTAGTAATCCTAAAGTGCCGGCTACGTAGCGATGAATCATTTCGATCCAGGCTTTTTCTACTTCTATGCCAGCAACATTGGTAGTAGGGGCTATTATCGATCCATAACAACCTGGCCAGTCTGGACAGCCGAGGCCGGCATCTTTAAGTCGGGTGTATGCCCCTAAGATGATTACCAGGTAAACTAAGCAAGCTGTTGCAAGCACCCAAAATTTTAAATTAAACCGCATGAGAATATTTTAACAACCTTCTTAAATCCTTTAATACGCCACTTAAACTGTGTGAGGCGGTGTAATACATTACTGCTTGTCCGGTTGGATTTATTATTACCAGAGTAGCTTCTGATTCTATACCGCTGGGGAATTGATTACTAGTTGCTAAGGTGACCCGCTTCCGCTCTTTGCCTAGTGCGGTGTGTAGATTTTTTAAAAGTTGTTTTTGAAGTTGGCATTCGTGGTTACACTGTTTAGGTAATCGGAAAGCTATAGTCCATTGTGTATTGTGGGGAATTACGTTGCCATCAAAATCGGCAAGACTAGTAGTAAGATTAACTTGTGGATTTATAAAAATACCATGTTGGGTAGTATTCAACTGCCGTGTATTTCCTAATAATAGTAGAGCTGCAGCAGCAAAGAATGGTATAACGAAGGTTAAGGCTAACGCCAACAACGGCCAACTACGACGCATTAATTATAGTCTCCGCTTAGTGCTTACGATGATGTAATACATTATTAGAATGAAGGCAAACAAAAACCATTGCAGGGCGTAGCCGAGGTGCTTTTCATAACTAACACCATAATCGATTGGTACCTGAGCATAGCTACCTGGTTGTTTTTCGTTAAGTTGTAACACAAAGGGATAGATAGGATGGTGTAATTGTTTGGCGATTAAATCATAATCTAATTTTTGTAATACTATGGGCCATTTTAATGCAGCTTCTGGTTCTTTTTCGAGAAGAATGCCGCTGCCAATGGTATTAATTATGCCTTTGATGGTTTTCATGCCAAAAATGAGCTCGATTTTCGGTAATTGCCGGCGATCTTTTTCCAAGGGGATCCAACCGCGATCTACTAAGAGCCAATTCATTGATTTCGGAATATGCATTGGAGTTATAACGCGATAACCAGGTTTGTGATCCAACATCTGGTTATCGAGCAAGATGGTGTAGTTGTTTAGGTATAAGCCTTCGACTTGAACGGGAGTAAAACGGTTATTCTCCAAGCTTGGTTCTGGTATTTGTTGTAGATCTATAGTGGCGGCATTGGTGCGTTCATGTAAAATTTTAAAAATATTTTGCTTTTGTTGCGCTCTACCTATTTGCCAGAATCCTAGATAGACTAGAATAAATAATGTGAGCACTGCAATTAGCGTGAGCTTCCAACGCGGTGCGAAATACCAGCTCCCGAGTTTTAGGAGATATCTTTCTTTAGGTTTGTCTTTTGGATTTGACACGTTATGGACTCATCATTTATTGCAACTACCATTATATTAACAGTTATCTTTACTATATTGTCTAGTCTTGGCTTCGGATTGTTTTATTTATTATGCGACACAAATGGTAGTAAACGGACTATGTACGCATTATCGGCGCGTATAATCCTTTCGATGGGGCTATTTTTAGGTTTGCTGCTAGCTATTTACAATGGCTGGATTGTGCCTAATCCGCCGCCATTGTAACTGTATCACGCAAGTATCCCAAGAATTTATGTAATTCAGGGTAGCGCTCACAAGTACTCACTATGTACTTTAATAATGTGGGAATATCATTTAAATAATGCGATTTTTGATCGCGATGATGTAGTCTCGCAAACACACCAAGATTTTTTACATGGCGTTGCAATCCAACCAAGTCGAAATTGCGTAGCAAGTTATCGGCTTCCTGGGTATTAATTAAAGCAGCATCTAGCGCCATAGCCGCATATAATTCGATCCATGCCTCCACTTTAGAGCGTGGCCAAGTAATATAAGCATCTTGGAATAATGACACTAAATCGTAGGTAATCGGTCCATACATAGCATCCTGAAAATCCAGGATCCCTGGGTTATCGCCATGCGTCAGATACATTAGGTTGCGAGAATGGTAATCGAGATGTACTAAAACTTGCGGTTGGTTTTCAAATACATCTAAAAACAGCATTTGCATGTGATCGATTAAATCTTGGGCAGTTGGATCGACTTCGCGTTGTAAATGTTTTTGTAAATACCATGACTTAAATACCTCCATGCGCCCGCTAATATACTCTGCATTCATGACTGGTAATCCGAAGGAGTTTTCGCGGTTGCCGATGCTTTGGATTTTGATTAGGCTCTTTAAAGCATCGCTATAGAGTTTATTAACTTGATCTGGACTAGCGGCTTGCAGCATATTCAAGTAGGTATGACTACCAAAGTCGTGCATTAAAATTAGGCCGCGAGTGGTGTCAGTATTAATGATTTTTGGAACGTTAACTTGGTGTTCGCTTAGTAATTTGGCAATGTCGATAAAATTTTGCAACTCTACGCCTGGCCTGCTATCCATTACTATATAAGAATCTGTTGCCAGAGTAAGGCGTAAATATTTGCGATCGCTAGCGTCAGCTTGAATATATTTTAGCAAACTAAGATCATGATCAGGAAAAATCTCTGCTAACCACTGATTTATTTCACCTAGGCGTGTAGTCATGTTATATAATCCCCCTGATCGATCTTAAGGTTAGCTAATGATGAAAACATTCCAACATATAATGCACGGTGCGCGGATCTTATTATACGCACTTTTGGCACCATGTTGCTATGCTGCTACGCTAGATAACTTAGGATTTGACGATTGGGTTATTAGTGGCAGCTGTACTAAGGACGCAAATATCCTTTGCAACGGTTATTACAAGCCGCGCGAATATGCCACCATGAATGATCCTTACACTCCAAACCAGCCGATTACTATTACCTCAGATGAAGCGAGTTTTGTAGCTAAAGGTACCTCGGTATTTAATGGGAATGTAATTGCTACCCAAGGTAATAAAATTATTTACGCTAATAAAGCTACAGTGTTACATAATGAGCAATCTGGCGATTTAGAAAAAGTAACGGCAAGTGGTAGGGTGCAAATCATGCAGCCGGGGGTGCGGGTGGATGGTACTGAGGCTACTGCTTATGTAAAGGCAGATAAACAGATTATCGATAATGCGGTTTATCGGCGTTACGATAACCACTCGCGGGGCGAAGCTAAAACTCTTACGATATATGATCGCGATAAAATGCAATTATGCCCTGGTACATATACTACTTGTGCACCAGATAGTAATGCTTGGTATTTAAAAGCATCCGAAGCTAATTTTAATAAAACTACCGGACGTGGTGAGGCATGGAACGCTAGAATGTACCTCAAGGATGTACCAGTGTTTTATTGGCCTTACGTTAATTTTCCAATAGATGATCGGCGCCAAACTGGGTTTTTACAGCCAAGTTATGAGAGCCCATCTAATAATGGTGCAACTTTAATAATACCATTTTATTGGAATGTAGCTCCGAATTATGATTTTACTGTTACCTCCAAGTACATGAGTAAACGTTCCTGGAAGTTTGACACTGTTACGCGTTATTTGACTCGTAAAAGTAATGGCAAGTTAAAGTTTGATTTTTTGCCGCACGATCGCGCTTATGAAGCGCTTCGCAATCAAAAATACGACGATCCAGCTTTTATGCTGTCGAATGATACTGCAACGGTATTGCAGCGCAATGATTTAAAACCCCGCGATTTTCGTTATGGTTTTACTTATACGCACAGTACTAATTTTACTGAAAAGTTTTCATTGAATATTGATTATACTGATGCTAGCGATGGTAACTATTTAAATGATTTTAATAATAATACTTATCAATTTGCTAACAACCAAGGTTGGACTTTGTATGCTTTGCAGCGCGGCAACTTACAATACACCGATGTGTTTGGAACTTTAAAGTATCAACTAGAACAGTACAAAACTTTTTATATAACTAACGGACCTGTTGGACAACAGCAACTAAGCAAATTACCGGAAATTATCTTAAATTCAGCTACAGTTAATTTACCCAAGAATTTTAGCTTTGTGGTTAATGCTACATATGTCGACTTTAAACCAAGGCTAGTACCGGATAATAATGTGGCGCTAAATTATGGGCAGCGCTTTTTTATACGGCCAGGGTTACAATATACTTTAAGTGAACCAGGTTGGTTTATAATACCGCGAGTGCAATTAAACTATGTGCAATATGCTAATTTGCATTTGACTGCAAGCTCAGTACAATCCCCTACCAATCCGCAGGGCATTAACCCCAATCATCCGCATTTAGCAATTCCGATGTATGATTTAAAAACTGGTTTAATTTTTGAGCGCCCAACAGATTTTAATAATGTAGGTTTGTTGCAAACCTTAGAGCCAACTGCGTACTTTTTATTTGTTCCTAATAAAAATCAGAACTTTTTACCAAATTTTGATAGCGTGATTAACCAATTTGATTATTATCAGGTATTTCGCGACAACCGTTATGCCGGGTATGATCGGGTTTCACAAGCTAGCCAGGTTGGCTTAGGATTAGCAACAAAATTGTATCGTGAAACAAATGGTGAAGAGCTAGCTATGTTAGGTATTGCGCAGATCCGTTATTTTGCTCCAAATACTGTGCCAATTGTAGAAACTGGAAATGTTGATCCAGATTGGTCTCCGATTGCAATTGTGGGCAGGTTACGCGTCGCTCCAAAATATTCATTCGAAGGAAATTTTATTCGCGACAATGTTTCTACTAAAACCGCATCGTTTTTAATGCAATATATGCATTCTAAACATAGACTCTTGAATTTTAGCTATGAGTTTATTCGTAGTACCGAACCAGATGATATCACTGGTCAAACTGAAAGTAACCAGAAGCAAATTTCTGCTTCCACTGCTTGGCAACTAGTAAGTCAATTTAGGTTTTTAGGTAGATATACTTATGATTTGGATTATATGCGCGAAAAGTTAGTGTTAGCTGGATTTGAATATCATACCTGTTGTACGGCATTGCGTTTTGTTTGGACTAAAACCTGGCAACCAAGTACTTTAACCAACTGTGATTATATCCATGGTTTTGGACTTCAATTTATATTTAAAGGATTTACCGGGGTTGGTAATATGGAAGATCAAGCCATTGCAGCATTAATTCCTGGTTATAATGCTAATATTACTAAATTTTAATTAGTGCTGCCAACCACCAAAACTTTCGGGTGGTTTAAATGGATAAATGTCGGTTTTTGGCGGAAAGTTCAGGCTGTGAAAATCCGCCAGAAATCGACAAATGTTAATATTTGGCGAAAATCCAGCCTGTAAAAATCCGCCAGGAATTGACAAATGTCAATATTTGGCGGAGATTCAGTCTGTAAAAATCCGCCAGGAATTGACAAATGTCAATATTTGGCGGAAAATTGGTATATAAATAGCAATTTAGAGTTAAAATGATGTTTTTTGGCCGCAAACAGGAACTTGAAGCATTGAATCGTCTCTTGGGGCTTAATTGTGCCAATCTAGTGGTAATAAAAGGTCGCAGACGTGTGGGTAAAAGTCGTTTGATTAAGGAGTTTGCAAAACCATTTAAAAGTTATCAGTTTGTTGGATTACCACCCTATCAAAATATGACGGCACAAGACCAACGTAATGAATTCATAAGAAAATTTAAAGAGCAATTTGATTATCCTGAATTCCAGTCCAATGACTGGGGTGATTTATTTACTATACTCGCAAAGCAATGCCAACATGACAGGATAATAATTACATTTGATGAAATAACATGGATGGCGCACGATGATCCAACATTTTTAGGTAAACTAAAAACAGTATGGGATACACATTTTAGCAACAACAGTAAATTAATATTAATTCTGTGTGGATCTATATCAGCTTGGATAGACAAAAATATTTTAAGTAGCACTGGGTATTTAGGTAGGCCAAGTTTACATATGACAATTGAAGAATTACCCTTAAAGGATTGTAATAAATTTTGGCCAATCCACGGATCTGAGATTTCTGCATTTGAAAAATTTAAAATTTTAGCAGTTACTGGAGGTATACCAAGATATTTAGAATTAATAGATCATCGAGTAAGCGCGGAAGATAATATCAGTAAATTATTTTTTAGCAAAGATAGCCCATTATATGATGAATTTAAATTTATTTTCACTGATATTTATGGCAAAAAAAGCGGCAAGTACCAAGAAATAGTAAAATTTTTGAGTAGTAAGATAGCATCACGTGAAGAAATCCTACAATTTTTAAAATTGCAGAGCGGCGGTGAATTCACTGAATATCTTGATGATTTACAAGTCGGTGGTTTTATAGAAAAGGACTATACTTGGAATATTAAAACTCAGGCAATTTCTAGTATGTGCCATTATCGTTTAAAGGACAATTATACTAGGTTTTATTTAAAATATATTCTTCCAAATAAAGTAAAAATAGAAAAAGGGCTATTGACCGATATATCGATAAATAATTTACCTGGTTGGCAAACCATATTAGCTTTACAATTTGAAAATTTAGTAAATAATAACCATAATAAAATACTAGAAATATTAGGTATAAGTGGCGTAGATGTAATTATGGCAAACCCATATTTTCAACGTGCCACTAGCAGGCAGCATGGCTGTCAAATAGATTACCTAATTCAGACTAAGCAAGACGTTGTTTATATATGTGAAATAAAGTTCAGTAGAGAGCCAATAACAACAAATGTAATTTCTGAGGTTAGAGAAAAGATCAATAGAGTCGCTATGCCAAAGCATATATCACGCAGGGCAGTGTTGATCCATGCTAATGGTGTTTCTGATTCTGTGATTGAGAGTGACTTTTTTGTTAAAATAATTGATTTTTCACAGTTTTTGCAAGGATAAGGCAGCTATTTATTATTTTCTACGGCGAAACGTTGCCAATCATCCAAACGTAATGCCGTTAGGCTATTACCCCAAACACAACCGGTATCGATGGCATAAATGTTAGCGATATCGGTTTTTCCCATTAACGCGGCCCAATGCCCAAAAATAATTTTTTTATCTTTAAAATATTGATTGGTGATCTGAAACCAAGCTTGATAACCAACCGGCGCGGTTGTAATTTCACCTTTGCTAGATAAGTCGATAGAACCGCTTGCATTACAAAAGCGCATTCTAGTAAAAACATTAATTATAAAGCGGATCCGCTCCCAGCCTTGCAAATTAGGATCCCAAGTGTTTGGTAAATCGCCACGCAAGTTAGCATACAATTCATTTGGATCATTACTTTGTAAAATATTTTCTACTTCATATGCTAAAGTTTGTACAGTAGTAAGATCCCAATTTGGTAATATCCCAGCATGCACTAATAAAGTATTAAATTGTTCAGAATAATGTGTTAAGGGTCGATAGCGTACCCATTCTAATAATTCTTCGCGATCCGGCGCGTTGATTATCTCTTCCACTCCAATGCCGCGATCATTCGGTAATGGTATTTTGCCAGCAGCGGCAGCAAGTAAGGTTATGTCATGGTTGCCTAAGATACATACCGTATCGGGTTTTTGAGATTTTATGAAACGAATAGTTGCCGCAGGTTTTGGACCACCATTAACTAGATCGCCAGTAAACCATAGGGTATCTTTTTGTTGATCAAATTTTATTAGCTCTAACAGCTGGATTAGTTGATCATAACAGCCATGGATATCACCAATTGCATATGTTGCCATTATAGTCTTCGCTTCTCATTTGCTATGCTACCGTAAAATTTTTATTCGCGGACGCGCACAAGTACATCCATGTAGCGCTCGACATCCGCCATCCATGGCGGCTGACGCCGCTCATAAAAACTTACGGTAACCTAGCAAATATATTTAACGGTTTAAATAATTAACAATTATAGCATATTGCGCTAAAGTTAAATTCTCTGCCCGAAGTTTTGGATCAATTTGTAATTGTTGCAATTCTGCTGCTGTAATCAATTCTTTTAATGAGTTGCTGATAGTTTTGCGGCGTTGATTGAATGCAGCAGCAGTTATCTGTTGCAGCAATTCTAGATCTTTAACTTCTACTGGTGGTTTGGCGTGCGGAATGAGTTGAATCACACTAGATTCAACTTTTGGCGCTGGGTTAAATGCTGTTGGTGGTACGTCTAATACAATTTGCATCTCACAATAATATTGCGCCAGAATTGAGAGGCGACCATATTGTTTGTTGTCCGGAGTTGCCACTAAGCGTTCTGCTACTTCTTTTTGTAACATAAAATGCATATCGGAAATTATTGCGATGTTGTCGAATAATTTAAGCAGTAATGGCGTGGAAATATTATATGGTAAATTTCCGACTAGGCGTAGTTTATGTGTTTTATCATTCAGCAATAATGTATATAAATCAAACTTTAAAATATCGCCTTCATATAAGTTAAAATTTTTGTACTTGGCAAGATCTATGCGTAGTAGCTCAGCCAAATCGCGATCTAGTTCAATAGCATCAACCCTGGCACCACTAGCTATTAAGCCTTGCGTCAAAGCTGCTTGACCTGGGCCAATTTCAACAATATGGTCGCCAGACAGGGGATTTATACAGTCTATAATTGCAGTAATTATGTTTGGATCGGTTAAGAAATTTTGACCGAAACGTTTACGAGCAATATGCGAATCTAAATGTTTATTCATAGGTATTTTGCCATTAACCAAATTGAATTATATACGATTTTTTTCATAAAGTATCTGCTCAATAACTTGAGGCGCATATGCACCTAGGAACTTAAGTTTTAATTTTGAGTCGAAAAACAGAAGTTGATATAGGGTGTTTTGAAGAGGCTAGTATTGGTGTAGATTTTGAGCGGCAGATCCTGCCGCTGCTTAAGATTAATTAACTGTAAAATTAAAAAGATTATACGTTTTCTTTGCTTTCGATACCGTCTAATAAAATTTCGATACGCGCATCGTCATAAATGCGCTTGGACCAAGCTTCTAAAGCCTCATTTGATTTGCGTAGCCAGATGCTTTCGCGGGCTTTATTGAAGGCAGCTTCATCTGAAGTGCGTTGCGTGCGACGTTCTAATACTTGCACTAAATGCCAACCTTCTTCAGTTTCAAAAGGTTCGCTTACTTCGTTATTGCGTAATTTAGACATCACTTGGTAAAACTTTGGTATAACCGTACTTTCATCCACCCAACCCATATCGCCGCCTTTTTCTGCGGTACGGTTTTCTTGCGATTTTGCTACTGCTAGTTTGGCAAAATCCGCACCTTTTTGAATTTGTTGCTTTAACAAACGTAAAGTGCGTTGTGCTTCGGCACTAGAAGTATGAATATCAGTTTTAATTAAAATTTGCCGCACATGTGTTTCAGTGCGTTGTGTCTCGGAACTTACTCGTTTATCTTGCATTTTGATAATATGGAACCCATTGCTGCTGCGAATTGGTCCTGCTATATCACCTTTCTGCATCGAAGGTGCATACGTAGTGAATAGAGATGGTAATTCACCAGCGTTACGCCAACCTAAATCGCCACCGTTTAGTGCTTGCCTTCCAGCAGAGTTTGAAATTGCTAAAGCTTTAAAATCCGCGCCAGATTTTAATTTTGCTACTAGATCTTCGGCTTTGTTTTGCGCTTTCTTTAATACTTCCGGAGTTGGGGATTCTGGTAACGCAACCAGAATATGACTCAAGCGATATTCAGCCCCAGAATTATCTTGTCCAGCTGGAGAATTTAAGTAATTTTCAATATCTGCTTTGGTGATAGAAACATCTTGATTAACCTCTTTGTTTTGTAACATTTGAATAATCATTTCAGTTTTAATGTATTCACGATAGTCGCTATAATTTATCCCAGTTGCCTCGACTGTGCTTCTTAGAGTTTCCACTGAAACGCCTTGTTGTTTGGCAATATTTTGGATCTGCTGCGAAACAGATAAGCTATCTATTTCGATGCCATATTGTTGCGCAATTTGGAGCTGAATTTTGTTTAAAATCATGCGGTTTAAAACTTGCTTCTGTAATACATCGCGCGGTGGTAATGCAGCACCAGGAGCTTGCATCTCAGTTACGATCATTTTTGTATAGTTATCAAGCTCAGTTTGTGAAATAGCATCACCGTTTACAATAGCTACAATCCTATTTAATGCTTGCCCAGCATATAGAGGTAGCGCTACCAATAATCCTAGTGTTATCAAAGATATCTTTTTGAATAAGTTAGCCATATATATTCTATTTTACAAGTTAATTAACCGAGCCTCATTCTAACAAAATATGACCTATGTTTACCAGTAAAATTAAGTTATGCTGGTGCAAGAACACAAAGGCAAGGATAATTAATTATGAATGATCTTCTAAAAGCCCGTTTTATAGTAGCTCTTGAAAGGCACGATACAGGTGCAGCTTTAGCTATTTTAAATCCTTCACGCTATACAAGGCCAATTGAAGAAGATGCCGTACAGAATACTTGGATTAGAGGGTTTATTTTTGTTTTCCTGCTTAATTTTTTAAAAATAATATTTACCTTGTTGCGTCTACCATACCAGCAACCGCTAGCACCAGTGGTTAGTGGAATAGACTCAATAATTAAGGATCCAAATGTTTTAATTAAAGCTATCAGTTGTCGCGAGATGGCTGTAGTTACAGAATTAATCGATGCTGGGGCAGATGTTAATGCTATTGGAACTGAATTTCCGTATACCGCAATTAGTGTTGCGGTTTTATCTGGATCATTAGAGGCGGTAAATTTATTGTTAGCAAAAGGCGCTAATGCTGGGGATGTTAAACTAACTTTCTTGCAACCGCTAGCATTCGCCGTGACGCAAAGAAATTGCACTGATTCATTAAATACTATTCGGGCATTGGTTGCTAAAGGTGCTGAGGTAAATTCGCGCATGCCACCAGAAAGCGGCCAATATCATTATTTTACTTGCGAGACTACTTATAATTTCGGTACTAATAATTCACTTGAATACATAGCAGATGTGGGATATGTAAATATTTTAACCCATGCGGTACTTAATAATCCTAATAACCAGTTAGGTGAGGATATTGTTAAATTATTAATCGAGCTTGGTGCCGATGTTAACCAAGAATCCAAGTTTTTCACTTGTGGCATATTTTCCAATTTTGCTAATGTGAAAATGCTTGAAAAGGCTAATTTTACCCCACTTGCAGCAGCATTAATGATTGGTAATTCAAAAATTGCTAAAGTGCTAATTAATGCTGGTGCCAAGCAGCATGCTAGCTTTACGGATAAAATGCAGTCCGCTTATCACACGTTAGTCTATGAAATTGAAAATGAGCGAAGGCAAGCCGAAGCAGCTAAGCGAGCAGCAGCGACACTATCTACTTTGCAGCCTACTTTGCAGCAAACTAAAGCCATGCCCGTGCCCTCGGCGCCGCCAATGCCGAACTCCCGCCGCCGACGAGATGTTCCGGTTGCTAGAGTTATTAGGGACGGTGAGGTTAATCCTGAAGCAGATCTAG
>JAGVLG010000065.1 GCA_020054325.1 Gammaproteobacteria bacterium
ATCCTCATGCGCCTTCATGGGGTATCCGGGTAATCACAATGGACAGCCATGGTGGGATGAAGAACTTGTCTTGCCTATTATTAGAGAGGCATCAATATCATCATATCCAGGTAAATCGTTTTTTAACAAACTATTGAAAGGCAGTCATAATATTCTAGTTAGCGGTTTATCTTTTGGGGGCTCTAGTGGATCACCTATTTTTAATATTGGTACTCAAATAGCTGTTGGGGCTGGGCTTGTGATGCAAGGTGGGATCGAAGCAAAATTAATTGGCGTAATGGCTGGGCATTTGCCTTTTGTTTATAACGATCATTTACCAATCATGATTAAACATAGTGGTTTATCATATTTTGTAGACTCTACTGCGATAATAGATCTATTAAACAATAAAAATAGTGAAAGGTTCTTAAACATAATAAAAACAGATGCAAGCATTGCGTAGGATAATGGCTTACTCATAGCAGACTAAAAGTTCGAAAAATAGATTATAGGTCAGATGATGGCTCCCCGGAACGGACTCGAACGTGCTACCAAGTGCTTGATTTAGTTGGCTTCTATTACTAGGCGGTAGAATCTAACCCAAAATCTTACCCAACATTTGGGCGTTATAAGCTAAGAAACTGTTACGAGTCAATACGAAATATTATGGTAATGAATGAGGCAATAACAGTATGTTTGGCATTAAATCATTTAGTTGCAATAACTGTCATCGATCTTGTACATTGCTTTTGGAGATCTAATCCCCGATATTTGTACATATTTCCCATTTTGAAATTGATAAACTGATTTTTCATCTACCGGTATGGCAATATCATCTTGTTTGTTATCAAGCTCGGTACCAAATCTTGTCGTTTTAATTCTATAGAAGTCATCTTTTGTTGATTTATCAAAATCAATCTCAGCTTTAAACGCAGCACATTGTTGAACAGAGCCGCAATCGTTAAAATTATCAAAGTATATGACTTGCTCATAAGCGATTCCTACGTGCTCTTGATAGGGAATTAATAATGCTATTTTAGTCTCGAGACGCAAGTCGTGTCGGTGCTCATATTCTAATCTGGCAGCAAATTTATTATTACCAATCCGAATTATTTCAACTTTTGGAGGCTCGCCGTATTCACCCTCATACATAACAAATAAATTATGTGCTTCAATTTTCCAGTGACCATTGGATTCAACAAATATTGCTGAGCTTAATAGGGGCAGACAAGCGTGACATTCAAAATATATATCTGAGGGTATAGTCTTGGTTATCAGAAAGATTTTTTTCTTGCCATTTGCTTTGTAGGATTCGAAAAATATGGTGCTAGCAATACCAGTTTTATTTGAGAAAAAACCATTGACGTCTTTTTCAGGGAGATTCATATTCTCCCAAATTGAATTTTTATGATTGGAATTATAATTGCCAAATAGTGCGGTCATCGCTTGTTTTTCTGTAAACCTTGGCTCGAATAAGAAATTAATAAATAGAAGCGTAGGAATGAGTATTATAACAATAGTAACTGAAATAATTTTAAACTTTGCCATGATAGTAAAAATAATATGGTGGTTGAAGTAGATTATAACCTGAATGACCGCGAAAGTTTAAGATTTTTTATCATTAATTTCGGCATATAATTGATTAAATCTTTTCATACCATCAGGATTAGGGTTCTTACCATTGAGCATATTTTTTAAATAACTTTTGTAATCTGCCACTGCCTCTATCCATGTAGCATCTCTTCCCAATATAGAAGAAGCGATAGATTTTTTTCTAAATAACCAACGTACTCCAGCACAAATGTTTGCTGAAGGATCTAAATAATGTGCTTTATCTATATCTACAAAATGATTCTTCAAATCCGTTTTTGCTCCATCACGTAAATAGGCAAAAGTTTCTGGCAGTAGCTGCATTAATCCGTATGCCCCATTCGGTGGTTTAGTATTGGCCTTAAAACTAGATTCTGAACCCATTAAGGCTTTTACCAGTTTAGGATCTAAGGGTTCTTTATATTTTAATACATCATTCCAATAACGTACCCAGCCAATAATTAAAGTGTCATATTCGTCGCCAAGTTTGCCAAATTCCTTTATCGACTTCATAGTTAAAGATCCATTAAGGTCTTTTATATAACGTTCAGAAATATATTTGATTTCATCAAAAGATAATAAATCTTTAGTCTTATGCATATTTGTTCTACAATGAGCATGTCTTATTACAACTAGACCTTTGGGATGTTTCTTGCTTGGTGGTATGCGCATAGAGTGCTCGCGCACATAATGAGATCCAATTGGGCAGTGACGCCAATCGTGAGCTTTATTTTTATTTGCAGATGGCTCTGGTTTTTTGGTCATTTTTATCCCAGCAGATTACAACTTGTTGTGCGGGAGACTAACATATATGCATAGAAGTAACCATGGCAAAATTAGTGACGCGGAATTAATTTGGTTTATATATAGCCAAATAATGGCACTAATAGTACCATTAATCGTTCAAAAATAAACTTTCCCTTGCCTTAGTTTAAAAAATGCTATATATTGGTACTATGGGTACCAATAAAGGCACAAAAATAAACCAACTATTGTCCATAGCGCCAAAAGGAGCTGTGCTACTTTCCTCTTGGCTAACAAGGCATGGCTATAGTTTTGACTTGATAAAGAGATATAAACATTCTGGTTGGCTTGAACCCATAGGAACTGGTGCCTTAATTCGTTCAGGAGACAAGATTGATATTTATGGTGCTTTATATGCATTACAGGCTCAGAAGAATTTGAATGTATATATTGGCGGTAGAAGTGCATTTTCAATTTCAGGAAAAGCGCATTATCTGGAGTTAGACGCCAAGAAGATTATTTTATTTGGCGATAGGCATGCCTATTTACCTGCCTGGTTTATAAAGCACGATTGGAGTATAGGCATTGAGTATCATGCTAGTGATATCTTACCCCCAGATTTAGGGATTGAAGAAGTTGCAGTAAAAGAATTTACTGTAAAAGTTTCTAATTCAGCGCGGGCATTGATGGAATGCTTATATCTTGCACCGGATAAACAAGATCTTACTGAATGTTATGAGTTAATGGAAGGTATGAATAATCTGCGCCCTAATAAAGTTCAGGAGTTGCTTGAAAGTTGTACTTCTGTAAAAGTAAAAAGGCTATTTTTATACCTGGCAGAAGCTCATGATCATGAGTGGTTCAAATATCTTGATTTATCTAAAATAGATTTGGGCTCAGGGAAGAGGAGTATTGTTAAAGATGGCGTTCTATCTAAAAAATTGATGTGAGCCTGGTTCAGTAGACACCTAATTTGATATAATTATCAATAAAAAGGTGTAAACATGAGTAAGTACGATAAGTCATTTAAAGAAGAAG
>JAGVLG010000079.1 GCA_020054325.1 Gammaproteobacteria bacterium
AGCAGAGGCGCGTGAAAGATTAGCTGAAGCTGAAGGACGGGCAACTACATCAGTATCTGAAGCTATTGCTAAGGGCAACATACAGGCGATAAATTATTTTGTAGCGCAAAAATATATAACTGCGTTGGAAGAAATTGGTAAAGCTCCAAATCAAAAGATAGTGATGCTCCCCCTAGAAGCCTCAAGCGTTATAGGCTCAATTGGCGGGATTACGGAGATAGCAAAGCAAGTATTTAATAAAGATAAATAAACTGGGGATAATATGAACTCTATAGCTTCAATTTTTGCCGCAATAAACATATGGTACTGGTTTGCTCTAGCAGCAATTTTAGTCATTATGGAAGTAGTAATTGGTACGAGTTTCTTCTTATTGTGGATTGGAGCCAGTGCTGCCATAGTAGGTACAGTTTTATTTTTATATCCTGCATTATCTTGGGAATATCAATTTTTATTATTTGCGGTAGTTTCTGCTGCCTGTTTGTTATTTTGGCACACTTACCTCAAGCGTCGACAAAAGTATTCTGATCAGCCGACTTTAAATCGTCGTAATGAACAATATGTTGGGCGCACTGTTACTTTAACCGAGCCACTAGTTAACGGCCGCGGTCGGATTCGGATTGATGATTCATTCTGGCGTATAGAGGGGCCAGATATGCCAGAAGGTACTTTAGTAAAGGTTGTCGGAGTGGACGGTGTCGTGCTGAAAGTGGTTTCTATTAACTCGCAAGATCAATAGTATTTCTGCCAGACTCTTTAGCCCTGTACAATGCTTGATCTGCAGCCGATAATAATTCTTCTAATTCTTGATATTGATCAATTGTTGCAACACCAGCGCTAAATGTTACTTGAAATTCGAAATCGCTAACGTGTTGTACCCGCTTTGCAAATGCATCTCGAATTGAGTTTAGAGCCAGAATAGCATTTTCACCACTCGTGTATGGGAAGATAACCGCGAATTCTTCACCACCGTAGCGGGTTACAATATCACTACGCCGTACCCGAGTAGTTAAAAAGTCGGCAAATTCGCGTAGGATTTGATCTCCCACCAAGTGTCCGTATTTATCGTTAACTTGTTTGAAAAAGTCTAAGTCTATTAATGCTATGGAAAAATCTAGACTGTAGCGGATACAGGAGTCCATTAGATTCAATATTTGGTCTTTTATTTTTGGGAATAGCATTAAACCAGTTAAACCGTCAGTGTAAATCATTTTTTTAGTTTGGCGCGATCTTTGAATTCGATTTAAAACGGTATCGATTAAATGATGTGGTTTAAAAGGTTTCAAAATAAAATCATCTGCGCCAACACTACGCATAATAAATTGTTTGTTAATATCAGTTTCACCAGACATAATTACAATTGGAATTGAGGAGAATGCTTGGTGTTGACGAATGACGCAAGCCATTTCCAAACCATTTATATTTGGCATATACATATCAAGCAATATTACATCTGGATCAAAATTAATGATGTATTCGAATACGTTCCCTGGCGATTCCAAGCATGATACTTTAATGTTGGCGCTTTCTAAAATTGCGGTACAATATGCATTCATACTTTTATCATCATCAATTATTAATACTTTGTAAGAGCTATTGCGTTGTAGAGGTAAAATTACATCAAGAGTATTTTTAAGATCGCTCAAACCAAATGATTTATTTAAAAATGCACTGCCGCCGCTCCTTACTGCAGCAAGCCTAGCATTAATATCATCTCGAGCTGACATGTAAATAACAGGGCATTTAATTTCTTCTTTTTCGCGTAGTTCAGATATTATTTTAGTTCCGGCAGTTTCACCATTTTTAAAAATTATATCCATAAAAATTGCTTTAGGATCATAAGTGTGAATACTCTGCTCTAAATCCTCAAGATCATAAATATATTTAGTGCGATATCCCAGGCTTTCAAGTTGAACGGCCATAGTTTCACAAAAGGCATGATCATCATCCACAATCATGACTAGTGGGGAAGTTGACATTACTTTGATTGGATCTTGGTACTTCGCAAAATTATGTTTTAGCTCTTCGTGTACGTTACTCATGCGGGTATTAAGAGAATCTAAGGCTGTTTGTAAGCTGACGCGATCTTCTGGTGTTAATGCTGTATTCTTGCGTCGCAACGCTTCAATAATATCTTCAGCTTTGCCGGCAAATTCATTAATTTTCATTAAGCCATGGCTGCCACTAAAGCCACGTAGATTGTGTACCTCGTAAATAAGATCTTTGGCGCGTTGTTGATCCCAGGGCTGTTCTAACAATTTTGAAGCAATACTCTGAATTTTACTGCTGCGAGCTGGCAGAGAATTGATAAATTCGGTGCGAATTGCATCTACTTTGTCATTTGCTGTATTGGACATAGGTCGTTTTTACCTGTTATTCTAGCATTCAAAATGCAATATTTAGTATAGTTTAACTTGATAAGTCGATTGCCTTACTGTATAGTGGACTTCGAATTTATTTGAAATTTAGCTATAATAGGTCATTATGGAAACAGTAATACCAAATCCAGTCGCGCTTAAAAACGTCGTAAATGTTTCAGTGAAGCTACAACCAAAGGAATTGCCTTTGGCATGCCCGCTGCCTACTATGACTTTGTGGAATATGCACCCAAGAGTATATTTAGCGCTTGATTCGGATAATAAAGCAACCTGCCCTTACTGCTCAACGCAGTATTATGTATCAGAGCCAGATGAATAAAATTTTAGTTGTTGGTCCTTCATGGGTTGGCGATATGGTAATGGCGCAAGCGCTATTTAAATTGCTGCAGCAAAAATTCCCACAGATTCAAATTGATGTCTTGGCACCAGAGTGGAGTATGCCAGTACTAGAGCGCATGCCAGAGATTCGGCATAGCATATGTTTGCCGATTAAGCATGGCGAATTTGGTTTAAAAACTCGGCTTACCCTAGCAAAAAAAATACATCAAGAAAATTATGAGCAAGCAATTATATTAGCAAATTCTTGGAAGTCTGCATTAATTCCATGGCTGGCGCGGATCCCAGTACGCACTGGATGGCTTGGTGAGATGCGTTGGGGTTTGTTGAATGATGTACGTTATTTAAATAAAAAGTTGTTGCCTAAAATGGTGCAGCGTTACGTTGCTTTGGGCATGCAACCTAAAGTCGTTCCACAAGAATACCCAACTCCAAAGTTGTTAGCTCCGCAAGAAAATGTGCTAGCAGTGTTGAATAAATTTGCACTCAATTTAGATAAACCAGTTTTAGCTCTATGTCCTGGAGCTGCGTATGGACCGGCCAAACGCTGGCCAGCAGAATTTTATTTAGAGGTAGCCCAGCAAAAAATTGCTTCGGGTTGGCAGGTATGGTTTTTTGGATCACAACAGGATGCGGAAGTTATAGTAACAATTCGTGCTAAAATTAGCGCTACTACGCAAGATTTTTCAGGTAAAATTAATCTACACGAAACCATAGATCTGTTATCTAGCGTGACTGCAGTGGTTACCAACGATTCGGGGTTACTGCATATTGCTGCTAGTTTAGATAAACCGCTGGTAGCAATATATGGCTCTACTAGCCCGGAATTTACGCCTCCTTTAGGACGTAAATCACAAGTATTAAAAGAAGATTTGGCTTGTAGCCCATGTTTTGCGCGGGAATGTAAGTTTAAACATATGGATTGTATGTATAAAATTAAACCGCAAAAAGTGCTTGATTCTCTGGCAAGCTTGGAGCAAATGTAATTATGCGTGTGTTATTAGTAAAGTTATCTTCAATGGGCGATTTAATTCATACGTTACCTGCTTTAAGTGACGCTGCGCGCGCAATACCAGATATTAAATTTACTTGGTTGGTAGATTCTGGGTTTGAAGATATTGCGCACTGGCACCCTGCGGTAGATATGGTAATTCCAGTGCCATTACGACAACGTAACTTTAGAGAAATTTTGCGTACCATTCGATTAATTCGTTTGCAAAAATATGATTTAATTATAGATGCACAAGGATTATTAAAAAGCGCACTATTTGCCAAAATCGCGCGCGGTAAAGCGCGGGTTGGTTATGCCAAAGGTTCGTGCCGAGAACCAATTGCAAGTTATTTTTATAATAAACGTTACCGGATTGGTAATGAATTACATGCGGTAGATCGCATGCGACAACTGTTTGCTAATGCCTTGAATTACAAACTAGATTATAGTGCAGCAGAATTTAATGTGGATTGGCAAGATTTAGTAATATTGCCGCAACCAGAAGCCACTAAGCAAGATCTGATGCAACCCTATCTAGTGTTTTTACACGGCACTACTTGGGCTAGCAAGCACTGGCCAGACGAATATTGGTTGCAATTGGCAGATTTGGCAGCTGATCATAATTATGCAGTGCAGGTTACTTGGGCAAATCAAGAACAAAAGGAGCGCGCGCTACGTTTATCGGCTTACGCTAAGAACGTGACGGTATTGCCGCATTTAAGCATTAATCAATTTGTAAATGTATTATATCATGCTAGCGGTAGCGTAGCAGTGGATACTGGTTTTGCGCACTTAGCCGCAGCTATGGGTAAGCCGTTAGTTGCAATTTATGGATCGACTGATGTTGCTAAGTCCGGATCTGTAGGCAATAAAGCGATTAATATAGGATCAAAATTTGCTTGTGCCCCATGTTTAAAGCGTGAGTGTAATCTAATAAAGGAAGATCGCCTTTATCCGCCATGCTACCGCGAAATCTCTCCGGCAGTAGTTTGGCAGCATTTAGCTAAGATTCTATAGGAATCCTAAGGGCTAGGTCTACTTATAGATGGTTTAAATTCATCATGTGCTTGTCTCAAAGCATTAAAAATAACCTTGTTATGTTCAGTGCCTATATCTTTGAGAGTAAGGCCTTTATCTGAAAATTCTTGAAGCAGTTTTTTAGGGGCGTCCACTAGAAACTTGCGTAGATCATCTGCATTATGTATGTCATCTGTTCCAAAACTTGCTAATACATCTCTCATAATCATGACACAAACTTCTTGTACCGCTAAATCATTGGCAGTTTCCTTAAGCGCAACAAAACGGCCGTCATAATAAAGACAAGACTTAAACAAAGACACAATGAGATCCCTTAGTGCTTTCCCATCTTTTTGCCCAATAGCATTCATCATTGAAATCCTATAACTTTCCTCGAATCTATCCGACTGTTCCATAACTCCATTCCAAAGGCTTTCATCGTAGCGACTTTCTCGTTCTTTTTCTTGGTCTAAGTCCTTTTTTCGCTCAAGCCCACTTCGTGGTGGCTTTGGTTCTTCTGGTTTCATTGTGATACCTCACCGTATTTATGTACTAAGACATGGTGATTTATATGGAGTTCATCCCAAGAGCTTCAAAATCCAAAAAACAAGCGAAAACTGTATAAAATATTGTTGTATACTCAATTGTTGTATATTCAAGGAACCTTTAGCGTATGAGGGGGTCTATCATATCAGAAGGTAGTAATAAGGTAATTCGTATGCCAATAACTGTTGTAGTAGTGACCCAGGGCGACGGTCTTAACCAAATAGCTGTAAAAGAGTCTGATTTGGATGCTAATCCGGCATTGGGTAAGTTTTTTAAAGCAATAAAAGATATTAATGGGAAATTTAGTAGTAAAGGGATAGCATTGACTGAGTTATTATCTTCAGAAGATGTTTCTAAACTATTAGAATATCTCAATGAGAGTGATGAAGTCAAAACAGTTGCTGCAGAAGAATTCAGTAAAAATCCAGCAAGCTTTTTTGAACCAACTACCAAAGCAACACGAAATCCAGCGGTGGCTACAGTTTCTTTAGCAACTGAAGCATCACAACCAACTCCTACACAGAAACAGCGCACTTGGAGCAGTAGATTATTTGGAATGCACCAAACAACAAAATTACCACTGGCAACTGTGCAGCTGATTAGAACTCACCAGAAGTATATTACGGATTATTACAAAGACTATGCATGTGAAGTTATAAAGATGTTTGGAGTTACAGACCGTAAATTTCATGTAAGAGATACATCATCCAATAACACTATTGGCAAGATAACCACACAGCAAGGAAAACCAGCAGTGAAGCTCGAATGCAGTAAAACTGCAGATGATATAGAATTACAACATTTAGCTGCTGCTACAGTGCAACCATTGCTTGACGCCGCCGGTGGTGCTGATAAGTTGAGTAGCACTATGCAACTAAAATTAGTATTTGAAAACAAAGATCCTGTTCAAACTGAAGCGCTGGCTAAAGCAATGTTCGGCTTTTTGAAGGAGCGTGGCGTTAATAAAGATTATGTAAAGGTGTCACTACCTGCTAATGCGGGCTTACAAAGAAAAATTATGCAAACTTTCCAAGAAGTAATGCAGCAAGAAGCTGGTACACCAAAACCAGGCAAAAATTAGGAGTTTTAATTATGCAGCCCGAACTTAAAAAACCAGGATTCGTTCTGCCACCGATGTTCGAGCTTATCAGGTTGCGTAAGCAGTATTTCTTACGGCGTAACAAAGAAAATTATCATGGTAAAGTTCAGAGGGCAGATGGTACAGAATATATTCCGTTTGCTGGACTGGGTGCTCCGGAAGTGGATTTAGCCTTGGCGGCAATTTTTAATGACCGTTATCCTAAGGTATGGGTGGTTGATCCACAGCAAGATGGTGCAGACTACTGGACAAAGGCTATGCTGGATAATGCTGAGGCAATTGCTGTGCGTTGCACGCCAATAGCAGAAGGTAATCATAAGGAGCCATGTCTAAATTTATTGCAGTATTATGCTGCGAAAGTAGCTTTAGAGTTCAACCTAAAAGAAAGAGTTTCATCATCGCCGGATAATAAAAAGCCATACATAATAGATTTCCCGATTAGTTACAAAGGTGGGCCGCATGGTGTTAGTTTCTTTGCACAAATCGTGGGTAATGAGATTAAAATATCTTATGTGAATTCAGCTGGAAACTTGTACGTACCTGAAGCTGATCGCGATCTTATGTTTGAAAAAATTAAAGCAGGCTTCGAGAGTCAAGGTGTTACAGTAAATCAAAAATTAGAAATTGTTACAGGGGTAACCCAAAATGATGCTACAACCTGCGCCATTCAGCAAATGATGGATGCTAAAAATTATATTGAAGATGCTTTAGAAGCTAAAAAAGCGATAAATCTTAGTGATCCCAAGCTTCGAAAACCAAGAAGTTTGGAGGATTGTTTTCATTTTCTTTCCCGAGTACAAAACGAGGTACGCGGGATTTTAGGCGATGACGATATTGTTGACCGTGAGCCTCAGAATGTGGCACAGAAATTTAGTGATTTATTCACAACAGTTAAATCTTTAGATCTCGCAAATCTAAGCTTCACTAAGAATAAGCCGCAGGAAGATTTCTATAAAACACTTGACGAGCAACGTAGCCAAACACTGATGAAACTTCCCGGAGCAGGGGCTACTGCAGGTGGCCCAGATTATCGTGGCACACCACCTAAAGTGCCAACACCTGTCAATTTTGACGCATTCGAGGCGGAAATAACCACACAAGCTAATGCATTGAATTTAAAAGCAGATAAAACAAGCGAAGGGACGTATACTATTACCGATCAAAGCAATAATCCGCTTGGCACTATAAAAAAGTACCTAATGGCATCCGTGCTGAAGCAATCGGAGACGCGCAAGTTAATTTTATTAAGTTATATGCCAGCAGTGTTATCGCAGCTTTCAAAGACAAAGATCCAATACCACTTAATTTTGATGCGCCACAAGGGCCAGTTACTACTGAACAAGTTGTAAAGTTTTGCGCAGATATTTTGAATGAATTAAAAGCTCAAGGTAGTACTAAAAAAATAACCGTTTCATGTAAAACGAATCCTAAGGTACAAAATATTCTACAAGAAATGCAACGGGATAAATTTCCAGAGACAACATTAACTAGTAAGCCAGGAGCACCTTCTGCTAAAGTCGTACCAAC
Source organism: Gammaproteobacteria bacterium (assembly GCA_020054325.1). Taxonomy (GTDB): domain Bacteria; phylum Pseudomonadota; class Gammaproteobacteria; order UBA6186; family Azoamicaceae; genus JAGVLG01. Next base: position 7,892 of record JAGVLG010000079.1, read on the forward strand.
CGAACGTAGAGATGATGATGATATTACATTGCATCCGGGGCTATAGAGCGTGCGGTGAAATTGAGATAAAAAAACGAGGGTAGACACTATGTCTGGCATAAAGCCTGCAGTAACAAAAGATGATGATTTAGATGAAATCCTAGCTACAGTACGCGCTATTGCAGAAGATCATTTGGAGCATGTTACCCTTGAAAAACAAATTTTATTATCTTTGCAAGAAAACCCTTTCGATGCAGAAAACATAGAATTTCTATTTGCTAAATTAAATTTACCAGGGGTAAAGGTAGTAATTGATAGAATGAATTCTGATGAAATGCAGAAACAGGTCTATGGAGCTGTAATTAGGATGATGGCGTTAGATACATTACGACAATTTACCGAGCCTACAGTTAAAACCTATCTAAAAATTATTAAACTTGCCACTCTAGACGTAGATGCTTCGCGTGAGGATAAATTAAAAGTTATCGATGATTTGCACGATCTTTTCTATCTGTATAGATTGCAATCGCTAGATATTAGACGTTGTTTTATAACTGCCTTAGTTGAAGTAATAAATTGGAAACCAGCCGCAGAAGACAGGAAAGCCGATGACTTTAATGAAGAGAAAATAAAAACTCAATTAATTTTTCCGGTAATTTCTAATTATTATTTTAAGTTTCGTCAGCTTATGCGGGTATTCAAAAGAACTACTGGTATTTCACCTGATCCAAAGTCACAAGAATACATCAGTGAATTAGAATTAATGCAAAAATTAGTGATTGTGGTTCAAGAACATATAACTCCATTACAAAAGCGTTTAGCAAAAATATATGAGCAAAAAATAGATGAAACACTTAAGAAACATTATCAAGTCGATAAATATAATGATAAATTGATTGTTACTAACATCAATATGCTACTTGCGGCATTTAGCGAATTTCAACGCAAAATTGTTGTTTATAGTGAAAGTAACTTTCGCACTAGTGCCGCCAAAAAAACTCCAGTTTACCAAGCTTTGCAGCAATTAAAAAGTATGTCCTCTGAGTATTTAAGCGAATTGAGCGCAGAGTATAAACGACTATATGCTGTAGAAACACATATCGATAACTATGCGGAGCACCGTAATCTAAAATTACACTTTGCAAAGTTGTGTGGATATTTCGATGATCTGAAAGAAGGGCGGATCCCTACTGATTTGCAACCCAAGGATGTTGCTAGACCAGCAGCAACAACCACTCCAAAACCAAAATTACCTTCAGCAAAGGGAGCATCAGCCAAAGCAGCACCAGTCAAGCCGCAAACGCCCTCTGCTGCCGCCCCAGCCCCAACAGCTGCAGAACTGGCTGCAGCTGAACATGCAAGGCAGGAAGCCGAGAAACGCTTAGAGGCGCAGGCAAGAATTGCCGCCGAAGAGGCAGCAAAACAGCAGGCAGAGCGAGAAGCTAAGGCACGGCGTGATGCCGAATTAGCTGATAAGATTGCTGCACAAAACAGGGCATTAGCTGCTGCAAAGCGACAAGACCAAGGCGCTCCGGTTGGGGCCGCGTTGGCACAATTTGATGCGCCGCAAGTAGACTTCGCACAGTTATTCCTACCTAGCGATCAAACACCAATTACAGTGCTAGATCGTTTAAAGAAGTTGGTAGAATACGATAATGAAAAAGCCAGCGGTAGGCTAATTAGATTTTTGCAAGAGTTATATGCTACTCCAGACAATGAGCTTGATAGAAAATATAGTTTTAACGATTTGGCTAAACTAGCGTATGCTTTGGGTGGCAAAGTTTGTGGTGAAGGTGGGCATTTAGCATTTAAATTTGACACCACTAAACCAGGTGATGCAAGGCGTAGTACTGCAGTTGTTGGTATCAATACCCATACCAGGCCGGATGCTGGCGGTAATTTACTAGGTATTTATGTCCGACATTTTATTTATGTTTTGCAACGCGAGCCAGGTCCTAGTAAACCTGGTTTAGGTATAACACCTGCAATTTTAGAAAAATTTTGTGCTGACTTGGCATCAAAGAGCAAAAGTAGTGCTAAAGCTAAACCCTGAAAATTTTGTGCTAAGCAGATTTAATATACTCTAAGGTGCGCTTAGGATCATGCAATTCTAGTAGTTCCCGCGCTGCGCGTTTGGCATTGTTATGGTATTCAAGATAATTTGCAGAGATTTTATCTATCGCAGCTTGCACTAATTCTGGAGCGTAACTATCCAGTGCTACCCCGGCATTATACCTTTGCGCCACATCACCCATCCAGGTATTCTTTGCAGTAATAATTGGACAACCTGCATAAAATGAATCTAATGCAACTGCACTAAATTTATCATGATAATCTTTTTGCTTATAAATCAGTAAGCAAATCGCATTTTCGAATAGATGTAAATATTGCTCTTCTGTTAAAGTATCTTGGTGTAAAATTAGATTGCGATGTGGTAATGCATGTAATTCTTGTAATGCAACTTGTACCCCTGCGTCATAACGTCCAGAACTTGGTGGCGATATTTGAATCTCAAATAAAGTATTTTTGCCCTGTGCTCGATTATATTTTAAAACCTTGATAACATCACTAAACCCTTTATCGCTACGTGCGGCTCCAGCATATAATACCTTACTAAATTTAGCGGTTTTGTTGGGCATATTTGTCATTGGCGGATATGTTGGGCATTCTAATACATCACAGCGTAAACCTTGTTCACGGAAAATATTGGCTAACTTTTCTGTTGGTGTAACCAGGGTAAAATCCAATCCTAATTGTGCAATGCGTTTTAAACTCGCAATTTTTTTCGGGGTTTGTTTAAACTGATGCGAATGTACAAATACTTTGGCTTTTGGTTTAAAATGTTTAGCAAAAAATGCTAGGATTTGTAGATCCCATAATTCGCTGGTACCAACAAAAATAACTCCTGGTTGACGCAGCAATTTAAAATATAAAAAAATCTTTTGTAATTGGCGTAACGGTCGATAAAAGTATGGGTGTGGTGTGCAAACGGATTTATCTAGTAAATTTTTAGCACGGCGATCCATCCAAACATGCATGTCAAAATTGTAAGCTTCATTAGCCTTTAATAGGCATTGTACGTAAGAGTAACTGTGCCCGGTTAAATCGTGTAATGTGGTTTCTATTAAGTTTAGTTTGTTATTTTGCATGCTCAGCTCCTGTGTCTTCTATTGCGGCGACGGTTTCGCGCCCATGGCTATCTGCAAAGCGTACAATATCATCTTCACCTAAATAGCTACCACATTGTACCTCTATTAATTCTAATGGGGACGAACTAATATTTATCAACTGGTGTTTAGTGCCTATTGGTATATATGTTGACTCATTCGGACCTAATTCAAAGGTTTCAGCACCGCGCACCACCCGAGCATTACCTTTGACAATAACCCAGTGTTCACTGCGGTGCTTATGTAATTGTAATGATAGGCTTTTATGTGGATCCACAAAAATATGTTTAACTTGGAAACCAGGCGCTTTAGCAATGCTGTCAAACCAACCCCAGGGGCGTCGTACTTGACGATGCTCCGTGGCTGCGTTATGGCGATTTTCTAAAAGCTGTTGTACTAAATGTTTTATACCTTGGCTTTGATCGCGTTTGCTGATTAATACTGCATCAGCGGTTTCTACCACAGTTAAATCTTGTATATCTAAGGTAGTTACTAAGCGATGCCGCGCATCGATTAAACAATTTTTGGTATCTCTGGTTAGTACATCGCCATTCACATAGTTACCATTAGCATCCTTGGCACCATGCTCCCAAACTGCTTGCCAACTGCCAATATCACTCCATTTACTTTTTAAGGCTAATACTGCAGCGCGTTGCGTATGTTCCATAACCGCATAATCAATCGATATACTTGGGCATTCTTTATAGAACGCAGCATCGGGACGAATAAAATCTAGATCAGATTTTGCAGCGTTTAAAGCTGCGCTAACTGCTACAATAATTTCTGGCTGCAACTGTTTTAATTCTTGTAAATAGCATTGCGCTTTAAACATAAACATGCCGCTATTCCAAAGGTAATTTGGATCTTGCATTAATGTTTCTGCGGTTGCTAAATCTGGTTTTTCAATAAATGCCGCGACGTTATGAATGTCACCTGCAGATAAAGTGGCGCCAATTTTTATATAACCGTAGCCAGTTTCAGGTTTAGTAATTGGGATCCCAAAAGTTACTAAATAATCTTGCAATACCGCTTCACAGGCATTTGAAATGCTCTGTCGCAGAGCTTTGAGATTTGTAATGTAGTGATCTGCTGGTAATACCAATAGAATTAAATTATCTGGATCGGCTAAATTTTGTAATGCCCATAGCGCGGCTAATGCAATAGCTGGAGCAGTATTGTTGGCACACGGCTCTAAAAGAATGCCACTTGGAGCCACATTAATGGCACGCAACTGTTCTGCGATTATAAAACGATATTCATCGTGCCCGACAATAAGTGGCTTAACAAAATTACTATCATTTGGTAAGCGTTGAATTGTAGCTTGAAATAAACTATGCTTGTCGCCTAATAGAGAGAGGAATTGCTTTGGATACGCGGTACGTGACAATGGCCATAATCGTTGCCCCGAACCCCCAGCTAAAATCACAGGTAAAATCATGGGTTTATCCATGTCAGCAAACCTCAAATTGAAAGAAACAGCTAGGAGTGTAACCTAGTTAGTATTATCAGCGCAATTGATAAAATAATGAGCACACTATGACAACTAACAAAGATTTTACGGCCCTCGATCTTACTGCTGCCAAAGTATTAGTTGTTGGCGATGTAATGTTAGATCAGTATTGGCATGGTGGTACTTCGCGCATTTCCCCAGAAGCCCCAGTTCCAGTAGTTAAAATTAATAAGACTGATAATCGTCCTGGTGGTGCTGCCAACGTTGTTAATAATTTATTGGCCCTGGGATGTAATGCAAAATTACTGGGTATTGTAGGCAATGATCCGGCGGCTGATATTTTACAACAATTATTAAGCGTTCAGCATGCGGCGCATGAATTTGTTGTTGCAGATAAGTTTTCTACAATTGTTAAATTACGTGTTTTATGCAGACATCAGCAGATGATTCGTTTAGATCACGAAGAAGATCCAACTAATATAAGTAATGATACGTTTAAAGAATTGTATGATTTATTTGCCAGAGATTTATCGAATTATAAAGCGGTTATTCTTTCTGATTATGCCAAAGGTGTTTTAGTAAACCCGCAGCCATTTATTCAAGCTAGTAAAGCCCTTGGGATCACAAGTGTCGTAGATCCCAAGAGCCATGATTTAAGTATTTACCGTGGGGCTAGTATTATTAAACCAAATTTATCTGAGTTTGAGGCTTGTGTTGGTAAAAGCAATAGTTTGGTTGCGCTTGAAGAAAAAGCGCGGAACGCTATCAAAATTAATGGCTTTGAAGCCATGATAATTACCCGCGGCTCGCAGGGTATGACCATAATTCCAGCGGATCGGGCCGCAACGCATATTCCTGCTTATGGTGCCGAGGTCTATGATGTTACTGGGGCTGGCGATACAGTAATTGCAGTTTTAACTGCGAGTATTGCAGCTGGGTTATCGCTAGAGCGAGCAGCGCATTTGAGTGCGGTGGCAGCTGGTATTGTTGTTGGTAAAGTGGGAACTTCAAGTGTTACTCTGCAAGAATTAAGAGCTGCTACCGAAACTCACAAAGAGTTGCCAACCGGTGTTGCAGAAGAGCAAACTCTAAAAGAAATCATCAAGTTAGCGCAAGCACGCGGTGAAAAGATTGTTTTTGTTAATGGTTGTTATGATTTAATTCATTATGGTCATATTCGTTATTTAGAAGAAGCTAAAGCTCTTGGAGATCGTTTAGTAGTCGGAGTAAATTCTGATGCTTCTGTTAAACGTTTAAAGGGTGAAAGCCGACCAATGTATTCCTTAGCGCAGCGTATGGAAGTGTTAGCGGGATTAAAAGCAGTTGACTGGGTAGTAGCTTTTGATGAAGATACTCCAGGCAGATTGGTAGAGGCGTTAAACCCAAATATTATTGCAAAAGGCGATGAGCACTTTAAATCTATTGAAGAGATGCCTGCTTCTGAAGGCGTCGCACATGTGCTTAAAAATGGTGGTAGTGTGCATTTGATTAAACGCACTGCAGATGTTTCTTCTTCAAAAATGATTGAGTTCTTAACAAACCAATAGGTTGATACGATAAAACGTAAGAATGTTAACAGTTTCTTGCAATCAAATAATCTGCTAGTTGTAGTATTGCTTCTTTAAACTCGCTATGCGGTAGCTCGCTCAATGCTTGCTTAGCCAAGCTAATCTCTCGCTTGGCAAAATTTTGCGTATATTGTAACGCACCAGAAATATCCAAGGCTTGCTGAATTGCTGGAAAATCATAAATATTATCTTTGATAGCATTATCGATTAATTGCTTTTGCGTCGCAGTGCCATGTTTCAATAAATAAATTAAGGGCATGGTGATTTTACCTTCGGCACAATCCTTACCAATTACCTTGCCGAATTCAGCTTCTTTAGCATTATAATCTAATAGATCGTCTATCAATTGATAGGCCGTGCCTAAATGTAAACCAAATTGCGCTATTGCAGTTTCGATGTGTTGTTCGCTATCAGCTATTACCGCGCCAATTTGTGCGGCTGCCTCAAATAATTTGGCAGTTTTACAGCGGATCATATGTAAGTAACGCATTTCATTAGTCGCTGCGTCTTTTTGATGCATTAACTGCATCACTTCGCCATTAGCCATGATATTAGTGGTGTTCGCGATTATTTCCATGACTTTTGGTTTGCTAACCTGGACCATTAGTTGAAAGGCCCGAGAATATAAAAAATCGCCGACTAGAATTGCAGCTTTATTATCCCATAGTTCATTTGCAGTGGCTGAGCCGCGCCGCAGTCTGGCGCCATCTACGACATCATCATGTAACAAAGTTGCGGTATGTATAAATTCGATAACGGTAGCAAGTTGCACATGTTTTGAGCCAAGATAACCGCAGGCCCGAGCACTTAGTAATACTAGTATTGGCCGTAGTCTTTTACCGCCACTTTTGATTAGATGCATGCCAATATCGCGTACTAAAGAAAGCTCATCGCACAAACTATCGAGTATGAGTTTGTCGACTTTTTCCATATCCGAACTAACGGGTGCTTTTAGTTTATTAGCTAGCATTCAATTGCAAAAACTTGGCTGTGCAACTGGTGACTATACGCCTAAAGCCCCTAAATCCGCAACCTAATTGAAAAAAATTGCTTAGACCCCTTGCTACTTAAGTAGGTTTTTCGTAACATGTGCAGTCTTACATAGAGATTATTTTTGGGAGTACGGTGATGTACGCTGTATTTATCAGTGGCGGAAAACAATACCGAGTAAAAGCAGGCCAGTTTTTGCATGTGGCTAAAATTGAGCGTGAAACTGGGGCAGAAGTTGTATTTGATCAAGTTTTGCTAGTCGGTGAAGGTGACGCAGTTAAAATTGGTGCCCCTTATATTCAAGGTGGCAAGGTTACAGCAGTTATTGAAGACCACGGTCGCGAGGATAAAATTCGCATCATCAAGATGAGACGTCGTAAGCATTATATGCGTCGGATGGGTCATCGTCAGTGGTATACCAAGGTTAGAATTAAAGAAATTCAGGCTGCTTAGACTATTTAGTGGAGATCAAAAATGGCACATAAAAAGGCCGGTGGTAGTACCAAAAACGGACGTACCTCCAAGCCCAAGTACCTAGGAATAAAAAGATTTGGTGGTCAATTAGTGACTGCTGGTAGCATTATTGTTAGACAACGTGGTACTCCATTCCACGCTGGTACTAATGTAAGCCGTGGTGGCGATGATACTTTATTTGCAACAGTAACTGGTCATGTAAAATTCGAGCTTTGCGGACCGAAACAACGGCGTACTGTTAGCGTAATTCCAGCCACTGTAGCAGCTGCTTAGGGCGAATTAGAGCTCAGAAAAACCTCGTCCAGTACGGGGTTTTTTTTTGAGAGATAGACTCATCTAGAGTATAAAAAACAATAACGAGTAAAATATGAAGTTCGTAGATGAAACCACCATATACGTAAAAGCTGGCAAAGGCGGCGATGGCTGCGTTAGTTTTCGACGTGAGAAAGATATACCATTTGGTGGGCCGGATGGCGGTGATGGTGGCGATGGTGGCAGCATTTATCTACAAGCAGATCCAGATCTAAATACTTTGGTAGATTATCGTTTCAACCGCTTACACCGGGCGGAAAATGGCCGACAAGGTCAGGGTGCGAATTGTACTGGCCGTAGTGGCGAAGATTTAATCCTGCCAGTACCAGTAGGCACTATTGTTTGGAATGTTGAAACTGATGAAATGATTGCGGATATCCGTGAGCCTGGGGAACGCGCTTTGGTTGCACAAGGTGGCTTTCATGGTATTGGTAATCTACGCTATAAAAGTTCGGTAAATCGGGCGCCACGCCAATTTACTCGGGGTACGCCTGGTGAAGAACGTGAAATTCGGCTGGAGCTACGCTTACTGGCGGATGTTGGTTTATTAGGTAAGCCCAATGCTGGTAAATCTACTTTTATAAGATCAGTTTCAGCTGCTCGTCCTAAAGTAGCTGATTATCCATTTACTACATTGCACCCCAACTTAGGTGTAGTAAGGGTTTCTGAAGGTAAAAGTTTTGTAATTGCGGATATTCCTGGGGTTATTGAAGGTGCTGCAGAGGGCGCAGGTTTGGGCCTGAGATTTTTGCGCCATTTGAGTCGTACTAATTTGATTTTGCATTTGGTTGATGTTGCTCCGATAGATGGCTCGGATCCAGCAGAATCTGTTGAACAATTAACTTTAGAGTTACAAAAATATGATGCTGATTTAGCCAAGAAACCTTGCTGGTTGGTATTAAATAAATTAGATTTGATCTCTAATGAATTGCGCGATGCCCATTGTGCTGCAATTGTTGCGAAACTGAAATGGCAAGGGCCGGTATTTAAGATATCTGGTATTACTGGAGAAGGTACTAAAGAACTGTGTTATGCAATTATGCAGCACATTGAAAAGGAAAAGGTTGCAGAATGAACGAAAGTGTTGATGATTTGAGTGTAAGTTATTTCGAAGATGGTGTCGAGACCGTAAAACAATTAGATAAGATTGTTTTGACCAAAGGAGCGTGGGCTACGTTAATTTTTAGATACCAGGATTGGGATCAAAAGAAACAAGCCTACAGCCCAGATAGATACACTATAAGACGCTATCAAAAAAAGAATGGCGAATACAAGCAGCGCTCTAAATTTAATATTTCCAGTAGAGAACAAGCTGAAAAAATCATCGAGGCATTGCAAACTTGGATGCAGGAAGAGTCTGATGTTGCATCTAACGAGTAATATTTTCTAACAATCTGTAGAAAGTAATTTTTGTAAAAAAATAAAAAACCAACCACGTTATGCGAGGTTGGTTTTTATATTAATTAGGCGGCTATTTTAAGCCTGAGCTAATTTTTTAAGGCGGGCGTTTAGTCTGCTTTGATGACGAGCAGCTTTATTTTTAGCAATAACACCGCGACTAGCTAAACGGGCTACCATAGAGCAGGCTTTGACGTATAAAGTCTTAGCTGCTGGCTCATTGCCCTCTTCAATAGATTTGGCAACTTGTTTTAGGTAGGTACGCATTTCTGAACGCTGGCTAGCGTTACGGCAGCGGCGTACTTCAGCTTGTCTTGCTCTCTTTTTTGCTTGACTTGAATTGGCCAAGGTAGTACTCCAAATATTTTACTAGAATTAGGCCTCGATCCTGGCGTAAAATGGCGCTTAAGTCAATAGTTTTTAGGGCTAAAATCCACATTATGAGCAATTTAGCTAAATCTTCGATAGTATTCAGCGTTATGACTTTTTTATCCAGGATATTGGGTTTCATACGTGATATGGTGGCTGCTGCTGTATTTGGGGCCAGCCCAGGCTACGATGCCTTTATTTTGTCTTTTAGGATCCCTAATCTAATGCGGCGCTTGTTTGCTGAAGGGGCCTTTTCGCAAGCTTTTGTACCAGTTTTGTCAGAATATCAGGCTAAACGATCACCAGAAGAGGTTAAAACCTTCATAAACCATATTTGTGGCAATTTAGCTCTGGTATTGGCTCTAGTGACCTTGGCAGGTATCGTTTGCGCTCCGTTGTTTATTTACCTATTTGCTCCTGGGTTTGATCCTTCTGGCCCACGCCATGAAATGGCAACAGCTATGTTGCGTTTAACCTTTCCATATATATTTTTTATATCTTTAACTGCAATGTGCGGTGGTTTATTAAATACCTATGGTAAATTTGCTGTGCCAGCATTTACCCCAGTTTTGCTGAATATCAGTATGATTATTATGAGCTGCTTTTTAGCTCCTCATATGCAGCAGCCAGAGATGGCGTTAGCATGGGGGGTGTTACTAGCCGGTTTTTTACAATTAATATTTCAAGTGCCATTTTTACTGCGAATGGGGATTATGCCCAAGCCGCAAGTAAACTGGCGCGACCCAGCAGTTAGAAAAGTTTTAATTTTAATGCCACCAGCAATTTTTGGGGCTGCAATTAGCCAAATCACATTATTGGTAGATTCATTATTTGCATCATTTTTAGTAAGTGGTAGCATTTCTTGGTTATATTATGCGGATCGTTTAATGGAATTTCCTTTAGGGATTATTGGAGTTGGATTGGCTACGGTAATATTACCGAGTTTATCACGACACCATGCTAAAGGTGCGCGGCAACATTTTGATCAAACGTTAGATTGGGGCTTACGCTGTACGATTTTAATCGGTATTCCGGCGATGTTAGGGCTGTTCTTTTTAGCTGGGCCATTAGTTGCTACTTTGTTTAAATCCGGTAAATTTACTGAGCATGATGTGCTTATGACCCAACAATGTTTAATGGCGTATGCGTTAGCAGTAATGGGTATAATGCTCGCCAAGATATTTTCTAGCGCCTTTTATGCCACCAGAAACATTAAAACGCCGGTTAAAATCAGTGTAATAATTTTAGGGGTAAATGTATGTCTAAATGCAATATTAATTACTCAGTTTGCGCATATAGGATTAGCTATGGCGACTTCCTTAACTTCAGTGCTGAATGCTACATTGCTCTATCGTAAATGGCGCCAAATGCATGCGTTCCAATTTCAGCCGGGATGGAATATATTTTTAACTAAGATTTTACTAGCGAGCATTGCTTTAAGCATTTTCTTGTGGTTTTTATCACCACGCTTAGACTTATGGTTGCAAATGTCTAGGCTCCACCGAGTAATGGCTTTAACACCGTTAGTTTTAGGTGGAGGAAGCATTTATGCTGGTATTTTATTATTACTTGGATTACGTCCCAGAGAGTTTAGCTTACAGAGCAATTCCTTATAAAATGCAAAGGGCGGAATACGTATAACACATACCCGCCCAAATGCAATCTTTAAATACTAACTAAGTACAATTTTCAAAATAATGATCAACAATATCGTTGTGATTCGCACCAGATGCTGGAGTTGTAACCACACAGCTCCATGTAATTACCCCATCAGCGGCCAAGATACCTTGGGGTGTGTAAGTTACAACTACTGGTACTGTGTTAAAAACATCGGCAATTTCATCACTTTGCACCATGGTTACTACAACGTTTGTATTGCTCATCACTATACTCGTTATATATGGACTTTGGCCTGTATAAGTTTGGCTAACGTCTCCCTGTGCGTATAATTCATTCCAGGTTGTTAAGGCTTGTCCTATAAAGCCATTGACTTCGGCCATTTTTGATTTACCTATATATTGTTTATACGCAGGTAACGCTACTGCAGTTAGTAAGGCTACAATAGCAATTACAACCATTAACTCGATTAGAGAAAATGCATTTCTTCCGCTATTTGTATTTTTGTAAATATTCATAAAAAATCATCCCCTAGAACAAATAATTATTAACCACCCTCAACGAGCGGCACAGAAACGCCGCTCGTCAATTCTCGCATCCATGCTTCTACCAGGACTAAGTTCCAGTGCAGCTACCAGTCAATAACGAGTTTAAGGTATCGTTATCACCTGCCGCGTAAGTACAAGTAAAGGTCGTAATATTATCAGCCGATGTAGTGGCTTCGTATGTTATTACTAAGGCTTCAAGATCTTCATTAATTTCAGTACCTGCTGCTGTATTTAAAGTAACAATAACACCTGGCGTAGTACTATTTACTTCAATACTCGCAATGTAGGATCCCGGATTGGTCTTAGTGATTGTAGCAAAGCCGTCGCCAACAGTAGAATTTTGTTGTTCATAAACGTCTTGGTAGTGTCCGATAAGGCTATTAATTTCAGCCATTTTAGAACGAGCCACATAATCCTTATACGATGGGATTGCGATTGCCGATAATAGTGCCACAATTGCAATTACCACCATCAACTCAATCAACGAAAATCCCAAGGCTTTCGTTAACTTAATTACCTGTGTATTCATGAAGCTAATTCTCCTCTAAAGCAAAGTCATTATACTCAATTATATACTATAAAATGTTTGTTGGTATTACACCTAAGTGTTTTTTTATGTAAGCAAATTTTATCTGAGGGTTGTGCGCTTGCACTATAATGAGCGGCTTCTGGGCCTGGGCTTAGGGTTACCCGGCTCAGAAGAAGATGAATCAGTAGAGTGGCTTCTGGGTCTGGGTTCAGTTGTTCTTAGGAGTTCTGGGTATTGTTTAACTTTGGCTTCCATTAGTTGGAGGATTTTTTCGAGATCAGATGCTGAAGTAGTAGTAAATGTGACCTGGTAATTAATAGATTTAAAAAAAACCTTTTCCCATTGGTTGATACTTTCAAGCTGAAATCCTGTGATTGTAGCAAAGTCTAAATTTGCCATTACCAAATCATCATGCGTTTTACATGCCATCATTATTATTGTTGCGGTTAAGGTGCTTATATTTTTTGGTGTTATTTCTATCTCTGAGTTATGTTTTCTGAAACGATCAAATAGCAGAATTGCCAACATCAAAACACCAGGATCGTCGGTTCTTGAACTTGATACAATATCCGAAATTTTTCTAACTCGTTCCTCATGTAATGATTGTTTTAATTCAGTAGTAAGTGGTTTTGAACTTTTCACAACCTTTTTCTTAATAGTAGTTGTATGTTCATATTTTTCTTTTTTAAAGATGTCTTCCAATAACTTGTCTGCCAAAATATGTATTAAAATTTGCATTTGGGATTTTGGCTCATAAAGCAGACTTATCTTGTCTTTTAAGACATCAATTTGTTCTCTTGTTTGGCTTGGCATTTATACCTCTAAGAAAATAGAACCTATAAATCAAGTATAGTCTTTTAAAATTATTTGATTGAAAATAGAGTATTTGCGCGTATTTAATGCCAAACAAGCCGAGCAATACAATGAGGCTGCAAAAAATTTAAGCTTTAGGTTTTTGGGAACTACTACAGAAATATGCAGTATTTAAAATCCGTGCCTTGGCTACTGGTTGTGCAATCAGATCTTCAGGCCCGATCGCCATATCAAAAATTTTATGGATAACAGCTTCGCATAGGGGTGGAATACTAGCATTATTTTCAGCGCAATTTTCAGTCCATTTATGCCCAGTTGCTAAAGCTTTCTTCACGCCAAAAAATGCAAATAAAATGTCAGAGCTTTGTTGCTGCAATTTCGTTTTCTTTTTATCAAAGTCCTGTTTTCCTTTGAATAAACTTTTTCTTGTTGGTACAACCTTATGTATATTTACCGGCTTTGTGCATAAAAATTCTGGTAAATTGTCAGGGTTAGCTTTTATAGCAGCATCGAGTATTTCGGTAGCAGCACGAAGGTTTTTTGATCTTGCGAGTCTGTCACAAACAACCACAAATAGATGATGATTTCTAGGGATATTCTGTAAACATTCTTTGACTAGCGGATTTTTAAGCCTGTCGGATAATATAAACACATCTGGAAGATCTAAGGCATTAATTAACGATTCGGTTATTTGAAGATATCTGGCACATGTATTTCTTGGAACCCTTTCTATCACTGCGACAGGATTGGTTAAATCCGTTATGTGCGGCGGCGAATTTGTATCTGTTGGGTTTGGTTCATCAAAGGCATTAGCTGCTGGCATCTTTAGCTCTTTTGAATAATAGTGGTACCATTTTACAGTTATTTATCTAGTTGTCAAGATGAATATACACACAATCTATGTCTATAGACTATAGCTACAACAAGTCTATTGAATTTATACCTCGATTCTTGTTAAGGTTGAATATTCGTAGCCACTTGAATACTTAACTTAAAAA
>JAGVLG010000022.1 GCA_020054325.1 Gammaproteobacteria bacterium
CAAACTCATCGTTAACTAATGATGCTTTGCCTAGCGCACGTGTATGTACAATGTTTCAATCAAATAATAACTAGAAATGACAGCGGTTCCTATAAATTTTTGTTTGGGGTATACTTACACTAATGCTGAGTGCTGTACAGAATTATAACAGGAGAAAAACATGAATCCAAATATAGAACCATCCCCTGGCTTTATTGGTAACTTTGTCATTAAGGCACTTTCGAGTACGACCCCGCCTTTTAATGCTCCTTTTTTAAATGTAGGCAGTACGTATAGAGTCTGCAATCCACAAGTAAATACAATATCAAGTCCGTACGCAACAGTAACAAATGTGCTCTGGAAACGTGATGATGGTAGTAATTGTTATATTAAAGTAACAAACGACAGCGGTAATGTTAGTGGAACGGATCATCTGCTAATAACACCTCTTGAAGAGTACCCCACCGGACACGAGCATTATATGGCAAAAGTCTCATATGACTTGCAACACCCAGTTATCAGGGATCAAATAAATCTCGGTTTACGCGATGCTAATGGCAAATGGTTAGACACGCCAGCATTAGGTGCTGGTGCAGCCGCAGCTAGCGTAGCAGAATCACAACCAACGATACTCCAAGGACTGCAACTAGATCCAGTAACTATTAGTGAAGAACAGGAAAAGCTAATGGATAAATTTACTGCGAGCATTGATTGGGATTTCTTCAGATGCCCTATAACTAGAGCCTTCATTAGTGATCCTGTTATAGCCAGCGATGGTCATACATATGAAAAGGCTGCGATTGAAGCTTGGATTAACAGGCAACGGGGTCCTGGTGAAATGGCGAAAAGCCCTCTTAATGATGCAATAACTCTTACTACAACCTTAACTTCAAATTTGGTATTTAGGGCTATGTTTAAAGCAGCACTTGAGACCCTAGATAAAATGGTAGAAAGTACTAGCGTTCAACAACCGAACGCAAGTAGTGCAGCTGCGCGCTCTGAAGATGACGCAGAAGCACGAACAATAAATGCAGAACTACTAGCCCTCCATAATGCACGAAAAGAACGAGAACGCGCAAAGGCTGAAGGTGATGCTAGCAGTACAAGTACAGCCCCAAAACCAAAGCCAACTAGTCCATAAATAGGTTGTTTTAGTTGCTGCTAAGGCAGCGCTACAGGTTTCAATCTACCAACTTCATGCGTAGTTTGCAGTTGAGGTGTACGATTTAAATGCCCAAATTTATTGGGATCTAGCATATAACGTCCTGCAAAGAAATCGGCTATCTTTTGACCTTTCTCTAGATCTGTACCCTCATCTATATTTATGATCAATAAATCTTGGGGGCGATCTTTAAAATAATCTAACACAGCAGCATGGTGTTCATCCCACTGCTTACTCCAAAGTTCAATTAAATCAACTTCAGTAAAGTTGGGATTTTGACGTCGATAAAAATCAAGCAATGCATCAACATAGCGTTTACCATTAGTTTGATCAACATGCGATAAACGACTCCTGATCCAATTTTCTTTAGGACGAGTGTTTAATATAAATTTACTGTCTTTATATTGCTGATCTAATAATCTAAACATCTCTGGCGCAATGTAAATAGGCGGTTGCGCGTATGGATCCTCCATATCAAAGAAGCCATAATATTGATCATACTCAGGACCAATAAGAGGTTCACCACGTGTAAAATTAGCCATTATTCTACGAGCAATTGACCCACTTACATTACCATAATGCAAACATTTTACACCATTTAACCATAGATAATTATGAATAGTCTGTGAACCGCATTTATTGAAACCGAGTTGGAAAATCTTACCACTAAATACAGATCTAGTTTGACCTGAAAACTGGTGCAACATACTTGGTGCTGTAGTGACGCGAACTTGATCATATGTTAACAGTGGTTGTTGTAAAACCCTTGCGTATAACTCTATGTATTCTCGCAATGGTGTCGCGTTCCAATCAAATTGATTTACATGTTCTAATATACGCCTCAATTCAGGTTCAATAGTGTTTGTTGCACTTTTTTTGTTGTAATATTCCACAGCAAGATTGATAGCACTTTTAAGATTTTCGATCCGATATTCCGGTTCATCCGAATATAAGAAGCCTGTGCCGTTTTGTGGATCTTCTACCAGACCTCGCACACTATCTGGTACACCTTGGATTTTTGGTCCGACTGCTAGTGCTGCATTAGCAAAGCCTTCCATAGAAACTAAACCACACGCCTCATTATGTGATACTATAAGCATGTATTGTGCTGCAGCTCGGAATAATTTACCAACCTTTTTTTGCTCTTCTGCTTCATCGATAACCACAACATTGTCTTTTTGATTAATTTCATCAAACAGGTCTTGGTAAGCCGGAACCTTTACGTTATTTTTAGTAACATAAGCTACGTGCGTACCCATTATAATTAAATTAGCACCAATTTGATTTATCGCTTCTACTGCTGGCAATAACATATCTACACCCTTTTCAGCAGCAAAGCGTCCCACAAATACAAACCAAATTTTATCTGCCTGTAATTTTGAATATTTAGTTACCAAAAAATCTTTAATTCTTTTCTTAGATTCAATTATGGAAAGCTCATTTTTAAAATTAAAACCTGGTAAATTATGCTCTTGCCGCGCATCCCAGTTGCCCACTGTGATACCATTGGTAATACCATACAAACGATTCTGTCTAGCCAGGTCGGCAAATATTTTCTCTAATCCAGCGGCTTGACCATTGACTACCTCTGTTACTAATCCTTTAGAAACCATGGTTACCATATCCGAATACAACAAAGCAAAAACCACTCTCTTTAAATAATTTTCTTGAATTGAATTTCTATGCTCAGGGAATCTGTGAATTATGTCTGCAGGAAGGCCCACTGAAGCTAAAAATCCTTTAACAGATTCAATTGTAGTTAATTGACCATGCTCTGCAGAAGTTAGCATGTGTACCGTTGAAATAAAATGCGGAATTTTACGCAATGGCTGGTTATTTGGGTTTAAATCTCTATATAAAGAAAGATTTTCAAATTCTTTCATTAAACAACCCGCTAAACCAGTATGCCAAGCATGGGCATGAAATATATCATAATTTGGAAAATCATGTAAACCCAAACGTAACAATGCTGCTACTGCACTTACAAAGTATTCAACCCGGTTACCTGGTTCAGAATGTGGAAACGCTTGATATAATTTTTTCTCATCGCCAATATTAAAAATCCAAGCTACTGGCGAATTATGAGTTGGTCTGATCATAAAATGCATAATAGGGTTATGAGTGTCGTTATCTGTAATAACTTTTACTACTTCTGAACAAAATATTCTACCTTTATAAATATGTTTTATTATCCCCAAAAGCTCAATGCTTTTACTTAAATAAAATTCATTATATACATCGTAGAATGGTGTTATAATTGCGACGTTAAAAACACCATTACTAGCCTGGGCTGGCAACAATCCGGTTAATACTGCTTTAATACCACCAACACCTTTCTTATATTCTAAAGAAGCATGTAGTATATTAGGCATAAATTTTTCCTCAATGTTAAATAATTGTTAAACTACTAGATTTACTTGTACTTTGGATCGGTAATTTTAGCTGCTGTGAAGTTTGCGGCGACTCATGAACAATATTTTTTGAACTTATACAACAAGTATTAATATAACTAAAACTTGCTTTAACATTTTCACTAAATCGCCATAGCAAATTAACACCGTATCTTAAATTGCTACGGACCTTCTGTACACTGTAAGAAAATAAAATACAACAGCAACCTGTAGCGATATTAGTACTTTGTTGATCACTGGTATTATTGGTCTGCTTACCATTTTTATTAGAGCTTGTGAATATATTACGTAAACGATAAAAGTTGCCGCCGTATGTGCTACTGTATGTACCACCGCTATATGTGCAACCGCTATATGTGCAACCGCTATATGTGCCACCGCTATATGTGCCGCCGCTGTATGTGCCGCCACTGTATGTGCCACCGCCGTATGTGCCGCCGCTGTATGTGCCACCGCTGTATGTGCCACCTCCGTATGTGCCGCCGTATGTGCCACCGCCGTATGTGCCACCGCCGTATGTGCCACCGCCGTATGTGCCGCCGCTGTATGTGCCGCCGCTGTATGTGCCGCCGCTGTATGTGCCGCCGCTGTATGTGCCGCCGCTGTATGTGCC
>JAGVLG010000014.1 GCA_020054325.1 Gammaproteobacteria bacterium
GCAGCATAAACATACAAATTGCTTAGCTCATCAGTTATAGTCGGCATGGTTATTACTTGCTGCTGCGCTGTAGGTATATTGATTGCCAAAGCATCTTGTAATAATTGCAACACATTTACATTCTGCTTTGCTTGGTTTAAACACATACTGCCATATTTACTTTGTAAAATATTAGCTTGTGTTATGGCTTGGAGTTGCGAATGTACATTTAGTAGTTGCTCATTTGTGTGAGCTAAAGTTTTAATATTAGAAATATATTGATAATAAAACTTGTAGCCAGATCGTAATAGCCACAATGTAGTTAGCACAAATAGCAAACGTTGCAAAATATAACTACCACAAGCTAACCAACAGTTAAATTTGTTTAAAGTTACTATTGCATGCAGGCCATTATGATTTTGCAAATTAAAATTGAATAATGTTTCATTGTTAAGCTTATTGCTTAAATATGCATACAACCTATCAAGCGCGATTTTTTGCTCTAAGTGGCCGTAATATATTTGTAAATTATCAACCACCCCTATTCCCAAGTTAAAGAAAGTATAATCTGGCATTTCAGATTTATGGTAATTTTTGGAAACCACCAGATTAAAAGGATCATTGATGCCAGCATTATAATACTCCTGATCTGGCATCAGCGCAGTAGTATTCAATAGCCCTTTACTGCCGACAATTAATAATGGGATGTTTAACGACACAAGTTGCACATTACCAGATATAGTTTCCCCCTGCTTGGCCAAACCGTATATTGCATCTTCGTAAGCAGCTAGATAAGTGCTAATCTGTGCATAATTTTTATCGCGCACAAATGGTAGCAAATTACTACCTAAACGTTGCAGATTATCTGTTTGCTGTTGCAAAAACACCTGGATATTATCTTCAATTCTACTTTGATATTCTTTCTTTTTCCCAGCCATGTTAAGCATAAAATTCGCAAAAAAGATAAAAACCAGCAATAAAGTAGTTAACACCAAGAAGTGCTTTTTTATTATATGTAGCATCAATACTCCTAATGCTATTTTATTCTGGCCTAGCCACTAACCCTTGCATTTCTACTTCGGCGGTAGCTAATTGCTCTACTAGTTGTCTATGTAATTGCTTTTCGTCCTGCATAATATCACACAAATTACGTTCTGGTTCATTAATTACATCTTCACCTTGGGTCGCAGCACAACAGGAAAACCAAAAAGTTATTGTAGGCTTAGACGGGTTCAACTTTGCATTATAAGAACGGATCCTATCGCGTTGGCAATCATCAATTTTAGATAATATTTCTCGACCTTGTTGCAGTGCGTCAATTTCGTTTTCATGCGCTTTACCGCGCGCACGTTGAAATTGTTGATACATGCTTTTAAAGGCCAAGCGTAACCTTTGTAACGAGGCACTATCGACATCATCGTCATTCACTTTATAAGTGGCAGCAATCTCTGCTGCTTTAATCTTTATATTTGCTTCGCGTAATTTAATAGATAAAGTATCGTGGACCTCTTTTAACTTTTGTATCCCAAGCACCTGTGCTTCGTCACTACTATTAAAAGATTTGATAAGTTCAACTTCATTCTGCTTTTGAGGTTCCCTGCGTTTAATTAATTGAATTGCCTTTCTAGTAACAATGCCATCTAATATCGCCTCTTCTTCGTCTGTAATGGCATCTAATTGCGCAGCATGCTTATCATTTGGAGCAGATTTAGCTATTTTTTCGCGTAACTTCATTATGTGTTTGATAATTTCACGGCACGCATATAAAGTATCCCAAAATTCGCATTCTTCATTTAATTTTTGTAATAACATTCGTACTTTTTCAAAACTTACTTCAGGATCTGTAACAAGCGTATCATATTCTGTCGCTAATATATCATAATCATCAGGATCAACTTCATTTTTTAATAAATCGCTAGAATATAAATCGGCTAACTGCGTTATTTTTTTATAACATTCCTGTAACTTTTCTTCTGTTAATTCTATGTCTATATTTGGCAAAATCTGGCTCTCTTAGAGTAGTATGTCGTTTTTACATTCCGCTGGTACATATTGCATATACTGCGGCGCTACATTACAAGTCCATGACATTATTTCACCAATTTCTTTACCTTGCAATTGTAAAATCAGGGGTTGATCTGCGGCTGAAATTCCGATACCCTTCTGCGTTGCTGTTTGCATTTTGGCAACAACATTAACAAGGTGTGTATTTGGATCGCCTGGGAGTGTTTGAATTGTTACGCGTTCTACCAGTGGCGTATCTAAATTAAATTCTTGCAGCAATGCATTTTCAGTGTACAAATTCTCTACAATTTTTATCTTATAAGCCTGTGCCGTTTGGATTAGTTCTAATATCCGAGCTTTTACGATGTACTCTTTGTAAGCCGGAATCGCAGTAGCCGTAAGGATAGCGACTATAGCGACCACAATTAATAATTCTAACAACGAGAAACCTAGATTACGCATCATACAACAACCTTATGTAATTCCGATGCTGTTAGGTTAGTAGATTTGAAAGAAAAGAAGTATAGCACTTTGTGTGGTAGGTCTTTGGCGTGTTTAGCATCCCTGCCGGCCAAATTCCGTTTTGACGAATCCTTATTGATTTCTATTCTACAGATCTAGCTTTGGTAAGAAAGCAGCAAATGTCGAATCGTTTTGTGAGATATTAGCCATAGCAGAACTGTCAGTATACCTTAAATAAATTATCACGGTAAAATTTCAGTTCTTCAATTGATCCAATTATGTCGTCCAAGGCACGGTGATTTGAGTCCTTGCTAAACTTATTTGCCACCTCTGGGGCCCAATTGCGTGCCAGAATTTTCAAAGTACTAACATCTAAATGGCGATAATGAAAAAATCCCTCTAATTTTGGCATGTAAACGCTCAAAAAACGGCGATCCTGATAAATACTATTGCCACAAATTGGAGAATAACCAGGTTCTACATAGCTATTTAGAAATTCCAAAGTCTGCAATTCCGCCTCAGATTCACTTAAATTACTTTTTAATACTTTCTCTACCAAACCTGAACGTGTATGCGTTTTTGTGTTCCACTCATCCATGCCCCTTATTAATTCTTCAGACTGACTTATTACTAAGTCTGGGCCGGTTGCGATTATGTTTAATTTAGGATCGGTAACCACAGTAGCTATCTCTATGATGCGATCTTTAGAAGGATTTAAACCCGTCATTTCTAGATCTATCCAGATTAAGTTATTTTTCTTATCCATTAAATTCCTTAGTAGTAATCAGAATGTGTTTTGAAACATACTCTATAGTATACTCTATCTAATTATGAGCAAACGTAAATTAACACAACAACAACAACGTCGCGTTGCCGCACACCGCGCTAAACCGTTAGACACGCCAGAGCGCACCGGTCTTGTTATTGCGCACTATGGCTCCAGTTTAGATGTGGAAGATGATAACGGCAATATTATTGTTTGTGGCAAACGCCAACATTTAGGAACCTTAGTACCAGGAGATCGTGTTACTTGGCAAATGGATACTGCAAACAATAGCGCAGTCGTAGTGCGAGTTGCAGAGCGCAATACTTTACTCTCGCGCCCAGATTCTAGAGGCGAACTACATGCGGTTGCAGCCAATGTGGATCATTTATTCATCGTGATTGCCCCTACACCCGCCCCGAGTCAAACTACAGTAGATCGGTATTTAATTGCGGCAACAGTACAAAATATTCAACCAATTATTGTTCTCAATAAAGAAGATCTGTTACCAGAAGATCCGCATCATACGCAATTATTGGAATTACTTGAATTGTATAAAAGTTTACAAATTCCATGTTTAATAGTATCTGCCAAATGTAAAAGCCATTTATCCTTGTTAGATGCTTATTTGCTTGGTAAAACCAGTGTGTTTGTGGGTCAATCTGGAGTCGGTAAATCGTCAATTATCGGCACGTTAATCCCAGGTATTAATATTAAAACCGGAGATTTATCAATTTTAGGAAAGCACGGCAAACATACCACGACCACGGCACGTTTGTATCATTTGCCACAAGGAGGCAATATTATTGATTCGCCAGGGATCCGTGAGTTCCCATTGTGGCCAATGTCACCGGCTGAACTCGCATATGGCTTTATAGAATTTCGTGAATTTTTACATGATTGTAAATTTAGAAATTGCACCCATGTTAATGAACCCAGCTGTGCATTGCTAAATGCTGCTGCAGCCGGTAAAATCAAACAAGCTAGAATTCTTAGCTATCAAAAAATATTGGCAAGTATGCTATAGAAAATTTTCGGAGTATTCAAAAATTCGCACTATTATCCAACACTTATTACCACATAAATTAGTAAATCTATTAGCGCATTTATCTGCCAACTGTAAAATTGTTTGGGTCAAAAATTATTTAATAAATTATTTCATTAAACGCTACGCAGTAAACATGTCTGAAGCTATTGAAAGTAATCCATTTGCGTACGCATGCTATAACGATTTTTTCACACGCGCTTTAAAACCCGAGTGCCGCCCAATCGCTGCTGCAAGTAATGCTATAGTGAGCCCAGCTGATGGTGCAATAGCGCAATTTGGTAAGATCCAACAACAACAAATAATCCAAGCAAAAGGACATGATTATAGTGTGCAAGATTTAATTGGTGGCGACGCGTATCTCGCACAACGTTTTACCAATGGCAATTTTGCAACAATTTATTTAGCTCCCATAGACTACCATCGAGTACATATGCCTTATAGTGGTAAATTAGTAAAGATGCTCTATGTTCCAGGATGTTTATTTTCAGTAAACGATCAAGCAGCTGCAAATATACCAAATTTATTTGCGCGCAATGAACGCCTAGTATGTATCTTTGCAACAGATAAAGGTTACATGGCACTAATTATGGTTGGGGCAATGATTGTCGGCAGCATGGAAACAGTATGGGCAGGATGTGTAACTCCGCCGCACAATAAAAAACAACAAGTATTTGAGTACCGTGGTAATGAAATATCATTACAAAAAGGCGCTGAAATGGCTCGTTTTAAACTTGGCTCTACTGTAATAGTTCTATTTGAGCCAAATGCTATGCAGTGGGAAACGACTTTGCAATGTGCGCAGCCGATAAAGTACGGTGAGTTGATTGGCACCACAACCTCGGCTA
This sequence comes from Gammaproteobacteria bacterium, assembly GCA_020054325.1. Classification (GTDB taxonomy): domain Bacteria; phylum Pseudomonadota; class Gammaproteobacteria; order UBA6186; family Azoamicaceae; genus JAGVLG01. Next base: position 5,102 of record JAGVLG010000014.1, read on the forward strand.
AATATTAAAAACGAGGTTGTGCCGTCACTGCTGCCTGATCTACCTACCGCTAGGTCTTCTTGTTGGGCTTTTTGTTGTATTCTTAGGACTTGTAGTACTTTCAGCGGTAGCATTCCCAGGCAAACTAGCATTCCCAGGCAAAGTAGCATTCCCAGGCAAAGTAGCATTCCCAGGCAAAGTAGCATTTACTGGCACTGTACTGTTAGCGCCTACAGTAGGACTTGAAGTTGGGCAAGGAACAGAAAAACGAGCTGTCGCCATCCCACCATAGCCGTGACCATCCACTTGTCTGTATTCAAAACAAGGACCACTATCCTCTGATGGGTCTGGAAAATCACCTCCGTATACGGGACCACCATTACCGGGATCGTTTGAATTTGTATGTCTAGGAGGATTCTGAATAACACTCCCTACTACCACGCCGACTCCAGCAGTTAAAAAAGCAGCTCCAGCTAGAGCAGCAGCCTTCCGTTGTTTTCCTGTTAATCCTTTTGTTTTTGCTTTAGGTACTGGTTCACTCGCAGACACCTCGCCGCGGTGCGGATCTACGACAAAAGTACCATCCCTTTTACTTAGCTTCATATCATCGCCTGCCGTTCCCTCACCTTTCGTTCCCTCACCTTTACTTGAAAATGAAGAAAGCTTCTTTTTATGTTTACCTGGCATAATACACCTCTTAGAATTTGTACGTAACTCATGTAAGTCAGACCATAGTTAATTTAAAAAGTTGCTTAAAAATTTGCTGAATTTAAAGCAATATAGAGTAATGCCACGTATTTCTATGCTATACACGGTTTGTTAAGATTTTAATCACAGCAGTATTACCTCTCCACTCACATTTATATCCACGTACCGAACGCTCCTTAACCCTAATGCCAGAATACGTCGTAAATTATGCGAAGCAGAAAACTGATTAAAATTAATTGCCAAGCCAGGTTCTAAAGTTCCAGATTGGATCTTTTCGTTATAAATTGCAACAGCCCTGCTATAAACAGGTAAAATTAAATTCAAGGTTTTTTGTTTATCGCCATTACACAACTGTAAAGTGTTAGCAAATACTGCTGGCATATAAGTGGTAGTACCACGTAAAGGATCTTGTAGCCCTTGCATAAAAAATTTATTAATTTGTAAGTGTTGTTGCCTGCTAAGTTTATTGAAGGTTTTTTGCAATATTTTGCCATCGCTTACGTCATACATACGTAACAGCGCCGAGATATGACCGAATAAAAGCTTTTGCTCTTGAGAGGCATGCTGCAACCCAATAAGATCCGCACGGTAATTGAGGTATGCGATTAATGGATTATGATTTGGAATGTATAACATTTGATCAATTTCGTGTTTTAACTTAGTCATAGCTTGAAATACTGTCTCGGTTAAATATACCGAACCAGTATGAGTTACATGCCCACGAAAACCAGCAATGTTTACAATCCAATATGCATACCAAAGATCTAAATCGTCTTGATTAATATAATTATGCTGGATCATAGAGCGCAAATAGGTAAACATACCTATACCACCTTCGGTATATAGCATATGCCTAAAGTTGGTTTGCGGTGGAAATAAGATATAGAAGATTTTTTTAGTTGCAGCCCGATCTGATCTATATTTTTGAGTCAAGGGGAAAATGTTTGCCTCTAAACGTACTGTTTTAGCCAAAAAATCAAGATTATCATTGATTTCTTGCTGTACTAGAAAATTACTCGCCAAGCGCGCTGCCTGCTCAGATAAACTAACTGCAGATAAAATAATCGCATCTTGTAAAATAGCATAATCATCATCTGATAGATTCTGGAGATATTTGCTCAACTTTTTAAAACTTACAAATGTTAATATTGTTTCCGAATCATTCGAAAGTTGCGCAGCAACAAATTGATCATATGATGTTTTAGATCCATCTTTTAGAAGTTGCATACAATACAACCGAGTTAAAGCTCGCGAAATTTCGATATGAATTTTAGGGTTTGCAACCCGCAAATCCATATCATGACTACGACGTTTATGATCCATTATCCACGATAGTTGCGCAATTTGCTCTTGGGTTAAAATTATCTTTGAAAAATTGTTACTAATATAAGAGCGTATCGCATCTTGCGAGGTTGCATGACAGTTTGTAGATAAAAAAATGCTACTAACTAATAGTAGCATTTTAATTGTTTTTTTAAGCATTATTAATGGTGAAAGATATTACATCAGCAATATTTTTAGTTTTTAATTTTAACATAAGCATGCGATCGATACCCATCGCTATTCCAGCGCAGTCTGGTAAACCAACTTCTAATGCAGCGACTAAACGTTCATCAGGTTGCATTGTAGCAATACCTTCCTGAGCGCGCTTCTGATTATCTGCTGCAAATCGCTTGCTTTGCTCTTGCGGATCTTGTAGCTCATAATAACCATTACCTAACTCCAAGCCTTCCATATATACTTCAAAACGTGCTGCAACCGGAAATTCACCAGGTATTACCTTGGCTAAAGCCGCTTGAGCTGCAGGAAAATCATACACAAACCATGGGCTAGATCCGGTTAATTGCGGCTCTATAACATGCGACATGATTAGTTGCAGCCAGTCAGTTATAGTTAAATCTTGGGCTGCAGTAGCTGTTAAATTTATACCGTGTTGTGTAGCGCATTGCTGTAGCGTTAATAAATCTGCTGTTAATGGATTAATTCCCAATTTTTGCATAAAGAGATCATGATAAGTAATTCTATTGGCAGGCGGGCAATCTAGTAACAACTGTAGTAATTCGTCAGTTTCTTGCATTAACTGTAAATGATCAAATCCAAGCCGGTACCATTCGATCATGGTAAACTCAGGATTATGAAAATTTCCTGCCTCTTCCATGCGAAACGCTTTACATATTTGATATATAGAACCACAATCGGCAGCTAACATGCGTTTCATCGCATATTCAGGGGATGTTTGTAAATACTTATCTTTTACTGGAAAAGCTTGAATGTATGGATCCGTTACACCGCAAGCTGCCATTAAAGGAGTTTCAACCTCTAATACATTCCTAGCTGCAAAAAACCCGCGAATTTTTTGGTAAAATTCTGCTCTCGCATGTAACGCCGCATTTTTTGCAGTCGGTTGCCAATTATTCTTATTTGACTCTTGATACATATTCTGCAGTCCTGGTATCAACTTTTATTAATTCGCCAGTTTGTACAAACAAAGGCACACGTACAACAGCACCTGTTTCTAATTTTGCTGGTTTACCACCGCCACCAGAAGTATCACCCCGAACACCTGGATCAGTTTCAACTATTTCCAATACCACAAAATTCGGTGGCAGCACAGAAATCGCTTGGCCATTCCAAAGCAAAACCATGCAAAGATCTTGTTCTTTAATCCATAAGGCTGTATCACCTAAAGCATCAGTTGGAATTTCATACTGTTCGTAAGACTTAGGATCCATAAAGTGCCAAACATTACCATCATTGTACATGTATTGCATTTCCAACTCTGAAACATCTGCCCCTTCTACAGTTTCCCCAGATTTGAAAGTACGCTCAATTACTCTACCGGTCTTTAAATTACGTAATTTGACCCGGTTAAAGGCCTGCCCCTTACCTGGCTTCACAAATTCATTTTCTAGGATATTGTATGGAACTCCATCCAACAGAACCTTCAAACCGCCCCTAAATTCATTAGTACTATACGTAGCCATTCTATCTATTACCCTGTAGCAGTAAAATTTATGCTTAATATACCCAAAATGTTAACCAACAAGCAAACATATATATCTTTTTAACGTCAAAAGCAGCAAAAGTGATTTAAACTTAGTGATATGGCTAAAAGTAGAAAAATTGGAGTACTGGGTTTAAGTGTACCTGTCATTAATCCCAGCAACACCCCAAAAATGAACATGACCACCGATGATGTGCTAAAGTGGCGCGCTGCGCTACCCATGGCAGATATTGGCTTAGCCTCAAAAAAACTTTATATTGCATTGAGCGAACTAAATGAAACTCATATCGATCCAGTAACTCGTTTTCACATAATGGAATTGTTCCGCCGCCCTACCAAAACCATAGCTACCGCACTAAAAAAACACTACATCGAGCAAGCTGAGCCTTTAACACAGCAAAAATTAATAATTGCTACATTACGCCAAACCTTAATTACCGAGGTTGCGGATAATTACAAAACCGTATTAGAAGAGCTACATAGCAAGCCTACAAAAACTGAGGAAGAACAACAAATTTTGATTACTGCTATTTGTCGTATCTTGTATTATTTAAATGCATTTTTGCTATGTCGTTATCAAATTTATTCATACGTCCCAGAAAATATTTGGCAAGAAATTCATAATCTGTATAAATATTCTTTAAAAAATAATATTCTCGATGCAAAATGCAATTGCGAATTATCTTTTAATCATAATACCTCAATAATTGGCGCCTATACTAGGATATTATTGCTATCAGCAACAGATCCTTATCAATGGCGCCAAAAAGATCAATATTCTATCAGCAAAGCTCTGGATTTATGGGCTATATATCCGACAATTTATGATAATGAACATATACCTGAAAAAGATAGTGGTATTTATATTGTAGATCTAGATAAAGACGAACCGCCGATCGCCTTCAATTTCAAACGCGATCCAATAACCAAATCGTGTATTGCCCTAGATGTAGCTAAAAATGTCAAACATCTAAAACATTTGCTATTAAAGATGCATAATAACGAGATGAAACTTCGTATTAATCATCCTGGGGATGCGGAATTTAGCGTAACTATTCCTATATTAGTAAAATTGATTCAAATTTGGTCACAAAAAATTGTACGTCATACACAACGCTTTAGAATTGCAGCAAAAATAAAAGTTGCCTTTGGCTTACGAGCTGCCTACTATTATATTAATAATGAAAAGGAATTTGATCCCAATCCGAGCCATATCAATGCCCCAGTAAGCACCAGGCATACCGGCTCATTAGCCAGACCATCTCTTGCATTACCAATTTTTGAAATCGAAGAAGATGAAGAGGAAGGAATTGCAGCAGGACCAATTGGTTTCGCAAAACCCCCAGCAGAACCAGTTAAAGAAGAAATAAAAGAAGAAGTTGATGAAGAACCAACTGTTGATATTGAAAAACGCTATCATATTTACGATTACATTATTGAAAATATCAGTACCAACGGCTTTTGCATTCTAGTTGAAGATGGTAGCTTCCCGCCATTTAGAGCCGGTGAGATCATGATATTCAAAAACTCTAACGAGTCTGCAGATGCGCCATGGAGTATTGGAGCAGTGCGTTGGATTAAAAGCCCGCGAGATGGGGCATATCAAATTGGGATTGAGCTTGTTGCTCCATTTGCAAAGGCGGCCGGAATTCAAATGATTCGTAATGATCAACCAGCTGGATTATTGTTACGTTGCTTGATACTTGCCGATGAACCTGGCTCACATTCAGTGCTACTCACACCTACTTTACCGTTACAGTCAAATAAAGTAATCCTGTACATAGATGATCAACCAGGCATAAGAACCACATTAGTAAAAGAATTAGAAGCTACCAGTGGTTACCATAAATATGCTTATTCAAGCAAAGAGGCCATTAATATTACTGAGCCAAAGCATGAAGAACAGCTCAAAAAGCAAGATGCAACTGAGACAGTCGACGAAGATCAAACCAATACCGAATTTGATTCAATCTGGAAGGATTTGTAATATCAAATCATCTTTTTGCATATTTTTTGGAAGCTTACTACCGCGGTGCCCAGCTTCACCGTAATAATGCTGCAAATCTGCGCCTTTTAATGTTACTTGTTTTTTACCGGAGCTTAATACTAAAGCAGCTTTCTTCGGTACCCAAACCGCAGCAATTAATAAACTTTCTTTATTTGCAAAAGCTTGACCGCTAATGCCAAATAACTTCTTGCCTTTACCTTTAGCCATTTCTGGTACAGTATCCGCTGCGATGATTAGTAAACGATGATCACTTGACAATAACGCCAGACTTAAATCTTTAATAGCTTGGCCTTCTGGGATTGGCGCTGCGGGTAATAATTTAGCATCAGTGCCTAAATTCATAATACCCTTACCTTTACGGTTTTTGCTTATCAATTCTTCATATTTAACTATAAACCCATAACCAGTATTTGCAGCCAACAAAGCACGCTGCTCATTATTACCCGCTAATACCGCTGTAAACTCTGCGCCAGACTCCGGCGATAAATGCGCTGTTAGTGGGTCTCCATAACCTCGCATCGAAGGTAATACGCTTACTGCTAAAGAATACGCCCTACCATTTGAATCTAAGAATATAACTTGATCATTGCTGCGTGTTTTTACATGAGCCTTATAGCCATCACCAGATTTATAAGTTTGTGTTAGCGGATCAATATCATGTCCCTTACCTGCTCGCACCCAACCTTTATCCGATAAAATGACTGTCATAGGCTCATCTGGTGCCTTAGTGGTAATTTCTAGAACCTTAGCTTCTTCACGCACCGCTATTGGCGAACGACGTTTATCGCCAAAATCTTTAATATCTTGAGCAATCTCCTTTTTAACTAAATCAGTTAATTTCTGAGATGAATTTAAAGTTTGCTCGATAGTTTTCCGCTCGGCATCTAAATCTTTTTTCTCAGCATTAATTGTTATTTCTTCTAGTTTAGCTAAACTTCGCAATTTCAAATCTAAAATAGCATCAGCCTGTATTTCGCTAAGCTTGAACTTTTTCATTAATGCCGGTTTGGGGTTATCTTGATTGCGTATTATATGAATTACTTCATCAATATTTAAAAATGCAATTAAATAACCGTCCAGAATATGTAAACGTGCCACAACTTTTTCTAAACGATGTTGTAAACGGCTTCGTACTACTTCATGCCGGAATTGTAGCCATTCTTGTAAAAATTCTAGTAGGTTTTTAACCTTAGGACGGCCATCTAAGCCAATTACATTCATATTGACTCGATAAGTACGCTCTAGTTCTGTAGTAGCAAATAAATGCGCCATCAATTCGGCAACTTCAACTCGATTGGAGCGCGGCACAATTACTAAGCGGGTTAAATTTTCATGATCTGATTCATCGCGTAAATCTGCCACTAATGGTAATTTTTTATTCTGCATTTGTTCTGCAATTTGCTCTAGAACTTTAGCACCAGAAACCAAATGCGGTAAGCCTGTGATTACAATCTCACCATCCTCTACAGTATACACTGCACGCATCCGGATACTACCATTACCAGTGCTGTATATTTGTTTGATTTCAGCTTTAGGTGTAATAATTTCGGCATCGGTCGGAAAGTCTGGCCCCTTAATGTGTTTTAAAATTGTTGCTAAAGTAGCATCTGGGTTTTCTAATAATTCAATACACGCATTACCAACCTCAGTCAAATTATGCGGCGGGATATCGGTGGCCATACCAACTGCGATCCCAGTTGTACCATTCAATAATAAATTTGGTAGCCTAGCAGGCAAAATTTCTGGCTCTAATACGGTACCGTCAAAATTGTTTACCCAATTTACAGTACCTAGACCTAATTCGCGTAATAAAATATCCGCATACTTAGATAAACGAGATTCTGTATACCGCATTGCTGCAAAAGATTTTGGATCATCTGGCGACCCCCAGTTACCTTGTCCGTCTACTAATGGGTAGCGATATGAAAATGGCTGCGCCATTAATACCATTGCTTCATAACATGCGGTGTCACCATGTGGATGAAACTTACCTAAAACATCCCCTACTGTGCGTGCCGATTTTTTATATTTGGCTTGTGCCGATAGACCTAATTCTGACATCGCATAAATAATGCGGCGTTGTACTGGTTTTAAGCCATCGCCAAGATGTGGTAAAGCACGATCTAAAATCACATACATCGCGTAATCTAAATACGCTTTTTCTGTAAATACTTTGAGCGGTTGCTGCTCGATATTATCCGCAATAGTCTTCATATACTTGCTAAATTACCTTTTTGTTCTAACCAATTTTTACGATCATTAGCGCGTTTCTTTGCTAATAACATATCTAAAATATTCTCGGCATCATTATTGTCTTCAAGCGTTAAGCGCACTAAACGCCGGGTATCTGGTGCCATAGTAGTAACACGCAACTGCTCCGGGTTCATTTCACCTAACCCTTTAAAACGCTGCACATTTATTTTGCCTTTGATCTTTTCCGCATGGATACGATCTAATATCCCTTGCTTTTCATCTTCATCCAAGGCGTAGTACACCTCTTTGCCAATATCAATACGAAATAATGGCGGCATTGCTACAAACACATGACCAGCAGCTACCACTGGACGAAAATGTTTAACAAATAATGCACATAACAAAGTAGCAATATGCAACCCATCAGAATCAGCGTCTGCAAGGATACATACTTTACCATAACGTAATTTTTCAAGGTCGGAAGAGCCCGGATCAACTCCTATTGCTACAGCAATATCATGCACCTCTTTGGATGCTAATACTTGAGATGATTCTACTTCCCAGGTATTTAAAATTTTACCGCGTAACGGCATAATCGCTTGAAATTCACGATCGCGCGCTTGTTTAGCTGAACCACCAGCAGAATCACCCTCTACTAAAAATAATTCGCCGCGTCTTACATCATTACAAGTACAGTCAGCTAATTTTCCTGGTAAAGCCGGACCAGAAGTAACTTTCTTACGAGTAACTTGCTTGTCAGCTTTTAAGCGCTGCTGTGCGATTTCAATGATGTATTCAGCTAATTGCGTACCTTCTTGCACATGCTGATTTAACCATAAACTAAATGAATCCTTCACAACACCAGCTACAAAGGCCGCTGATTGACGCGAGGATAAACGTTCTTTAGTTTGTCCAGAAAATTGTACTTCTTGCATTTTTAGAGACAATACAAAATTTATGTTACTACAAACATCATCCGGCGTTAATTTTAAACCCCGCGGTAATAAATTATGCAGTTCACAAAACTCGCGCATTGCATCCAATAAACCTGTACGTAGCCCATTTACGTGTGTCCCTCCTTGGGGGGTTGGCACTAGGTTTACGTAACTTTCTTGGAAAACTTCAGGTTGTTCTGGCACCCATAATACCGCCCAGCTTACTTCTTCAGTATCACCTAACATAACCCCGGTAAATGGCTCCGGTGGGTAAATTACCGCACTTTGAATGTGCTCGAGTAAATAATTAGTCAAACCATCTGCGTAACACCACTCGGCATCCTCCGGTTCTTTACCAGTAAGATCATGGTAAACAACCGTTAATCCTGGGCACAAAACGGCTTTAGCTTGTAATAATTCTTTTAATTTTGTAGCTAGTATCTTTGGAGTATCAAAATATTTCGGTTCAGGCCAGAAACGCACCGTCGTTCCTGTTTCATTGGCAGCAATTTTATCCAGTTTTTTAAGCTTATTAACGCGCTCACCCTGTTCAAAATCCATAGTCCAAATAAAGCCATCGCGTTTAATAAACACTTCTAAGCGTTTAGATAATGCATTAACAACCGAGACCCCTACACCATGTAAGCCACCAGAAAAGCGATAATCTTTAGAACTAAATTTAGCTCCAGAGTGTAGCCGAGTTAAAATTAATTCGACTCCTGGCACCTTATGTTCTGGATGAATATCAACCGGCATACCGCGGCCATTGTCCGTTACTTCAACCGAACCATCCTTATGTAACGTGACTTCAATCCGATTTGCAAAACCACCGATTGCCTCATCAACACTATTATCAATTACTTCCTGCGCCAAATGATTTGGGCGCGTAGTATCGGTATACATACCAGGACGTTTCCGTACAGGCTCAAGTCCGCTTAAAACCTCTATGGATTCAGCAGTATATTTTCTACTAGACATGTTTTGTACCACTTAGAATGTGTATTGGATACCAAGTGCTAATTGCGTATCACTCTTTAAAAACGCTTTGTTACCTTCTATATAACGCAATATAATTCTTGTAGCCCAGTTGCCAGTTATAAGAAACATCGCTCCGGCACCAGCGCGAAAACCAACTTTAGGGCTATTTAAGCTATTTAGATCATAAAAAACTACATTTGAAACATTTGCATCACTTTTCATGTAAGCAACCCCAACCTCACCAATTAGATCTACGCGCTCTGCTACTGACATAAAACCAATTAAATCTAGGTAAGGAATACTTATCTTGTTATAGGCACTATTGCCACCTTGTGCGGTGCCGGTAACTTTCAAGATTATGCCATAACCAGCCTCAATGCCAACCCATTGATTGAAACGTGCTTGTACGAAACCACTGAAACCCAATTTATTTTTTCGAATAACTAACTCACTATCGCTATTTGAGGCCTTAAAATTATTTAGATCATTTGTATTGGCGGATGAGTAAGCTGTTCTATTCAAAATACTCATTTCACCACCGATGCTATATAGGGTATTATCAAAACATCCATCGGCATGAGCCATGCTTGCCAAGGCAAGCAACAAAGCAATTATAAACTTTTTGTTAAGAAACATATCACCTCTCCAGGCTCATTATCTACATTACACTATACTCACATATTTTAACTCATATAGCCAAGTTTGCATTTTCTCGATACGCCACTTAGTCTTATTATATGAAAATCGATATTGAAGCAGCTCGCGCCAACATGGTTCAGCGCCAAATTCGTAGCTGGAATGTAATTGATACTAGAATATTAACAATCCTGAGCTCGTGCCCACGTGAAATCTTTGTACCAGCAGAATACAAAGCATTAGCCTTTGCTGAAACTGAAATTCCCATAGACAATCATCAAATCATGTTAAGCCCGAGTATGATTGGCAAAATTCTTAGCGCTTTAAGACTTAAAGGTAATGAAGACATTTTAGAAATAGGTACTGGTTCCGGCTATTTAACCGCTTTGCTAGCTTTAGCTGGCCATAGCGTCACTAGTATTGAAGAAAATAAACAATTAGCGCTGCAAGCTAACAAAAAAATTCAAGCGCTAGGGTTGCGTAATGTCGAGATTATTTATGGTGACGCTTTTGTTACTTTAAAAGGCAGTAAAGGATTTGATACTGTGGTCTTGAACGGATCAGTTAGTCAATTACCAAAATCAATATTAAATCAAGTAAAACTCGGTGGTTGTTTATTTGCTGTTGTTGGCCAAGAACCCGTGATGCAAGCCTGTATTTTTACTAGAATAAAAGAAGAGGAATGGCTCAGATCTATTTTATTTGAAACTATGGTACCGCCTCTAAAGGATACTTTTAATGCATCTATGTTTGAGTTCTAAAAAACTACAGGCTATTGGCATCTTATGGCTAGCATGCTTCGCTTGCTATGCTGAAGATTTGGCCGAGATCATGAACTTAGCACTGCAAACTGATACTACCTTAGCTCAGGCGCGCGAAACTGAATTAGCCACATTAGAAGTGTTACCGCAAGCTCGTGCTGGGTTACTACCAACTGTAAGCGGTACAGCCTTGACCAACTACAATGCCACTGATAATGCTACCCTGCTTAATTATAATACTTTTAACGTTGGCTTGAGCATTTCACAGCAATTATTCAACATCGCAAACTGGCAAACATATCGTCAGGCTGATTACAAAATTAAGGCTGCCATTGCAAACTATGAAGACTCTTTCCAGGATTTAGTATTACGGGTAGTAACCCAATATTTTAAAATATTGAAAGCACTCGATGACTTAAGTTTTACAATTGCAGAGCGTAAAGCATTCGCACGCAGCTTGGAAGAAACGCAACAAAAATTTGACGCAGGTGTAATCGCAATTACTGACGTTAATGAAGCCCAAGCAAAATTTGACAGTGCTAAAGCCCAAGAAATTGCTGCTGAATACGAAGTTTATAACCAGAAAGAAATCATGGGTGAAATTACTGGAGTACCCGCCAAAAACATAAGCTTGTTAAGATCTAATATTATTTTGCATGCACCGATCCCAGATGACATTGAATTTTGGGTAAGAAATGCTGTAAAACAAAACTATGCATTACAATCGAAACGTTTTGATGCCGAGTCTGCTAAAAAGGACATCCAAATTCAACGCGCTGCCAATTACCCAACTGTCCAAGCCGATGGCGCCATAACACGTGGTAAAACTGCGCCGCCATTACCTGCTAAAGGCCATGCGAACTCAATAACATTTACCATGAATTTACCAATATTTAGTGGTGGTAGTATTATTTCTAAAACTTCCCAAGCAATGCATCAATACGAAATTGCAGTGCAGCAAGCATTAAATGTCGAGCGCCAAGTTATTAGTAACATCCGCCAGGCGTATCGTGGAGTGCTTACTCAAATAAGCCAAATTAAGGCATTACAGCAATCTGTGATTTCTAGCAAAAGTGCTCTGGATGCAACTACCGCTGCTTTTGAAGTAGGTACTAGAACAATCGTTGATGTTTTGAATTCGCAAACCGATTTATTGCGCGCCATGAGTAACCTTTCCAAAGCACGTTATGACTATATCGTAGCAAGTATTACTTTGAAGCGTTTTAGTGGCGTTTTGCAATTAGAGGATGTAAATATAATCAATGGCTGGCTTGTACCCGCCCCTAAGCAAGGCCCAGCGACTGACCAAGATAAGCAGACAACTTGAGTATTACTTTACCAGTAGCACCACGATTTGCTTCAATTACTTGTAAAGCGTTTGCACCACATTGCTGCAGTTGCGTTGGATTCGCTAACCAATTATTAACCTGTTCTACTATCTCGGGTTTATTGTGTACCACAACGGCAGCCTGATTTTCTAGCAGCTTATCTGTAATCTCTTTAAAATTACTAACTTGTGGACCAGTCATAATTCCAATGCCCGCAGCTGCCGGCTCTAACAAATTATGCCCACCAACTGGAACCAAACTACCACCCACGAATGCAAAATCTGCTGCCGCATAAAATATATTTAATTCGCCCATCGTATCGCCAAGCAGCACTGCAGTTGTATGTAGACACGGTACATTATTGCTGCGGCGCACATATGTTAAATTGAATTGTTCTAATATTCTGGCTACTTCATCAAATCGATTCGGATGGCGCGGCACTAGTATTAATAATAAATCCGGCCATTTCTTGCGTAACTCCTGAAAAGACTGCAATATAATAATTTCCTCTCCTAAATGGGTACTAGCAGCAACCCAAACCTGGCGGTTTTGTAAACTACCTTTAAGTGCCAACCCAAATTGTTGTTGCTGTATAGGAACCTGTACATCGAATTTCAAATTACCAGTAACTTGTAATTTAGTTGGATCTAGACCAAGTTGCATAAAGCGTTCACCATCTTGTTGCGATTGCGCTAATACCATGGTTACTTGTTGCAACATGTGCGCCACAAATACTTTTATTTTATGGTAACCGATTAATGATCTATCGGAAATCCGCCCATTGGCAATAATCACGGGTATTTGTTGCTGCTGACATTTGTATAATAAATTCGGCCATAATTCGGTTTCCATGAGTACAATTAACTTAGGGCGGATTTTTTTAAATACATCTTGTAACGCCCAAGATAAATCATATGGCATATACATGTGTGTAATTTTCTCGCCCAAAGCTTGCTGCAAGCGCTGCGAACCTGTAGGTGTAGTGGTAGTGATTGTTAATGGTAAATCAGGGTAACTTGCCAGTAATGCACTAATTAAAGGCACAGCGGCAACCACCTCGCCTACCGAGACTGCATGGATCCAAACCCCACCACTTGGGGTTTGTTTGGCAACAATTCCAAAACGCTCTAACCAACGCCTACGATAAGATGGTACCTTTAAGGAACGAATAAATAGCCTTAGAAAAATTAATGGCAGTGCCAATGTCAGAACCAAGCTATATAGATAACGTAATAGCGTATACAAATTTAAATCCTTATGGGTATAATTGTATGAATACCCAATTATTGATCGGATATATCGAGCAAGAGTATACCTTAAAATTATTAGAAGGATAAATCAATTTGTCTGAAAGCGAGATTTTAGCATGGCCGCCGCCATACACCCTACGTATTAGCAAAAAAGCCAAGCGCGTTAATCTTAGAATTTTGCCACAGACAGGCTTAGAAATTGTTGTGCCACAACGTCAACAAAAATACATTAAAATTGAACAAATTTTACATGAATTTAAAGATTGGATTATTAAACATTCGTAAGCGTTCAGGCGCACACACATTTTAATTCTCCTGCATTTCCGGCAAGCTATTAATTAAGCTTTTAAAGGAGATGCAAATGATTACCAAATCAAA
>JAGVLG010000103.1 GCA_020054325.1 Gammaproteobacteria bacterium
GCAGACATTCATACTTGGGTTATAAATCACCTGAGCAATTTGAGTTAAGCTGCAGTTTGTAAGGGGAAGTGTCTACTAAACGCGGTGCACATCAAATATTAAAAGGTTAGTTTTATTAGATACTCATATTTTATACAATACCAAGTTTGTGCCTAATGTGGCCGACTTTGTAGAAATTTTAATTAAAAATGACAATGAGCATCTTAAATCAAGCGTTAGGCAAGCATATGTGCCATTAGTACAGAATCATAAAACCTTTGATAAAAGTTTAAACTCGATTATTGAATGGAATAATCAAAGTATAGAGCAAGCTCTTTTAATCCTACAACAGCAACCTATTCATTCAGTATTTTACATTGGATTTACTGATCATCAATACCAGCCTTATAACGCTGTTACTGAGCAAGACGCTTTAAAATTTTGGAAACAGTATATTCCAGATGTAGAATTTATGCATGTCAGCCATTTTGGTTTTGTTGATCCTGCGGTTGCTAAAGAGTTGAGTAATAGAATAATCCGTCTGGGCTGAATGTTTTACGTGTAGTAACACGATTTATCCACATAGCCAAAACCCCATAAAACCCCTTACTTATAGTTGCTATTTGCTCGTAAAAGTATTAAAGTTGCTAACTAATATAGAAATAGCTATTTTATGGAGTATCCAAATGCCTCATACTGCATTCGTAGAGCCTACTTATGGCGAAGAAAAATTATTAAAAGAACTAAAAATAGTAGATGAGTTGATTTCAAATGATAGGTATGAGTCTCTAGAATTCTATAATAGCAGCTTACAGATGCTTTTGTATCGTAGTCTAAAAAATAACCAGCCAAGAGTAGTAGCAACATATGTTAAATCAGTATTAGAGCTTGTTAAGAAATTCGGTAAGACAAAGTTCGACGCAATTTCGATTTTGCTAGCAAAAAATTTAGTGGTGTCCAATAAGTTATTATTCACAATGATTCAGGAAGAAGATTATGTGCTACTAGCAAATGTAATTTTATGTAGCATAGATCTTGACAAAGAAGTTACAGATTCCAACTCTGTTAGACAAAATGATGAAATTTCTTATGAGGCAATGCTGCCATTTTTTAATCAAGTTTTAGAAATGTTACAGCAAGAAAATGTCGCTATGCAGCTGCCACATTTTAAAGAAGTATATAGCGAATATGTAGATGCAATAGCTGCCAAAGATAGAGTTCGTATACATAAACAAGTTTTTATAGTCAAAACAAAGATTGTGCTTAATATAGTTAAATCTGATTATAAAGAAATTTCAGATGCACTATACTTTTTAATTTCTTTGTTGCTTGAAAAAAACATCGATTTCAAAAATTTGGATTTAATGGCCGAGTTATTCGGTATTGAGAGTGAAACCGCCTTTAATTTTTTAAAATTGTTAGAATTAATTGTAAAAAATGCAACTCCTGCAATTACAGCAAGCCAACAATCGAAATTTATAAACGCAATATTACAAATTTATACCACATTAATTATAGAGAATGGTTTTGCTTTGGATTTAACAATTCATGATAAGCTGACAGAACGAAGAGCACTATATAAAGCTGCGTTGCAACAGACAATTGCTGAATATAGTTTGCAACCTCTTGCAGCATACGAAGAGGCATATATAGGGTTAATATTAGGTGATATGGACAAAGCTTTCGCAAACCTAGAAAGTTTTATTAAGTATCTTCAAGAAAATGTAGATGTCCTCCCAACAATATTCCCCGAAGACAAATTAAATCATATCTATCAGATTACTGATCCTAATGTTCCCATGTTTGCTAAAGAACTATTAGTTGTACAAAAAGTCGAAGTTAAAGTGGATAGTGCAAAATGCTACCGGGCAGAAGATCCTGAAAAGCAACATTTTACTGCTAATATTACTCGTAAGATTCTAGACAAATACGGCTTTGATTTTAACGCGACACATAGTCTAGAATCTTTGAGTATAAAACAAAAAATCATGGTATGTTCGTGTGCATTAGATGCCTGCTTTACTATTGGCCAAGAAGATGATGCTAAAAAGGCTTTAGCTATAATTAAATATATCATGCAACAGTGTAAAATGCTGGCGGATGCTAACAGAAATCGCGAAATGCTAGAATTTTTAGCTGCGATAGTGAATAAACGTTTATTGGCTGAACTCTTGTTTTCTATCACAAATTTTAATGTTGAACCTACAGCACAACAATATAAAATTATTATTGAGGCAGCATTACAAACTTTCTTTTTACAGTTTAGCAAATTCTATGGCGCCCCGCGCAATTTAAATGATTTTATGCAAGCCGTTTATATTGAGCTTGGTATGGGAAATGAAACCCAAGTTTTTAAACCAAAATTTGCATTAGATCTGTCTAATCAGCAAGAAAAAAGCACTGTATTAGCCGTCACTAAAAGTGAAGACAATCAAAACTCTGTTGCTGCTATGCGTGACTTCGAGCATATACTTAGACATGTTGCTAGAATCATTGTTGCTTCGGTTAGAGATGTATCAACAACAATTCAACAACACATAAGTGCACTGATGCTAGCGAAACAAGAACAAAATCACGCGGCAATATTTGGGTATTGTGTGGCGCTTTGTCATGTTAAAGTATTATCGCTTACAACTGCAGGTAACCTTGATTATCGTGCTGCAATACTAGATTTTATGCTGGACGCAATTTATGATGAACAAATTACTGAAGACGACAGAAAAATTTATTTAGTGTTGGCGCTAGAGCGACTTATTTGCTTGCAGCATAACAATTATAAATTTTTGTTAGGGTACATTGCTGCAAATAAAAGTTATCATGAATTTAAACGAGAAATTTATGCTGCTATTTTGGTAGCTACTAATATAGACCTACAGAAATTTGCCAAAAATTTCGACATTGCCCAACCTTTGGAGCCTAAGTTTGAATTGCTGCGTTTGTTAACTCTTGCGGTGGTTTCTGATAGTGTCGATCTTCCTGAAAGCAAAGCGGATTTCTTTAATAAGTTAGATAAGTGCGCAGCATTATGCTGCTCCAATTATGCGGCACATGTACCTATATCTATTGCTAGTCCAAGTGTTTCGCAGCATCTGCTTATGCTTATGCCATATATTTCGGAACAACAGTTTAAAGAGATATTCATTGCTGAGTTTATGTTAGGTAATGCGTACTATGAAAGCATCTTAAATAATGTTGGCATATTGCGTTACAACCCTCCCAGATGGCTTGGGATTTCTAATAATCTTTCGGCGCAAGATAACTTAGATTTTAAAATGTCAAGAGTTATTGGAATAGAACTCGCAAGCAATATACGTCTGGCGTTTTTTAGCAAAGATCATATGCAACTTGCTAAATATATTAATGAGTTGTATCAATACACTTCAATGCTATATGTTAAGCGAAATATAGCACTTTTATCATTGTTAATTGGATTTTCAAGTGAGCGCCTACAAGAATTTTTGGTAATACTAGAAAGTAAGAATAATAGTTTGGCTCGCTTATATTTGTTTTTAAATATAGTTCACATATTTAATGAAAATATTTTCCTTAATTGTGATGTAAACGCAAACTCGGAGGTAATAAAAGAAGTAAGTGGATATTTTGGCCTGGATATGTTTGATCTCCCACGTTTTTCTGGAGATACTTACACGGCAATAGCATGGGCTACGTATATGAATCTTGCAGTTATTACAGCTAATCACTTGGTAATAGCCGAATTATTGCGAAACCAGGCACAATTTTATAAGGAAGCGCTGAGTTCTGATACAACACCCCTAAACGTGAATGAACTATTTACGTTACAGCCAAAACATTTGTCTGAGCTTATTAAAGCAATTCGTGCAAAAAACGATGCAGAATTATACTTATGTTTGATTAAAGTATATAACTCAATGCGACCATTTTGTTGGATTAATTTAAATTTAAAGATAGAAATTGCGATGCATGCTGCAATTTTCAAAAAATTAAATATTCCTGATTCGCAGTTTTTGCTTGTGGAGTTGTATAATTTACCTGAGGTTAGCAAGCGTGATTTCAGTACACTTGCAACTGCTATTTATGCATTCGTAAATAGTGGTATAAACATTAATGAATATGGGGATCTTGTTGAGATGGCATGCAAAAGCTCAGGTTTGTTAGCAGCTTTACCTGTACCCAACGATTCCGACTCTGATAACTACAAATTGGTTTACAAGATTGGGCAACGTATACTAGCAGATACTTTTTTGTCACATCGTTTTGGTATTAGCGGCAAAAATTGCTACGAAGGTTTCTCATATGATTTAGACGGTAGTGTCGATTTTAGCATGCTACATGATTTATCACGTTCATTTAACAATTTTGTTGCAATGCCTGATATGTTGGGGACTGAGGTCTATTTTCATAATTGTGATGAGAAAGTAAGATTTCAGCTAGTAAAAAGAATTAAGGATGCAATCGATGAATCGCAAGAACATTGTTCAGATGTTCCAGATATCGAATCAAAAAGCGATTGGATTTTTGCTTAGGGCGATTTCATGAACAGTTGTTAATCCAACTATCTAAAATGTCCGCCATTACGTCCTCGCTCCACCCAAAAGACTTCCGAAACCCATTTGTAGAA
>JAGVLG010000068.1 GCA_020054325.1 Gammaproteobacteria bacterium
ACGAAACGCAGCTTCCTTCGTGCCCTCTGCTTTTAATATTTGCGCTTGTTTCACACCCTCAGCTTCCAAGATAACAGCACGTTTCATACGCTCTGCTTTCATTTGAGCTGCCATCGATTCAACTAAATCGCGGGGCGGAGAAATATCTTTTATTTCAATACGCGTAACTTTAACCCCCCAAGGAGTAGTTGCCTCATCAATAACGGATAATAACCGACCATTAATTTGATCGCGTTGCGATAACATTTCATCAAGAACTAAAGATCCTAATACAGTACGTATATTAGTAATAGTTAAATTACGAATAGCACGGATCAGATCATTTACCTCATATGCCGCCCTAGCAGCATCTATCATTTGGAAGAAAACTACACCATCAACTGTAACCATGGCGTTATCTTTACTAATTACAGTTTGAGAATCGATATCTAATACCTGTTCCATCATTATCAATCTATAGCCAATACGATCAACGAATGGAATAATTAGCGATAAACCAGGACGTAAAGTAGTGATATAACGTCCGAAACGTTCCACAGTCCATTCTTGGCCCTGTGGCACTTGTTTAACCGCCATAAACGCAACCGTTATGGC
Organism: Gammaproteobacteria bacterium; assembly: GCA_020054325.1. Classification (GTDB taxonomy): domain Bacteria; phylum Pseudomonadota; class Gammaproteobacteria; order UBA6186; family Azoamicaceae; genus JAGVLG01. Next base: position 595 of record JAGVLG010000068.1, read on the forward strand.
CAAGGCCACTATGATTATTGCAAAATATGCCAAGCCTTCCATACCCCACCCCACTTTTTTGTTAATTACATTAATTATATATCTAACATTTGAATATAACAGAAGCAAATTGTCAAACTATTTCATTCTCTTTAAGTATGATAGGTATCACTAAAAGTATTATTTTCGGTTTTAAAGAGAATGCTATACTTGGATTAGTTCAAGGAGAATCAAAGATGGAATATAAAGTATTTCGCCTCAACAAAGTTGTTTATATAACTCTGGCGGTATTATTCATTGCTGCTGCTTGGTTTTTATATTCGCACTTCACATCTAAAAAAAGCTTCAATGTTGAAGAGTCATATATAGCAAGTAAATATCCGAATTCATTTGCAAGCGCAATCCAAAGTGCAGCCCCCGCAGTAGTTAATATTCACACTACTAAGGGTGCGCCCAAACAACAAGGCTTAGGCTCTGGAATTATTATTGATTCTCAAGGCCACGTATTAACTAACTATCATGTTATTGAAAGCACTCAAGACATAACTGTATCGTTACCAGATGGTCGCAATTCAGTGGCAAAAGTTATAGGTACAGATCCACAAACAGATTTAGCAGTTTTAAAGATCAATCTTACCGAGCTACCTGTTATTAAATTTGGTACATCAGCAGATTTACAAGTAGGCGATGTGGTACTTGCAATCGGAAGCCCGTTTGGTTTAAGAAATACCGTGACACAAGGTATTGTTAGCGCTTTAGGCACCTTGCAGGCATTACCGGAAAGCACTCCAGAATACAGTATTTTGGCAGGTGATTTGATCCAAACAGATGCTACCATTAACCTTGGTAATTCCGGGGGAGCATTAATTGATGTTAATGGGCATTTAGTGGGAGTAAACACAGCTATATTAGCAAATGTCTTTTCATCTTCTGGCATAGGTTTTGCTATTCCAGTAGATACTGCAAAACAAGTTGCTTCTGAAATGATCCAGCATGGCACGATTACCCGCGGTTGGATTGGAGCGCAACTTACAGAAATTTCTGCTGAAACTCGGGCATATTTAAAATATGAGGCAACTACTGGCGTTTATGTCCAAGATACTTTACGTAATAGCCCAGCACAAATAGCAGGAATTTTACCAGGGGATATTATTACCAAAATTAATAATGTTGCGACCCAAGATATTAACCAAACTTTAAGATTAATTTCTAGTTTAGAACCTGAAAAAACCTACAATTTAGAAGTGTTTAGGGAAGGCGAATTGGAAAACTTTCCAGTTAAGGTTGCAATTAGACAATAATTTTAGCTAAGGCTGAAATAAATTGTGGACTAGAATTCAGACACGGAACTAAAGTAAATTCCGCGCCGCCAAGGCTTTGCCATTGTGCCCTGGCGCGGATCCCAATCTCTTCTAATGTTTCCAGGCAATCTGCTACAAACGAAGGACAACATACTACTAATTTAGTAACGCCGCGTTGCCGTAAATTTTGCAATATATCATCGGTATAGGGTTGGATCCAAGGTAATTTGCCTAAGCGCGATTGAAATGCCACGCCCCACTTATCTGCGCTAATTCCCAAATTCTGCGCTAATAAGCGGGATGTTTGATAACATTGTGCCCGGTAACAGTTGCGATTATACTCGTTTATTGCCGGACAAGCTTCTTGCATATTACAATTAGTATATTCTTGATGAACCATTTGTCGCTCTGGCAAACCATGGTAACTCATTAATATAAAATCATAATCTTTATGTATAAATGGCAAAATACTAGTTGCCAATGCATTTATATAATATCTATTTTGGAAAAAGTCTTTAATAACCTGCAAATTGGGTATAACCTTATAGCGTGCAATCGTCTGTAAAGCTTGTTGCAATGCTGATCCAGTTGCAGCTGAAGCATATTGTGGAAACAAAGGTAATACCACAATTTGTTGCACCTGTGCTTTATGTAGTTGCTGTACTGCAGTTGCGATATTTGGCTTACCATAGCGCATCCCTAAAGCAACTACATAATTTGATCCTAAATGTTGCTCTAGCTCAATACGAATTGCCTCTGAATATAATAATAATGGCGAACCTTCCTCACGCCAAATTTTCTTGTAAGCATGTGCACTTTGTTTAGCCCTAAATGGCGCAATAATACCATGCACTAAAAACCAACGTAATATGCCGGGTAATTCAATTACACGCGGATCAGTTAAAAACTGTCGCAAATAACGTCGTACCGCCGCAACGTTATGATGCTGTGGTGTGCCTAGATTTAATAATAAAACTCCAGTTAAATTAGACAAAAGCGTTCAATCCCGTCAAATGTTTTCCCACAATTAAGTGATGAATATTATCAGTGCCTTCATAAGTGAAGACAGCCTCTAAATTTTGCATATGCCGAATTATCGGATATTCTAAACTGATGCCGTTGGCGCCTAATAAATTTCTTGCCTGTCGTGCAATCTTTAATGCTTGGGCACTGGCATTCATTTTCGCTAACGACGCCATTACAAAGTTGCCTTGTTTAGCGTCTTTTAAACGCCCAATTTGTAAATTTAAACACTGTGCTTTTAGGATCTCATTAAACATGTCTACTAAATCTTTTTGTACTAATTGAAAACTAGCTAAAGGCTTATCAAATTGTTCCCTTGTTTTACAATAATCCAATGCAGCATCAAAACATGCCATAGCAGCTCCGATAGTACCCCAAGCAATTCCATAACGAGCCTGGGTTAAACAATCTAAGGCTGATGGTAACCCTTTAGTATTAGGTAAGCGATTGCTTTCTGGCACAATACAATTTTGTAATATGATTTCGCCGGTTATTGAAGCACGTAACGACATTTTATGCTTAATTTCTACAGCTTTAAATCCAGCAAAGCCTTTCTCAACTATGAAACCTTGTATGCCATCGCTAGTAGTCGCCCATACAATCGCAATGTCAGCAATAGTTGCATTTGTAATCCACATTTTACTACCATTTAATTCCCAGCCATTGGCAACCTTTTTGGCATTAGTTTGCATACTCGCTGGATCAGAGCCTGAGTTTGATTCAGTTAGTCCAAAGCAACCAATAATTTTACCCTGTGCCATATCCGGCAGCCATTTTCGGCGTTGCTCCTCTGAGCCAAATGCAAAAATTGGATACATACACAAAGAACTTTGCACAGAAACAAAACTACGCATGCCACTATCGCCACGCTCCAATTCTTGACACGCCAATCCATAAGCAACATAGCTAGCAGCCGCACCACCATACTCTGTCGGCAAAGTCATACCGAACAAACCTAAACTCGCTAGTTTTGGAATTATTTGCATTGGAAAAGTTGCTTGTTCATACGCTTGAGCCATTCCCGGCACAACATCTGTCTGTACAAATTTATGTAGGGTATCGCGGATCATACGCTCTTCAGTGCTTAACTGTTGATCCAATAATAATAAATCTTCCATAATTTTTACCTATACTCTTAAACTATTTACCGCTGCAATATAATTTTTGTTGGGGTATCCAAAAATTGCTGATCCTGCTACTACTGTATCTACACCGCTTTTTAGAACCGCGGCAATATTATCTTTGTTGATACCACCGTCCATTTGTAAACGCGTACCATCTTGCCATAGATCTAAAATAGCCCGGGCTTGTTGTGCTTTTTCTAACACATGTGGCATGAAAGATTGTCCGCCAAATCCAGGGTTGACTGACATTAATAATACCAAATCAATCTTACCTTTTAAACTTGATAATAAATCCAATGGCACTGCCGGATTAAAAACCACACCAACTTGACAGCCATGCTGCTTTATCAAATTAATTGTAGCGTCTATATTTGATGTTGCATCGGGATGAAAACTTATTGAAGTTGCGCCAGCTTTTGCAAATGCTGGAATCAAGCCATCTACCGGTTTAATCATTAAATGCACATCGATTGGAGCTGTGATTCCATAATTGCGTAATGCTCTGCAAATATCTGGACCAAAAGTTAAGTTCGGAACATAATGATTATCCATAACATCAAAATGGATCCAGTCGCAACCAGCGTCTAATGCCGCTTTTACATCAGCCCCTAAATTTGCCAAGTCTGCCGACAAAATTGATGGGGCAATAATTAATTTATTCATACTTAAAACCAATAACCTAATATTAACATTTGTAAATTCAAACCATTATTTACAGAAGCAAAGTATGCATTAGAATAATGTATAATTCTATATCCAAGCTCGAATTGCTTACATTTGCCAAACAAAAACCCTAATCCAAATCGATCTTCAAATAGCACATTTGAACCTAAACGTCGCATCGCAATACTTTGTTTGCTAAAATAAGCCAAGCCAACGCCAAGATCAAAATACATGCATCTTAAGATTTGCGGCTTAAATCTTACAACGACTGATCCTGATCCTACTTGTACATTTGGCGTATTAGGAGGTTGATATACTCCAGTCGCATTAATACGAGCTACAGCCAATTCCCAATAGCCATCTACTTTACGATTGTTGGCGGTAATACACGGACAAGGCCACTCTTTTTGTACATTGAGCCGATAGATTTTCGTCTGGTTAGCGCCAACACCTAGCGCAGTAGAAATAGCATACCGTGCAAAGCAATTATTGGTATAACAAATACTCAACAATACCACTAAGCGCAGCAAATATACTCTCACTACTAACCTCGTAAATCATAAGCTGCTGTATTCACTAACTCTAAGTCTTCTGGTGTACCAACATTATGCCATAACCCAGTATAATATTGTCCGGTTATTAACCCAGCAGCAACATGTTGGCGTAATAATTGCCCCAACGGAAATGCCGAGTGTGGTGCTTTTGCAAAGAATTCTGGGCGATACACCCCTATGTTCGCATAAGTATAAGTTGCACTTGAATTTATTAGTACTCGGTCGTTGTCCAAACCAAAGTCGCCTTGCATTTTGTAATTAGGATTATCTACCAGTACTAAATGAGCTAAACCCTTTGGTTCACATGGTAAAGTATTTAAAGGAAAGGCTGTATAAATATCAGCACTTATAACCAAAAAAGGTGCCGTTCCTAGCCATGATAATGCCTTAACTATGCCACCACCAGTTTCCAATAATTGCTCTTCAACTGAATAATGGACATCTAAGCCAAAACTCGCCCCATTTCCTATTTCTGCAACTATCTGTTCCCCTAAGTAACAAGTATTAATAATTACTTCGGTTATACCACAGCGCGCTAAAGTATGAAGGTGGTGATTAATTAGCGGCTCACCAGCGACCTTTAAAAGCGGTTTTGGCGTCTTCTCAGTAAGGGGTAACATTCTAGTACCCTTGCCAGCTGCTAGAATTATAGCCTTCATAAGTGTGTTCCTGAAATACTGTATAAAAAAATGGTCTAGATCAAAATATTACTGTAGTTTAGTATAATTTCATATACAACAATAACATAAATTTTATAGCATAATCACCACTTATAGCCACCCTAATACCTATACTAGAAATATGAAGATATTATATTTGAGCACTACTAATGATAAATACAGCTAAAGCATATCTAGGTACAGAAGGTACAGTAAACTATCGTGGTTGCGCCATAAATTATTATACCTATACAATGGCGGATAATCCTACACGTTTCCAAATAATAGTTAATGTTGAATTACATTATTCACAAAATGATTTTATAAAAACTTTGAATTTAGACGAGAGTTTTGATAAAGAAGATTTAGCAATAAATTATGGGGTTGAGCAAGGTAAAATTTTTATCGATCGTGCATACGAGCAAGGCAAAATAGATATTTTAAAATCTAATAATCCTATCCAAACCAAAAATCCTCGCGCTGAGAAACCAAAAACAGATAAGACTAAACGTTAAGTATCATTTAATTGGTAATATATAAACATAAATAAACAAGCACAGCCAAACCACATCTACAAAATGCCAATACCATGCAGTTGCTTGGAAACCAAAATGGTTTTGCGGCGTAAAGTGCCCACAGACACAACGTGCTAGCATTGTGATTAACATGATGGTACCAATCGTAACATGAGCGCCATGAAAACCAGTAAGTACAAAGAAAGTAGTACCGTAAATACCAGATGTTAATTTTAAATTTAAATCTGTGTATGCATGATGATATTCATATGCTTGAATAGCGAGAAACATCACTCCTAAAATAATTGTTGCTGCTAGACTTATATTCAATAAGCGACGTTTATTCGCTATTAAGGCATGATGTGCAACTGTAATAGTTACACTGGAGGATAGTAATAAAAACGTATTAATAACCGGAATCCACAAAACTGGCATTGCGCTGTTTGGCTCTGGAAACTTGTTCGGATCTGGATTAATCAGCAACGGCCATTCTGCCACAAAATTTGGCCAAAGGAATTGATGTGTACCTAATTTGGTAAATGCACCATCGCCACCTAACCATGGCACCGAATAATTACGCGCATAAAACAGTGCCCCAAAAAATCCAGCAAAAAACATTATTTCAGAAAAAATAAACCAAAACATACCCCAACGAAACGAACGATCTATTTGTGCACTATATTCTCCAGCCTGATCTTCACGTATAACTGCACCAAACCAACCTGCCATCATATATATGATCACAAATATGCCAATAGTTAAAATATATGGCCCATATGCAGCACCGTGGAAACAGGTAGCCGCGCCAATCGCCGATGTCCCTAAGCCTACTGCCGCAATCAAAGGCCATTTGCTTGGTTCTGGAATATAATATGGCTTAAAATTATCCATGCGGATTCTCCATTGTAACAGCAGAATTAGTCACATCAAAAATAGTATATGCCAAAGTTACCCTTTGCACGTCCTTTGGTAAATTGGGATCTAAATAAAACCTTAGATTCAAATGCGCAGTCTCACCGGGGCCGAGCTTTTGGCGTGAAAAACAAAAACATTCGACCTTTTTAAAATATCTACTTGCTTTTGCTGGAGTCATACTCGGCACTGCCTGGGCAAACATGGTAGCTTTAGTAGGATTGTTTGCATAATAAGCAGTGGCGGTTAATTCTCCGGGATGAACTGTTAACGAATGATGTTTTGGTTTGAAAATCCATGGCATTTCCTTGTTATGGCTAACCACAAACTCGACTATTACTTGTCGAGATAAGTCAACTGCAACTCCAGGTGCAGCACTTACCGTTAAATCCACCTTACCATTAATATCCGCTAAATCACAGAACACGTTATATAATGGTACTAATAAAAAAGCAAAAGCGCTCATCGCAATAATACTTAAAAGTATATTACGTATTAATTTTGCTTGTCGTATAAAAATATAAACCAAAGTGAAAACAATGGCACATAGCAGCAGCACTATACTTATAAATTTATTGTTGACGTTGCTAAATTCATACCGCTGGATCCAAAAGTAAACCGCTACACTAAATAATAGTAACAATAGTACCGCAAGATAGCGCAGTTTATTATTAGCCATGAGCATCTTGTACAACAGGTGGTATTGTAAATGTGTGGTGTGGTGCGGGTGATGGAATTTGCCAAGTTAAGCCATGCGCACCCTCCCAGACTTGATCCGTTGCAGGCGGACCACTCCTAATAGTTTTAATGACAATATATAAAAATAACAGCTGAGATAAACCGAAAACAAAAGATCCTATACTAGAAATGCGATTAAAATCAGTAAACTGTAGCGCGTAATCTGGGATGCGCCGTGGCATACCTGCTAAGCCTACAAAATGCATTGGAAAAAATGTTACATTGAATGAAATAATTGTTAACCAAAAATGAATTTTACCAAGAACTTCGCTATACATATGCCCAGTCCATTTTGGCAACCAATAATATACCCCCCCAAATATTGCCGTTAACGAACCAGCTACCATTACATAATGGAAATGTGCAACAACAAAATAGCTATCATGATACTGAAAATCAGCTGGAGCGATGGATAACATTAAGCCTGTAAAGCCGCCTAAAGTGAATAATACTATAAAAGCAATAGCAAATAGCATTGGGGTTTCAAATGTTAAGGAGCCTTTAAACATTGTTGTGACCCAGTTGAAAACTTTAACTCCAGTCGGTACAGCAATTAACATGGTTACATACATAAAAAACAATTGCCCAGCGTTTGGCATACCAGTGGTAAACATATGATGCGCCCACACTAAGAATGACAAAAATGCAATTGCTATAACTGCATAGACCATTGAGACATAACCAAATAAACGTTTGCGACTAAATGTAGGGATAATTTCAGAAATAATCCCAAATGCTGGTAAAATTATAATGTAAACTTCAGGATGCCCAAAAAACCAAAATACATGTTGGAATAACACCGGATCACCACCACCGGCAGCATTGAAGAAACTCGTACCTAGGTGGCGATCGGCTAATACCATTGTTACTGCGCCAGCTAATACTGGCATTACTGCTAATAACAAAAATGCGGTTACTAACCAAGTCCAGCAAAATAAAGGTAATTTCATAAGAGTCATGCCGGGGGCGCGCATATTAAAAATTGTTGCAATAATATTTATGGCTCCCATAATCGAGGATATGCCCATCAAATGTACTGAAAAAATAAAAAAATCAGTACTACTTGGGCCATAAGTAGTTGAAAGCGGTGCATAAAAAGTCCAACCAAAATTTGGCGCCCCACCTTCCATAAAAAAAGTACTAATCAACATGGTAAACGCAAACGGTAAAATCCAAAACGATAAATTATTCATACGCGGCAATGCCATATCAGGTGCCCCGATCATTAAAGGGATATTCCAGTTGGCAAACCCTACAAAAGCCGGCATGACTGCACCAAAAACCATGATTAAACCATGCATCGTGGTTAATTGATTAAAAAGCTCTGGCGATATTAAAGTCATACCTGGTTTAAACAATTCAGCACGAATTAACATTGCTGAAGCGCCACCGACTAGAAACATAATGAAAGAGAACCATAAATAGAGAGTGCCAATGTCTTTATGGTTTGTTGAAAACAGCCAACGTTTAATCCCATGCGGCGCATGTGCATCGTACGACATAAATTATCCTTGTGCTTTAGCAGCAGTTTGTTCAGCTAACCATTTATCAAAATCTTGTTCCGAAAGAGCCTTGACCACGATTGGCATGAAACCATGCCTTGCACCGCACAATTCAGCGCATTGGCCACGGTATGTACCTGGCACCTGGATCCTGGCCCAAGTTTCATTGATGAAACCAGGAATGGCATCTTTTTTTACTCCAAGTTCTGGAACCCACCAGGAATGAATTACATCATTAGCAGTCATCAAAAAACGTACTTTTTTATTAATTGGTAAAACTAAAGGATTGTTAACCTCACGTAGATAATGTTCATCTTTTGCAGCTCGATCAATAACTTGTTCATAAGGCGTGGCTAAATCACTCATGAACTGTACATTAGTACCAACATACTCATAATGCCATCGCCACATATAACCGGTAATTTTAATTGTTAGATCTGAATCTCGGATGTCATCCATTTCTAATATAGTTTTGGTAGCTGGGATTGCCATTGCGATTAAAATCAAAAATGGGATTATGGTCCAAATTATTTCAATCGTAGCATGCTCATGAAATTGCGCGGCTTGATGCCCAATCGATTTACGATGAAAGATTATTGCATAGAACATCACACTAAAAACTATTGCGCCAATTACAACGCAAATCCAAAAAATTGTCATATGTAGTTGGTGAATTTTATGACTAATTTCAGTAACGCCAACTGGCATGTTAATGGTATAATCACCGAACACTTCACTAGAATATATCGCGGCAAGCGCGAATAATTTATTAATCCGTGAAGTTATAGACATGGCATACACCCATCCTTTGTGTGTGATTTATTTATTTCACTCGGTTGTGGCTGGAATGTCAAGGAACTTGCAACCCCTACAGCCATTCATTGCCATCCTTGGCAAAGATCTTATGGTTTCAAAGGAGGTATTGAAAATCCAGTTAACTGGCGAGCCTCAACCGACGTAGCTTCAGCTGGTTTTCTTATAAACCAAGCAAACATACCGCCAGTTTGGTAGTATTACTGCTACTCGATACAGGTAAGGCATTTGGTACATTATCTTCAGTTGCTAAATCTGCTTCAGGATTATCCTCAGCGCGCCTAATAACTCTAGCGACTGGAATATGTCCTCGTCGACTCAGCGTCATGGGAGGTGCAGACGGCACGGGGATAGGTTTACTTTGCTGCAAAGTAGATAGTGCCGCTGTTGCTCGCTCTGCTGCTTCGGCCTGCTTTCTCTCATTTTCAATTTCATAGAGTAAGTTGAGATAAGCGGATTTCATGTTATCTGTAAAGCTTTCATGCTCCTTGGCACCAGCATTAATTAGTACTTTAGCAATTTTTGAATTATCAATCATTAATGTTGCTGCAAGCGGGGTAAAATTGACCGTTTCAAACATTTTCTTAATACTAGACGAACTATCAGTGAACAATTTACATTCCTGGTTAACATTAGCACCAAGTTTAATTAATAATTTAACAATATCTTCACCTAATTGGTTGTTAGGATTATTTAGTACCGCATGGGTCAAAATATTTACATATCCGAAATCTCCTTGGTAAAAGTACTCCGTCGTAGTGCCGATATGATAAGTTGGTCCGCAAGTGAAATGATGACACTCGCCATTTTTTGGTGGCATGAACGAATTTACATCAGCACCATTAGCAACAAGTGCCCGAATAATATTTAACGGATCACAACAATTTCTTTGCACCACCGCATATGCTAACGGTTGTGCGAAAGTTAGTTTTACGTCTCCGGCAAACGCCCCGCTTTCTAGTAGTATATTTATGAGCTCTAGAGAGCCAGATAGGACTGCAGCACTAAGTGCGGTAAATGGGGATTTAGTGCCAGTAGCATTAACATCTGCCCCAGCAGCAATTAATTCTGTGACTACAGCAATCTGTCGATAATAAGCAGCTGTAACCAAAACATCGGGATCCCTAATTATTGAATCTATGCTACTAGCCGCTGGCATCGAGCCTTGCTGATATGGCAAGCGCAAAAAGTTAAATATTATTTTTAATATATTAAGGAAAAAAGTAACGATAAAACCCCTAATCAATGTATTAGGTATCGGGTCTTGTTCGATTGGCGGTGAGTGGCGTGTAGCTAAAATAGCTAAAGCTGAATTTGTATCGCGCTTTTGAATTGCAGCTAGAAATCGATCTTTCATAATTAATTATCCCCCATCATGCAACAACTTTAATTTTACTTATAGGCACAGACATTCGCATGATTCCCATATTGCGAAAATCATAGCTTATTTTGTGAATTATATTAGAACTGAGGCACTTCAATCTTCGAGACATATATCTTATGGCTTCAAAGGAGGTATTGAAAATCCAGTTAAGGAGCGAGCATCAACAGTTAACGATTGGGCTTCGCTAGAAGTAGCGCCAACAGGTCTTTTCCTAAACCAAGCAAACATACCACTTTGATTGCTCTTTTTGCTACTTGATACGGCTAAGGCAGTAGGTACACTCTCCTCAGTCGCTAGATCTGCTTCAGGATTAACCTCACCGTCCCTAATAACTCTAGCAACCGGAACATCTCGTCGGCGGCGGGAGTTCGGCATTGGCGGCGCCGAGGGCA
>JAGVLG010000046.1 GCA_020054325.1 Gammaproteobacteria bacterium
AAAGAAAGCAATGGCATATATTAATAGTCACGATATGCTAGCTGCCGGCGAAAAAGTAACAGGTTATAAAGCTATTAGCTATTATAATTACGAAAAAGCCGCTGTTATAACCGATCGTCGGATCTTCATTTACGACAAAACCAACCTGTTTTCAATTCCTTTGAACAAAATTTCTCAAGTGGTGATAAAGGATTCTGAAATTGGGCAACAACGTGTCTTAATTACTGCACAAACTTATGGCATGATTACTTTTGATCTATACCATAGTTCAGTACCAACATTAATTCACTTGCTTGGTGTTCCAAACAACATGGTTAAGCATTTAGGCAAAGATCAAAAAGAAATTCCTGATACAGATGTAGTAAGTAACAACAAAGGCAAGATCTAATCCTAGGACAAAAGCAACAATGGGGCGGCATCAGGCCGTCCCAAACAACCGATCCCCAGCATCTCCTAACCCAGGCACAAGATAATTATTTGCATCAAGCTTTTCATCAACTGCTGCGGTAAAAATTTTAACATCGGGATGTACTGCAGTAAAATACTTCAAGCCTTCCGGCGCAGCAACAATTGCAAGAATTGTAATATTTTTTGCACCACATTCCTTAATACGAGATACGGCAGCCACAGCTGAATGTCCTGTGGCAATTATTGGATCCACCACTATAACTTGTTTTGCATCTAAATCTTGCGGAACTTTAAAATAATATTCGATAATTGAATAATTTTTAGGATCGCGGTATAAACCAATATGCCCGACAGGCGCAGTAGGAATTAAGGTTAGCGCCCCATCCAACATCCCAGTCCCAGCGCGTAATACCGAAATAAAAGCTAAATCTTTACTTTTAATCATAGGAAACTTACCATGAAAATGAAATGGCGTTTCGATTTCTTCTAATGTAGTGGCTAAATCGCGGGTTGCCTCAAAACACAACAAAAGACTAATTTCATTCATTAGCATTCTAAATACACCACTATCAGTATTTTTATTACGCATAATAGTTAATTTATCTTGCACTAAAGGATGCTGCACGATTACTACATTTTTCATAAAACACCTTTGTTAAAAAACTGTTCCATCGCTAATAATTTTAAATGGCGGTGTAAAATCATTGCGGGTATGTTGCGCACTTAGCCTGCCTGCCAGCCAGGTACCACCTTGCAAAATTTGTCCTAAGCTCAGCTCTGCAGTAGTTAAGTTTAACTTGATGCGAATAATTTCGGCAAGGTGATCAATGATTGCAACCGTCATCGCACGCCATTCAACGATAAATTCTGATCCTACATTGTGCTCTTGCCTGAACATATCCTTATTTCTAGGGGTTAATAACTTTAAATCTACCAACAAACCACCATTGCGATATTCTGGTAGTGCAGTTAACAAATCAGTATCAACAACATCAATATTCATAAACTGTAACGGCTCAATTAATGAATAGCACAGCCATTGAGTCAGCTTATGAAATGGAATAAAGCCACGCGGATTTAATTCAGTTTCATTTAATTGATAAGGCCAAACATCGCCAAGATTTACGTCGTCAATCTCGTAACGCCCCGGCCAAATATCACTAAATGCATCGAGTAATGAATTAAAAATAACCTGCATTGATAACGAATCATTTACCACATGCGATTGCCAATAATCTACAATATTTCCCAAGCGCGGATGTAGATCGTTACCAAAATATTCAGGATGTTGCTCAATACAAATACCAAGCTGCTGCAATAAGGCTATGCGCGACTCAAAACCAACCAAATTATTCTGAGAAGAAATTTGCAAACCTGCAGCAAATATATCAGCATGCATTTTTTGCAGCCCTAACGAATCAACTTGGCATGAGTTTGCAGGATCGGAAGAAAATAAGCCTTGCATAAAGAGATTAAAACTTGCAGCAGCAAGACCTTCAGAACGTTGCAGAGTGGTACTACTCAAATGATCCATATAGCGCCAATTTGGCCCTGCACCAGCATCAAGTAAAATACTAACTATTATTAATTCAACAACGCTTTTAACATAATTTTCAGAAGAAACCTTGGTATTCAAAAGTTTGAGACGATCTACTCCGGCAACTTCTAAATGTCGTAAGCGACTATGAATCGGAATATCTAGATGTGGATATTGACGTAACATCACCGTAATAACATAATCAGCAACTGCATCTAGTTCTTCGGGATGGTATGCAAAGTACTGCAGTTGATCTTGTTGCGCAAATGTAAACACCGTACTGCAGCTACTACGAATACTGCTTAAATCACGCAAATAATCCAACAGCAAACGGTGCTTATAAGTCTCGCCCTTTAGTGTTTTCAAGTTCATCTTTCCCTGGAATACAATCTGAAAAATAACCAGCAGCTTTTTTTGCATTCATTTCCACTGCTGCATCGGCTGGAATTAATCCTGCCGGAATTGGAACCCTCTCTTTAATAGTAATGCCTTGTTTGACTAAGGCATCATATTTTATATTACTCATAGATACAAAACGATCTATTTTGGTAATTCCAAGCCAGTTTAATACGTCTGGCATTAGTTCTTGAAAACGCATATCCTGCACTCCAGCTACACACTCGGTACGCACGAAATAATTATCCGCAGTATCACCACCGGTCTGACGCTTACGTGCGTTATATACTAAAAATTTAGTAACTTCACCGAGGGCGCGCCCTTCTTTACGATTGTAAACAATTAAACCGCAGCCACCACGTTGTGCAGTTTCAATACACAATTCAATTCCATGTGTTAAATATGGCCGACATGTACAAATATCCGAGCCGAATACATCGGATCCATTGCATTCGTCATGCACCCTACAAGTTAACTCTTTACTGGGATCATTTATAGCCTTTAAATCACCGAAAAAATAAATTGTGGTACCACCTATAGGCGGTAAAAATACTGATAAATCTGGTCGGGTTATCAATTCTGGGAACATACCTGCAGTATTTTCAAATATACTATAGCGAAGTGCTGTCTCGTCGCAGCCAAAGCGCTCCGCAATTCCTGGCAGGTACCACACTGGATCAATTGCTGCTTTAGTTACCTTTACCTCGCCATTGGCTTTTAATAAATTGCCATCGGGCTGCAAGCGACCCGCCTGGATTGCTTGCGATAATTCAGGGATATTAATATGTGCTTTAGTAATCGCAATAGTCGGGCGAATATCCATACCAGCTGCAATTTGTTGCTGAAATATCTGTGTCACCATATGTCCAAAAGGATCTAACGACACAATTTTATGCGGATCACTCCAAGATGGGTGCGGGCCAATAGCTTCTGCTGGTGCTGTATTAGTAAAATCTGGAATATAGTTAGGATCTAACTGGCGCGCTGCCACAGCTAAAGCCCGATATATCGCATATGAACCAGCATGGGTACCTATAACGTTGTGGTATTTTGGATTTGTAGTTGTACCAATTACTGGACCACGCTGTTGTGGATCTGACGCCCCCCAATGAATCTCAGGTGCAGTTTTTGGAGCCCCGGTTGGGTGGGAGGTTAACTTAATATGTGACAGCGGCGGTTGTTTTGCTTCGATCATAGCCAGTACACCCTACTACTTAAAACATAATTATAGTATAAATTTAAATTGCTGTGCTATCGAAACGCCTTCAGGCAAATATCTACAATTAATCCGGGAATAACGCCCAAAGCTAATAGCGCTAAGGCATTAATAAAAACAATACTCCGTCCCACAAAACTCATATTAGCAACAGCTACTGCGTGCGGATGCGCGGACGGCTCTTCAAAATACATCACCTTAACCACCCGCAAATAATAAAATGTGCCAATAACTGCAAAGATTAAGGCTAGAATTGCAGCCCAACTCAAACCATTTGCAACCATGTTTTGTAATATTAGAAATTTTGCGTAAAAACCTACTAAGGGCGGTACGCCTGCTAAAGCAAACATAGTTAATAGCATTAAAAAAGCTAACCATGGTGCATGCCTGTTTAAACCGCGAAAGTCTTCGATATTTTCCGCCTCAAAGCCTTGCGCGGTTAACCGCATAATTAATGCAAACGCTGCTAAAGCCATAAATGCGTAGATAATGGTATAAAACAATGGAGCTAAGTAGCCTTGCTGCGGTGCTACAGCAATTCCTAATAATATAAAACCAACATGGCCAATAGTTGAATAAGCAAGCATGCGCTTTATGTTATATTGCGCAATCGCAGCTATATTTCCTATTATCACAGAAAGCAAACCCAGGATTAATATAACTTGTTGCCAATACAATGCGACATCCCCGAAAGCTAAACTTAAGACTCGATATGCAATTGCAAAAATTGCAATTTTTGGCAAAGTGCCAATTAACATAGTTACTGCTGTTGCTGAACCTTCATAAACATCCGGCAACCACATATGAAATGGAACTGCACCAAACTCTAAGGCAATACCAAGCAGAATTAAAATCATGCCAAGCTGTAATATGTGCTGCAAGTCTTGCACCCCGGAAACTGCACTAAAATCAAAACTGCCAGTAGCGCCGTAAACCAATGATATTCCATATAGTAACAAGCCTGCTCCGAGGGATCCAATAATAAAGTACTTAATTGCAGCCTCTGCATATCGGCCTTGATGCTTAACCATAACTATAGTCGCGTACAAGGGCAGAACAAATAATTCTAAGCCTAGGAACATGGTTAAAAAATCTGCTGCAGAAGTTAATACCATCATCCCTAACAACGAAAACAAAGACAGTGCAAAAAATTCCGCATGTAAAAACTTACGGATATCAATATATACTTTGGAATAAAGGAAAATGCACAGCATTAATATACATAGAATAAACTTTAAAATTGCACTAAAGTTATCCATTAAATAACTATTGTTAATTACTGCTTGCATACTTTCTGAATACGTACCAATCGCAAATATTCCAGTAACAAACACAGTGAAAATACTCAGGCGATAAGTAATATATCTAAGCTTATGCTCCCAAAAGACTCCCACCATTAGTACTAATAAAGCCATACAAGCTAGGAATATTTCTGGTAACATTAAAATGAGGTTTGCTTTGCCCATTTACTAGTTGCTCCCCAGCACTTGCAGCACTAGATGATCGCTAGTGCCTCGCATTAATTGCAATAATGGATTTGGCCATATGCCAAGAATTAAAATTGCTATAGTTAATAGTACAAATGCCAACTTCTCTGCACTACCCAGATCCGTCAAGGTTGCTATGCTGTTTTTTGTTACCGCCCCGTACATAACCCGCTTATACATCAACAAAGTATATGCTACGCCTAACACAAACAATATTGCCGCAAAGAATGTATACCAAGCACTCGCTTTAAAGCTGGTTAATATAATTAAAAATTCGCCAACGAAACCCGAGGTACCAGGCAAGCCAACGTTTGCAAGAGCAAACAACATAAAGAAGGCTGCAAACACTGGCATAGTATTAGCAACCCCGCCATAGTCACTGATCTTACGCGTGTGCAGCCTGGAATACAAAACTCCGACACATAAAAATAATCCACCAGAAATAAAACCATGCGAAATCATTTGAATCATGGCGCCGTCAATTCCCATACCTGCAGTGTTAGTGGCTGAGTGAATTTGAAAAATCGCAAAGATCCCCAAAGTAACAAACCCCATATGTGCTATTGAAGAATAAGCTATCAATTTTTTCATATCATTTTGTACTATCGCTACTAACCCTATATACACAATGGCAATCAAGGACAACACTATTATCGTTGTAGCAAATGCGGCACAAGCTTCTGGTACCATTGGCAACAAAAAGCGTAACATACCATAGCCACCGATTTTCAAAGTTATTGCTGCCAAAATAACAGAACCACCAGTTGGAGCTTCAGTATGCGCATCTGGCAACCACGTATGTACTGGCCACATTGGAACTTTAACTGCAAATGCAAATAACATTGCCCAAAATAAATATTTTTGCTCCGTGGTGCTTAAGGTTAGATGCTGCAAGGTATCGATTGCAAATGTTTGCACCCCAGTATATCCGGCATTAATGGCAACAAAATGTAAATATAATAAAGCTACTAGCAAGAATAACGAACCAATGAAGGTATATAAAATGAATTTGAATGTGGCATAAACACGATTTTCCCCGCCCCACAGTCCAATTAATATGAACATAGGGATCATCATAGCTTCAAAAAATACGTAAAACAAAATTGCATCTGTAGCAAAAAATACCCCGGTCATTAAACCTTGCATTATCAAAAAAATAGCATAAAAGGGATTAATATCTTTAGGCGCAACCTGCGTAGGAGCTATAATTAAGACTAATAGTGTCATAAATGCAGTTAGAAATGCTAATGGCAACGAAAAGCCATCTACTCCTAAGGCATATTCAATTCCAAGATTTGGTAACCACTTGTAATGTTCTGCAAACTGCATTTGCCACATATCGCCATGAAACTGCCAGACAACATATGACAAAATCATTAGCGTTAATAATTCTACAATTATTGCTAAATAACGTAGCGCTATTGATAAGCCTTGTAGTTTTGTTGCTAATATTATCATGCCGCCACTGAATACTGGCAGCCAGATTATGATACTTAAAAGCGGCAAACTATAATTCACTTATGTAAGTCCTTTCATCCAAATTTGCGTAACACAAAAAACCACAATAATATTACAAACAATCCAGCAATCATCATAAAAGTATAATTATACAAGTAACCAGATTGCAGCCGCCTTAATAAGCCAGAAGTTTTTACAACCACTCTGGCGCTACCATTAACAACCACACCATCAATGCAAGTCTTGTCACCGAAATTCGAGCAAATATTTGCAATACTATTCACAATTGGCACTATTACCACTGCATTAAATTTATCAAACCCAAATTTATCAATCAGCAGTAAATATAATCTACTGTTAAACTTGATTATACGGTTAGGCATGTCCGGAAGCTTTATATAACATAACCAAGCTGCCACTCCTCCAGCTAAAGCGAAATAAACTGGCAAACTTGTGAAGCTATGCAGAAACATATTAAGGGCACCAGAAAAATCATGCACTGCAAATTCAGAGATAACATCGTGTTGCGGCAAGACAAAAATGGCAGATCCAAAGAAACCATGCACCACTTGACTTATTAAAATGCCGCCACTAATAATTGCCGGTATAGACAACAATAGCAATGGTATGGTTATAACTTTTGGCGACTCATGCAAATGTTGCTGGATATCCTGAGACATTCTTGCATCAGTGTAAAATACCAAAAACAACAAACGAAATGAGTATATTGCAGTAATAAAAACGCTAAATAGCACGATGTAGTATGCAAAAGTAGCGCCCGGTACTTTTGACATTGCAACGGTTTCAATAATTAGATCTTTTGAATAAAAACCTGCCATGCCTGGCAACCCAATCATTGATAAAATACCAATTAACATTGCAGCAAAGGTTATTGGCATATAACGCCGCAGATTGCCCATTTGCATAATATCTTGCTCATGGTGCAATGCGATAATTACCGAGCCCGCGGCTAAAAACAAAATTGATTTAAAAAAGGCATGTGTAACCAAATGCAAAATGCCAGCTGCATAAGCTGAAGCCCCTAATGCTACTACCATATATCCTAGTTGCGACAACGTTGAATACGCAATGATACGTTTAATGTCTGTTTGTACAATCGCTACTAAACCCATCATGAACGTAGTTAATGCGCCAATGATTAAGATTATGGTTAACGCCATTTCTGAATATTCAAACAGTGGCGACATGCGTGCGATCATGAATACGCCTGCAGTAACCATAGTTGCAGCGTGAATTAATGCCGAAATTGGCGTAGGACCTTCCATAGAATCTGGTAACCAAACATGCAATGGTATTTGGGCTGATTTTGCTGCAGCTCCAATAAAGAGCCCAATACAAATTAAATTTATGGCATTGCTATTTGCTGCAATATTGCTAGCTTGCGCAAATACGCTAGTATAATCCAAACTGCCGGTATAATTAAGCACGGCGGCAATTGCAACAATAAAGCCTACATCACCAACACGATTAACTAAAAATGCTTTTAAGTTTGCGAAAGTTGCACTAGGGCGATCAAACCAAAATCCAATTAATAAATAAGATAATACCCCTACCCCTTCCCAACCAAAAAAGAGTTGCATAAAATTATTTGCCATTACTAACGTTAACATTGCAAATGTAAACAATGAAATATAACAAAAGAAACGTTGGTAGCCAGGATCATCATGCATATACCCAATACTATAAACATGTACCATTAAAGACACAAAGTTTACAACCGCCACCATTAAAACACTTAAGTTATCTAATAAAAAGCCAACCCCAATGTTGATTCCACCGCTATTAGCCCATGTATATAAATATCGGTTCCAAGGTTGGTACTTTCCTTGCAAAAAACCATACAATAAATAACAAGAAGCAGCAAACGATATTGTCATCAATCCACATGCAATCAAATGCGAATTACGTTTACCAAGTGCTTTGCCGAACAATCCAGTCATTATCGCTCCAAGTAATGGGGAAATAATGATAATTATTGCTAGGGGTTTAATATCATACATATTCAACCTTTCAATTGATCTAAATCTTGTATATTTATGGTCTGTTTGTCACGGAAAACCAATACCACTAATGCTAACCCGATAGCTGCTTCAGCTGCAGCTACGGTCATAACAAAAAACACAAATGCTTGCCCAGTAATATCGCCCCAGTATTTGGCAAATATTACCAAATTGGTGTTGGCAGCCAATAATATAATTTCGATACTCATTAGCAATACTATTATATTTTTGCGATTAATGAATAAGCCGGACAATCCTATGGCAAATAAAATGGCGCTGAATATTAAATATTGCAGCATACTTAATCTCCACTTACTAAGTGAACACGAGTTTTCGGATCTGCTGCAATTTGCTTAGGTATGCTTTGCAACTTACGCGAGCGTGGTCCACGATATATTAAGACAATAGCTGCTATAATAGCCACTAATAATAAAATTCCAGCCAATTCAAATTGCAGCAAGTAATTCGTAAATACTATTTCGCCCAATTTAGCTGCGTTACCTGTTTCTGCAATTTTACTGAGCTCATCGCCATGCTGACCAAATGCGATCTGATCCTTCTCAATGATTTCTGCAATTAAAGCAAACACTGCTATTGCCAAGGCCAAGCCAATTGGCGACCATCTTGTTAATTTGGCGCGCAGTATTGCAAAATCAATATCTAACATCATAACTACAAACAAAAATAGCACCATAACAGCGCCGACATATACTAAAACTAAGGTTATCGCTAAAAATTCAGCGTTTAACATTAGCCAGGTAGCGGCTGTTGCAAAAAAACACAAAATTAAAAACAATACTGCTCGCACCGGGTTGCGCGACAAGATTACCATTGCGGCCGCAATCAATGCTACCGCTGCAAATATTAAAAAGAATGCATATTCCATTCTTATATTCCCTTAGTATTATCGGAATTTAGCATCTTCAATCCTTGCTTTCGCAATTTCAGCCTCATATTTATCACCAATTGCCAATAACTGTTGTTTTCCTATGATTTGCTCACCTCGCTTTTCAAAATGAAAATCTGAAATTCCGGTCTCTACAATTGAATCTACCGGACAAGATTCTTCACAAAACCCACAATAAATACATTTGAAGAGGTCAATTTCATATTTTGTAGTACGACGTGTACCATCTGCCCTTGGCTCAGATTCAATAGTAATTGCCAATGCAGGGCAAACTGCTTCGCATAGCTTGCAAGCAATGCAGCGTTCTTCGCCATTTGGATAACGTCGCAAAGCATGTAAACCACGAAAGCGCACCGATTTAGGAGTAGATTCTTCTGGGTATTGCAAGGTTATTTTACGGGAAAATAAATGTCGTCCGGTAAGCTTTAAACCTAGCAATAACTCCCACAATAAAAATGTTTTAAAAAAATTCTTAATCATATACTAAACCATGGCGGGAGTTGTAGTTGAATTAAAATTGCCTCAACTACAATCCACAGTAATGTTAATGGTATAAATATTTTCCACCCCAAGCGCATGAGTTGATCATAACGATAACGAGGAAAGGTTGCCCTAAACCATAAAAAGGACAACATAAAAAAAGCTACTTTTGCAAACATCCATACCACATTTGGAACCCATGAAAATACCTTATTCAGAACCGGGATACCTTCAAAAGGCGACAACCAACCACCTGCAAATAACAGTACAGCAATAAAACATACCAAGATCATGTTTATGTATTCGGCTAGGAAGAACAAGGCAAATGGGATCCCGGAATACTCCACATGAAATCCAGCTACAATCTCAGATTCACCTTCTGCAACATCAAATGGCAATCTATTGGTTTCGGCAACTGCTGAAACCCAATAAACTACTAACAACGGCAACAACGGCAACCAATACCAATGTAAAATTCCACCATGCTGCTTCTCTACGATGGTTGTCAAATTCATGCTTTGCGCAGCCATTAAAACTCCAAGTACTGCAAACGCCATGGGTATTTCATAAGAAATAATTTGCGCGCTAGAACGAATGGCCCCCAGTAAAGCATACTTTGAATTTGATGCCCAGCCTGCAATTACAATGCCGTATACTCCTAATGAAGTCATTGCTAAAACATACAACAAACCGACATTTATATCCGCTAACACCCAACCATTATTAATTGGAATAACGGCCCATGCTGCTAACGCCGGTGCTAAAGCTAACACTGGCGCAATTATGAATAGGTAAATATTAGATGCGCTTGGCCGAATCACTTCCTTCAACAGTAGCTTAACAACATCTGCAACAGGCTGTAAAATTCCAATCGGACCAACTCGATTTGGTCCGATGCGATCCTGCATAAATCCAATAATCTTACGTTCAGCATAAGTGTATAAGATAACAGTAATAATTAAACTGATTGTTGTAGCAACTATAGCAATCAAGTATATTAGTACTTGTGTCAAGGCTTGATCTCCACCATGCTATATGGCACACCCAAAATGTTAGTACGCGAATTTGCTTGATAAATTATTACCGAAAATTCTGGCACCCTACTATTAAATCGTGCTTGTAACACTGTCTTACCAAACGAGGTAGTTACTTGCACCATGGCACCTTCTGCAACCCCAATTTGTTTAGCAGTCTCTGAATTAAGCTCAACTACCGCTTCTAGCTTTGCATCCTTAGTTAATTGCAATGCAACTGCACGACGTACCAGCGGATCAACTGCATATAGCGCCAGCGGAGCGATCCTTACTAAGCCTTTAAAGTTTTCGAAACGTGGCTTTTCAGGCCAACGATAGCCCCATGATTTCAATTTAATAATTTCAAATTTTGAACTCTCGTTACTAATTAGCTTGACTACAACGTCACGGATTTGCTGCACATCTTGGTATTCAAAATCAGATAGTTCACATAAATTACCTAAAACCCGCAATATTTTCCAACCCATTCTACTTTCGCCAAATGGCGCAGCAACTGCTTGAAAACTTTGCAACTTACCTTCAATGTTTATAAAGGTACCACTATTTTCGGCATACAAAGCCATTGGTAAAATTACATCTGCTATTTGTAATAAATTATCACTGGCGAATCCAGATATAGCCACTACAAAATCGGCAGCAGCAAGATTCTCTAAGGCTTTATTTCCAAGTATTGAATCGTACTCAGGCTCGATTCCAAACAATAGATAAGAACGCAGTGGCTTAGTAAGCATTTCTAGAGCATTTTTTCCTATAGTATCGCTTTCCTTACCTCCTGCCAACCGATGCGGCACGCAACCTGCCAACCATGCACCTGCTGCATTACAGCCATCGGAAAATTCACCGCACCTGGCATTTAAAAGTATTGCAATTAAATTGGCTACGGTACGAATTTCTGCAGCATGCGGATGCATCTGCACATGCGGACCTAAAATTATTGCAACATTTTTTACAGCTAAAAGCTTAGCAGCTAATTGCTGCTCCATCTCATTACTCTTGATTTGATCTAACTGTGCAACTTCTGGCCGTGCAGTGTTCTTTGTCATGCGTAATAATTCTTTAGCAACTGCTGCTAGAGCCGTTAATAAATTGCCGCCTGGCACAACATGCTGCAGCATGGTGTCAAAATTGTAATGGAATTCAACTGGGTTGATGGCACACACCATACCACCATTTAAGGACATCTTACGTACTTTTAATGCCGCTAATGGTTGCTCTTTATGAAGATCCGATCCTATTAATAATATTCCGTCTAGTTTTTCAATTTCATTTAACGCAATACCTAAATTTGGGAATTGTGGTGCTAGATCTTGATCAGCAAAGTCTTGCTGTCGCAAGCGGTGATCAATATTTGCTGAACCTAAGGCCCTGGTAAATTGCTGTAATAGATAACATTCTTCTAAGGTGGCATTAGGACTTAGCAGCGTTCCAAACTCAATTACGCCGTAAGTATCAATTGCTAATTTAATTCCTGTAACTGCATACCTCAAAGCTTCAATCCAAGAAACAATCTGCCATTTACCATTCTTTTTAATCATAGGCTTTCTTAAGCGATCAGCATGATATAAGGCTTCGTAACTAAAGCGATCGCGATCTGACAACCATACTTCATTAATATCTTCGGCTTGACGTGGCACAGCACGTAAAACTTGATCCTGTTTCAAATGCAAATATATGTTAGATCCAATGCAATCATGCGGCGCGATAAACGGATGCTCTTGTAATTCCCATGCTCTGGCTCTAAAACGAAATGGCTTTGAAGTTAAAGCCCCTACAGGACACAAATCGATAATATTACCTGAAACCTCTGAATTTACATGTTGCGCCACAAAAGTTTCGATTTTCATGAATTCACCGCGCCCAGTAGCGCCTAGCTCACGCTCTCCAGCAACTTCAGTTCCAAAGCGGACACATCGAGTACATTGAATGCAACGGGTCATTTCAGTTGCAATTAAAGGTCCTAAATTATGATCTAATACCGCGCGTTTCGGTTGTTCGAAGCGAGAACGATCGGCACCGTAAGCCATTGAAACATCTTGCAATTCACATTCACCACCTTGATCACAAATAGGACAGTCCAAGGGGTGATTAATCAGTAAGAACTCCATTACAGATCGCTGCGCATCTTTAGTAAATGCAGATGTAGTCCAAATTTTCATACCTTCGCTAATTGGCGTAGCACAAGCTGGCAATGGCTTAGCTACCTTTTCTACTTGAACCAAACACATGCGGCAATTTGCAGCTATCGAGAGTTTATGGTGGTAGCAAAATCGCGGAATAGGAATTGAATGCTGATCGGCCACCTGAATTATCATTTTTCCCGGTTCAGCTTCAATTTCTTTACCATCAATTTCAATTTTAATCATCAAGCAACCTTCTTAACATAGGCTAGAAATTCTTCTCTAAAGTATTTAATAAAACTCTGTACTGGCATAGCTGCAGCATCGCCAAAAGCACAGATAGTACGCCCGATAATATTACTTGCAATCGCATCTAACTTATCTATATCCGAAACAACTGCTTCTCCTTGTAATATATTATGCATCAAACGTGCCATCCACCCGGTACCTTCTCGACATGGCGTGCATTGCCCACAAGATTCTTCAAAATAGAAATCTGTAATACGCGCTAAAACTTTAACCATACAAGTAGATTCATCCATAACAATCACTGCCCCAGATCCTAGCATCGAACCTGCATTAGCTAGACTATCAAAATCCATATTGGTTTGTAGGATAATATCTGCCGGTAGCACGGGCGCTGAAGATCCTCCCGGAATAACCGCTTTAAGTTTTTTACCATCCTTAACACCACCAGCAAGTTCAAGCAAATCTTTAAAAGGTGTACCTAAAGGGATCTCATAATTACCTGGTTTATTTACATGCCCAGAAACGCTAAAAATTTTAAAGCCACCATTGTTTGGTAAACCTTGCTCTAAATGCCACTGCGCACCTTGCTCTAACAACACAGGCACTGTCGCAAATGTTTCAGTATTATTAATCGTAGTTGGGCACCCATACAGTCCATGTGCTGCAGGATATGGTGGCTTGAAACGTGGCATACCCTTTTTACCTTCCAACGAGTCCATCAGTGCTGTTTCCTCGCCGCAAATATATGCACCAGCCCCAGATACATTATACAATTCAAAATCGAAACCACTGCCTAAAATATTTTTGCCAATCAAACCCATGTTTTTGGCTTCATTTAAAGCTGCTTCGACTCTGGCTAATGGCTCAAAAAACTCGCCACGCACGTAGTTATACCCAACCGTAGCACCCATTGCATAACCTGCAATCAGGATCCCTTCTATTACCTGATGTGGATTTAAAAGTAGGATATTGCGATCTTTAAACGTACCCGGCTCACCTTCATCTGAATTACAAAGCACATATTTTTGTCCCGGGGCATCGTAATTTACAAAACTCCATTTTAGACCGGTTGCAAAACCAGCTCCACCGCGGCCTCGCAATGCAGCAAGTTTTAAATCAGCAATAATTTGCTTTGGTGGGGTTTTATCTTTTAAAATCTTACGCCAAACTTTATAACCACCAACACTTTGGTAAGTTTTTAAAGTCCAAGGTTCTGGTAAATGTATCGATCTAAAACATACTTGATTTTGCAATATCATTAATCTAACTCCGCTAAGATTTTATCTACCTTTGCAGGTGTTAAATTTTCGTAATACTTATTTCCAATTTGCATCATAGGTGCGCCATTACAAGCCGCAAGACATTCTACAGACTTTAGTGTAAATCTACCGTCTGCAGTTGTTTCGTTAAACTTAATATTTAAGCTTTGCTGTAAGTGTTGCACAATTGTGTCACTACCACATAACATGCATGAAATATTAGTACAAACACAGATTTTATGTTTGCCGATCGGCTTTAATTCAAACATGCTGTAAAAACTTGCGACTTCATAAACAGCAATTCTAGGCATATTTAAATAATCAGCAACCAAATCCATATCCTCAACTGTTAACCAACCTGCATTTGCCTGCTGCAATAGCATCAATGCAGAAATTACTGCAGACTGGCGTTGATTGTCAGGATACTTCCGCAGTAGCTTATCTATTTCCTGACGCAAATGTGGAGTTAATTCTTGCACTAACGATCTACCTCACCAAAAACTATATCTTGCGATCCTAATATTGCCACGAGATCTGCAATCATATGTCCCTGTACCATCTCATTAATTGCTGCCAGGTGCGCAAATCCCGCTGCACGAATTTTTAAACGATATGGTTTATTTGAGCCATCAGATATCAAATATATCCCAAATTCTCCTTTCGGGTGCTCTACAGCAGCATACGTTTCCCCTGGTGGAATCGAATATCCTTCGGTAAACAATTTAAAATGGTGAATTAATGATTCCATTTTTTCTTTCATCATTTCACGCGGCGGCGCTACAATTTTATAATCATCAAAGATCACCGGTCCTGGATTATCACGCAACCATTGAATACATTGCTTTATTATATGATTAGATTGTCGTAACTCTTGCACACGCACTAAGTAACGATCATAACAATCGCCATTTGTACCAACTGGTATTTTAAAATCCAACTCTGAATAGGCTGCATAAGGTTGCTTCTTTCGCAGATCCCAAGCAACTCCAGAACCACGCAACATTGGTCCAGAAAAACCGAGTTGTAGGGCACGCTCCGGACTAACTACGCCAATTCCGACGGTACGTTGCTTCCAAATACGATTATTAGTTAATAGCTCTTCATATTCATCAATTCGTTGCGGAAATCTTTCTACAAAATCTGCAATAAAGTCTAATAAACTTCCTTGGCGATTGCTGTTTATACGCGCAACCTCTTTAGCATTACGCCAGCGCGATGCAGAATACTGCGGCATTTTTAAAGGTAAATCGCGATATACTCCACCTGGACGATAATAGGTAGCGTGCATTCGAGCGCCAGATACCGCTTCATAACAGTCCATCAGATCTTCACGTTCTCTAAAACAATATAAAAATACTGTCATTGCGCCAATATCTAACGCATGAGCCCCAAGCCAAAGCAAGTGATTCAAGATCCTTGTGATTTCGTCAAACATAGTGCGAATATATTGCGCACGCTTTGGCACCTCAATCTTTAATAGTTGTTCAATTGCACGTACATATGCATGTTCGTTGCACATCATGGAAACATAATCTAAACGATCCATATATCCGATACTTTGGTTATATGGCTTGGATTCTGCAAGTTTTTCCGTAGCTCGATGTAATAAGCCAATATGTGGATCGGCGTGCTGAATTACTTCACCATCTAATTCTAAAATTAAGCGTAACACACCGTGCGCGGCCGGGTGCTGCGGTCCAAAATTCATTGTATAGTTTTGTATTTCAGCCATTAACCTTCTCTTCTACAGCGCCAGTGTATCGAACCACCTTTGGCACCAAGGTACGCGGCTCAATACTAACTGGTTCATAAATGACCCTTCCCTCGCCGGCATCATAACGCATCTCTACTTGGCCAATTAATGGAAAGTCCTTACGAAATGGATGTCCAATAAAACCATAATCAGTTAAAATACGTCGCAAATCTGGATGTCCTTCAAATAAGATCCCGAATAAATCAAACGCTTCGCGCTCATACCAGTCTGCAGAATTCCAAATATCTATTACGGATGGAATACGTAAATTATTTGCATCAAGAAAAACTCTAATACGCAAACGTTGATTACGAGCTACCGATAATAAATGATACACTACCGCAAAACGCGGTAAAGTTGAAACAGATGCATTAACATTAACAGCCCTGCTAAATCCTTGCGCTGTGGCAGAATTCGTTTCCCATTCACCTACGCCATATTTCAAATAATCTACTGCACACAAATCCATTAACTGCTCAAACATGAATTGCGAATTATCACGTAATTTTAAACAAATATTACGCAATTCACTAGCAGAGACTTCAAGTGTGATTTGATTTTGCTCTAATAAATATTTAGCCTTGCTGCCAAAGCATTGTTGAATGTTTACAAATAACTCATCAATATTCAAAGCTATTACCTGCTACGTACAATTGGATGGGAACGCCGAATTTTATTTTGTAATTGTATAATTCCATAAACTAGAGCCTCAGCAGTTGGCGGGCAACCAGGCACATAAATATCAACGGGTATGATTCGATCGCAACCACGCACTACAGAATATGAGTAATGATAATAACCGCCACCATTAGCGCAGGAACCCATGGAAATAACATATTTGGGATCTGCCATTTGATCATAAACTTTTCGCAGTGGTGCGGCCATTTTATTCACTAAGGTGCCTGCAACAATCATAACATCAGATTGTCTAGGACTAGGACGAAACATTACTCCAAAACGATCGAGA
Organism: Gammaproteobacteria bacterium; assembly: GCA_020054325.1. Classification (GTDB taxonomy): domain Bacteria; phylum Pseudomonadota; class Gammaproteobacteria; order UBA6186; family Azoamicaceae; genus JAGVLG01. The sequence continues at coordinate 17,290 of JAGVLG010000046.1, forward strand.
TCATATCGTGCAGCACTTGCATGCATCATTTCAACAGCACAACAAGCTAAACCAAACGAAACTGGCCACATCGATCCGCTTCGCGCCCAATTAATTAAGCTTTCAAGGGTGGTGGTAACAAAACCTTGTTCCATTACTTCGTCTATTCCCACTCTAACGCTCCCTTTTTCCACTCATAAATAAATCCTATAGTTAGAATGCCGAGAAAAACTAGCACCGCAGCCAGAGCACCTAAGCCAACCTTACGAATTACAACAGCCCAAGGGAATAGGAAGGCGATTTCTAAATCAAAGATAATAAATAAAATCGCAACTAAATAGTAGCGCACATCAAATTGCATTCTAGCGTCACTAAATGGTGGAAAACCACATTCATATGCCGCAGTTTTTTCTTTGCTTGGTTTGAATGGTTGGATTATAAGACCTAATAGCAATAGAATTAATCCAAGCAATAACGCTACCGCTATGAACATTAATACCGGGATATAACTATGTAGCATTCTGTACTCATTCGCCCAATTACATATTGCGAAAGTATAGCGTACAACTCAATAGACAAGCTACTAACTATGATGGCGCCATTTTGGCGCGCTTCTCTGCTGTTTGTGTATCTTGCTGTGTGGCAAAAACTAATCCCATATTTTGCAAACCGCGCCAAGAATTTGGAGCAACTAATAAGTTATAATGCCCACAATTGTTATATAGGCGCACTATATTCACTTCATTCGTGCCATATGAGTTTGTGGTCTGAGATACAGCGCAATATACTTCAATTTTAAGTTCTAATAAATTAGCCAGATATTCAAAATCTTCTATATCAACAGCCGAAGATAGTTTTAAATTTAATAGTGCATTTTGTAATTCTGATGGTCTACTAAACAGGGTGCACTCTGGTGCGTTAATATGCCTAGCCCCAACTAACACTGCGGTTACGATGTTATCTGAACCGTTCGGGATTTTAATCTGATCTGAACCCAACACTCTTCGACCATACATTACTGCAAAGTTACAGCACTGCGCTTCGTCTAAGACTATTCTAGCACTCGAAGTGGTTAATCCCAAATTTAATAAGGAGGCTGCAATATTTTGCCAAGCCTCTAATGAGACTGCCGCATTAACAATACTATAATCTTGAATATAACGATTACCGTCACGATTAATTTTATAAACAATATCAAGATGACAACTGTGTTGTGGCACCAAAAATAACTGCGCACTATTTATTTCAGAAACAAAAACTCCAGAAAGATCATAACATGCTATGGAGCAACCGAATATTGCGCTGCAAATTTGTAAACTTAGACTATCAATTTCGGCATATGTAGCGACTGCAGAGATATATTTATCGCGAATATCAGCCTGCTCCATACCGCGATTATTGAACATTTGTCGAATCGCACTGCAAACAACCACGATCTGTCTTGGATCTATTTTGCAATTTGGAAACCATGAATTGCTGCTTGCTCTAAAAGTATCAATGTTATCAAATGCCGCCCTCAAAATATTTGCTATAGTAGCGCGCAAGCCTGCCACGTTAAAATTTACAGCATTTGCTATATTATGACCAAGAGCCGAAATTATTATAGCTGCAAAACCAGAATCTGCGCTTAGTGGCAATCGAAACTGACGTAGCGGCAATTGATCTGCACTTGAAAACTCTGGTAAATCTAATAATGTAAAATCTGATGCTGATAACACTTTGCGCTCTACTTCTATATCACGCATAGATGTCAATGGCAAATCAATATCAGGCAGATTATTCAAAATTTCTGCCAAGTCTTTTTCTGTTAAATACCCAGGAGTAGAGCCAGATGTAGCATCTGCAGTCATGCCCAATGTAGTTCGCAATTCAAGATCTACTAATTTTTTAGCAGATTTATAAAAATCTGAAATTATCTTTTTCTCTTCGGGAGTTAATTGAATACGATGCTTTAACAACAAATCATTTAATTGTTGCTTGTTATCCAAAGATTCGTAATACGCAAGCAGCGTTTCTTGTGCCACTATATGCGCCCACTCGAGCGGGCTTTCCTGAATGTGCACATCATCATGTAGACCGCACAACGCCAGCATCGCACGAATTGCAATACCATGTGGGCAACTTTCTTTCTCATTATCAAGGTCATCATGGTAATCCTTGGTATAAGCATAAGCTCGATGGCACTCGACCAAAGTATGCACCAATATTTGCTCTCGATCTCTTATGTCAGCCTCATCGTAAGTTCTGCCAGCTACCGCATTTCTATCACGCATCGCTATTATAGCCAAACACCAAACCTCTCCCATGGTAACGCCAGCGGAAATTTGTTGTAGATTTTTTTCAAAATCAAACCATGAAGATCGCCAAGTATCATCCCCTCTGCTATCACCTTTCAAGCCATTTAAACTATTTACTAAGTGAGCATATGTAGCTATAGCCCAATTCTTATATTCCTCTAAGCTCAAATAACGATTGAACACATAATTATCAGGGTTTTGCGGATCCTTTTTGTATAAAGGATATTTAATATCACATGTAGCCGCAATCATATCCTCTAATTGCTTTAGTATTTTCAAAGCTGGTTTATCAAATTTTAATTTACGATGAAATTTACCATCGGTATCATGAAGAACTTCAATTGGTATATTATAACGTTGACATAATTTATTAAGACTGACAATGAATGAAAGCTCAACATTTGAAATACCTTGAGCATCTTCAGTAAGCCGCTTAATATCAGAAACCTGCTTAAGATCGAATAGAGTTGGTTTATTTGACAATATTGCGACATATTGCGACAAACGCTTAGCACATTGCGGTTTATTCTGCTGCATCGAATATTGATACAAATCATTTATGCTTGATTTGTTAATGTATACTAAACGCGAATCTGTCTGGGAGCGTCGCAATACATGTTCCAGCAGTGCAACGTTATCAAATAGTATTATACAACGTAGTACATCAAGTTTTTGCTCATAATTAGGCAAATCCACATCTTTAAAACTCAGAACTCGTACAATACTTGAATTCAAGAATGTAAATAATGTACTTGGGCTATCAAGCTTACAGGCTAGCGTTATCGGGTAATCACCATTAGAATCAGCCTCATTAACTGCAACATTTGGGTAATGTAGTAAAAAGTTCAGAATTTCAACATAGCCACGCTCGGCTATGACATGCATTACGCTTCTGCCATTAACCTTAATATTAGGATCGCCACATACCCGCAATGCCTCTCTTAGTTTTCGTAGATCTCCAGCCATTGCAGCAGCAAATAAATTTGCCGCATTTTGGTTTACTAGGCTTAGCGCATAATTGTAAACTACAGGTCTATCTAACTCTTCAGCTTTTGCTATAATTAACTCAAGCAACAAGTCATTCTTACAATCATGTTCCTGATCTTCATCAAATAAAATAGCATTGAGTATTTCAATTTTTTCATAGTAAATTGCCAGATAGGATACATCTAACAACTGATTATATTGTGGATCTGCTGCATCTGTTAGCAAATATAATTCGGCTGTAGGATGCTCTGCCAAGGCTTCAACAACTGCAACATTACCAATTTTTACCGCCAATTCTAAAGGATACTCATTGTTAATCTTTAAATTCATATTAACTTTTTTTTGCAACGCATCTTTTAGTTGCGCAACACTGCCAGTCAATATCGCCTGCATTAAACCTTGCTCTAGTGCTGAATAATATTCTAATTTCTTCCCCAGATAAGCGCTGCAATTACTCTTGTTAGCTGCTATTGCATAATTTAACATGTTGCGGATACTTGTTGATGGTAATAAAATTTCTAAGTCGCGCTCATTAATAGCAAAGGCAGCATCTAAAAGCGCAGCGTTATCATTATCAATCATTATTCTTAAAGCATCGCGGCCATAGCAATATTGAGAATTTTGCAAATCAAGAAATTCTTCAAATAAATTCGGAAGTATATTACATAAAGCACTAATTAATCCTAACCGATTATTAATGCACATACTTAAAATAGCATTAAACCCATTCGGCGCAAATAGCAACGGATTGGCGCCCCTTAATAGTAAATTTTGCACTATAGCGTCAGAAGAAAACTGACACGCTAGCTCCAAAGGCAAACGACCATTGATTGGATAATTGACATTAATGCCATATTTATTGCTTTCATATACATCAGTGTGATTATTACTGGTAATCGCAACATATAATTTTTGGCTTTGGCTAGCTAGAATTGCAAGAATTGACTGCCTACTCGATGGCTCCTGTAGTTGTTGAACTGTATACCGATCTAACTCAACATTATGCTTGTAATGATTTTTAGAGACATCAAAAGGTAGCGCTAGATTTATGCGGCAACTCTTAGCAAATAGCTCTATTTGATGCATAAAATTTATTATCTGGTAAAAATACGAAGCTATATATCGATTACATATAATTTGCTTTTCGCGATTGGTAAAACGCCTTGAAAAAGTACATTTATTTAAGCTATCTGTTAGAAGCAAATTAATAATTAATTTTTCAAACTCGGGGACATTATAATTATTCAAATCGTAATGCGGCGTATTCGGAGCCATAAGATCCCTCTCTAGCTAAGTATTTGGTGCCGATGGCCGGACTCGAACCGGCACAACCTTTCGATCACTACCACCTCAAGATAGCGTGTCTACCAATTCCACCACATCGGCAAGAGTAAATTAATCCTTCTTCACTTCTGGCAAATCATTATCTAGTTTAGCGGCTGGAACTAATAAACTCGAATCCTGCGATTTAATTAGTTTATCACTTAAAGTTTCTGTTTTTGGTCCCTTACTTGATAATAGAGTCAGTGCAACACTTGTAACAGCAAAGCATAATGCTAAAGCTGTTGTTAACCTTGTTAAAAATGAACCAGAACCTGCGCTGCCAAACACAGTGCCCGAAGCACCACTACCAAATGCAGCGCCAGCATCAGCCCCCTTGCCATGCTGAATTAATACCAAACCAATTATAGAAATTGCTAATATTAAATGTATAAAAAGTATAATTTGTTGTAACATCATTCCGCCATACGCATCGCTGCGTGACAAATTTCACTAAAATCTCGTGCTTTCAATGAAGCACCCCCAATTAAACCACCATCTATATCAGGTTGTTGCAGCAATTCACTTGCGTTAGCAGCATTCATGCTACCTCCGTAAATTATTTTTGTCCTTGCAGCAATCTCACTATCAAGCGCAGACAAATGTGCCCGTATTGCAGCATGCATAGCCTGCGCTTGCTGCGGTGTTGCACTTAAACCGGTACCGATAGCCCAAACGGGTTCGTAGGCAATTACTACATTTTGAAAATTAGCTATGCCAATTTTTTTAATAACTACATCTAGTTGTTGTAGAACTACCTGTACGCCAAGGCCCGATTCTTGCTGTGATTTAGTTTCACCTACACACAATATCGGCTGTAAACTCCCATTAATTGCAATATGCACCTTATCTGCAATCAGCATATCGGTTTCTTGCAACATAGCACGTCGCTCTGAATGACCGATTATAACATACTTACAATCAAATTCACGCAACATTGCGGGAGATAACTCCCCAGTAAATGCTGGTAATACAGCGCTAACCACATTTTGCGCACCCAGCACCAACCGCTTGTCAGCCAACTCACTGCATAATGGTATGTAAATACTTGGCGGACATATTACACATTCGACTCGATTATTAATGTCCGCTAGCAATGGTAGCAATTCTTGTAACAAGCTACTGACAATTTGTTTCGAGCCATTCATTTTCCAATTAGCGACGACTAGAAAATTGCGCATGCAATGCTCCAACAGGTTCAATAGTTCGCGATATTGTATCAGCAATTTCCTGGGCAAGAGTTTCGATAAGTTTGTTATCTTTTCCTTCAACCATCACTCGCACTAATGGTTCCGTACCAGATGCTCGTAATAACACCCTACCATTATTAGCCAACAGTGTTTCCGCATTAGCAACCGCTGCTCGAATAGTAGGCTCATTCAAATCAACCGGACTCGGTGTTGGAACATTCAATAAAACTTGCGGAAATTTTTGCATATAACTGCGCTGCTCAAACAAGGTAGCACCAAAAGTAACCATCGCTGCTAAAACCCGTAAGGCTGCAATAATACCATCACCGGTTGTATGTGCGTCCAAACAAATTATATGCCCAGAAGATTCACCGCCAAGCAACCAACCACGCTGCATCAAAGTTTCAATTACATAGCGATCCCCTACTGGAGTTCTATGGAATGTTAAACCTAATTTATTACAGGCGGTTTCTAATCCTAAATTACTCATTACTGTACCAGCAATACCACCAATATTTTTATTTTGATGCATGTATAAACGAGCAATAATAAATAAAATTTCATCACCGTCTACAATTGCGCCGGTGTGATCAACTAAAATTACGCGATCACCATCGCCATCTAAGGCTATACCGATATCAGCCTTGGTTTCTTTAACCTTAGCAGCTAATTGCTGTGGCGCTAATGCACCACAATTTTCATTGATATTCAAACCATCTGGCGTATCACCAATTGCAATTACTTCCGCACCTAGCTCTTTGAAGACACATGGTGCAATGTTATAAGCAGCCCCATTAGCACAATCAACTACAATTTTAAGGCCATCCAAACTTAAGCCGCGCGGAAAAGTACTTTTACAAAACTCTATGTAACGCCCTTGCGCATCGTTAATTCGTTCTGCTCTACCCAACTCATCTGGCGGCACTGTAGTAAATGGTTTATCTAAATAATCTTCAATTGCTAATTCAATTTCATCAGAAAGCTTCATACCTGATTGGGAAAAGAACTTGACCCCATTGTCATGGTAAGAGTTATGCGATGCGCTAATAACAATACCTGCATCAGCTTTAAAAGTGCTAGTTAAATTGGCAATTCCAGGCGTTGGCATTGGGCCTACCAAGTATACTTTGACTCCGGCTGCTACCAAGCCAGCTTCTAAAGCAGATTCAAACATATAGCCAGAAATTCGCGTGTCTTTACCAATCAGGACACGACGCTTGCCGCGGGAAGCTAATACTCTACCAACTGCCCACCCCAATTTTAAAAACCAATCTGCAGAAATTGGACCATGTCCAACTCTGCCACGAATACCATCGGTACCGAAATATCTTTTTTTCACAATAGTCATTATATTTCCTACTTCAGAATTAGGCACAGCAACGCATAAATTTAATGGCTTAGACTATAAACCAGCTATAGCCTTAAAAACCTTAAGTGCATCGCTTGTTGCCTGCACGTCGTGGGCTCTGATTATACTTGCCCCTTTGGCCATAGCCACCACACTAGCAGCCAAGTTACCATAAACCCTCTGTTCTAGGGTAACGTCTAAAATCTGTCCTATCATACTCTTATTCGAGATGCCAACCAATACTGGTTTATGTAACTTAGCAAATATATCTAAAGAACGCAGCAGTGCCAAGTTTTGAGGTAAATTTTTACCAAAACCAAAGCCGGGATCTATGATTATTTTGTTTGCTTCAATCCCAGCCTCAACGCAAGAAGTTATCCGACGTTCCAAAAACTGATATACCTCAGTTACTATATCATCAAACTGGGGCTTAAGCTGCATAGTACCAGGTTCATTCAACATATGCATTATGCAGACTGGCACCTTTAATTTAGATGCCATACCAAGTGCACCAACTTTTGATAACGCTCGGATATCGTTTAACATTTTGGCACCAGCAATAACAGCAGCCTGCATTACTTCTGGATTTGAAGTGTTGATGGAGATTGGCACGGCAATTCGCTTTGATAATATTTCAATCACCGGCGTGATA
>JAGVLG010000115.1 GCA_020054325.1 Gammaproteobacteria bacterium
CGACTTTAGGCTTTGGCGGCCTTCTTTTTGCCTATTTGAGACTCTTTTTCTTTGGAATCATGGCCTCATTTCAGACTCATGCTGCGTTGGACAATACTTACCCTTGACCTAAGCCTATGATTTCCTTACAGTATGCTTAAGTACATTTGAGAATGTATATGGACTTAAAATCCCTCGGTAGCAATACCATGCCGGTTCGATTCCGGCCCCAGGCACCAAATAAGATCAAGGCTTCTGGCCGTTCAACAAAGCAACAAGCTTATATCCAAAAATACTCTGTGGGGCACTCACGGGGCACTAATAATAACAAATGACAACAAAAATTGGTGTAGAATGGCTGCAGAGGTGTGCTATGTCTAAAATTAATTATGTTAGAACTACATTTATTACACAAATTACATGCTTAGCTGCATTGCTTTTTATACCATTAACATTGACGGCTGCTGTACCAAATAAAGAGAATGATATATTGCTAACACAAAGCCAGTTAGACGAATACAATGCTGAGGGTTTGTTAGTAATCAAAGGTTTCTTTACTAAGGAAGAAGTGAAGCAAGTTTCACATTGTGCAGATCGCTTGCAAAAAGAAGCAGAAACTCTATCGTTGCAACAAACCGGTAAAGTGATGCATAAAGGCACCCAGTTTGTTATTGATAGAAATGGCGGTAAGTTACAGATTCATAGAATAGTATGGGTAGGTGCTGCCGAGCCACAATTATTAAAACTTGCACGTCAGCCAAAATTACTTGCTCCAGTTGCGCAAATACTAGGAAGTGATCAAGCAGACCAATTAATCAATCAATTGCATTATAAATTACCGCGTGATGGCGTTAAATTTGATTGGCATCAAGATGTAAAGAATAGAAGAACATTTGATCCACAATGGGAAGATCTAAATCACAAAGGTAGCTTTGTGCAGACTATTATTGCTATTGATCCCAATACTGTAGAAAACGGTACTATTTATTATGTACCGAAATCGCACATGCGCGGTGACTTGTTTCTCGATAGGATTACCGAACCAGCGGAATTAAAGCGTATTGCTGAACTTGATAAAGCTGTGCCATTAGTATTGAATTCAGGCGATGTAGTATTTATGCATCCATATCTGGTACATGGTAGTGAACCTAATGAATCTAGTAGCCCACGTAAGATATTTATTAATGGATTTTCATACCCAGGTGCAAATAAGCAACCATATCCTGGCGAAGGTAGCGCGCAACGAATTAGTCTTAAGTAAGCGGAGAGTAGTATGTTAAAAACAAAAACACAAACCCCAGCATTTTCTTCATCTGTACAAGCTCAGGAATCGTTAAGATCAACTACTAAGACACCCACTGATTTGGAACAAGTTATGTCGTTATGCGCAGATTCTGATTATGTAATTACTATCGATGGGGGTGGGTCTAAAACGTTACTGCAAGTTATAGATACTAATGACATGTCTGTAGCTGAGCTTGATATTGATGGAGGAGTAACTAAAGAAATTATTGTGGGGCCGACGAATGTAAACATTGTTGGATTTGATGAGGCTAGAAAAAATCTTGAGGAATTAATAAAGGCATTATCAAAAGCAAAAGTTGGACCGAATAAACTTGATTTTATTAAAGTTGAAAAGAAATCTGTAGTATGTGGTTTGGCTGGGATATTGAGTAACGTTGATAAAAAAGCCCCCATTATCGCCATGTTTGAGCCTATAGGTGTAAAAGATCATCAAATTTATTTGGGTGGTGATGTTGACCTCGCTAAGTTGCTTATTGGTGAAGAAGGTGCAATTTTAATCGCTGGCACAGGTTCGATTTGTTTTAGCAAATCTGCAGGTGTTGAAAAAAGAATCGGCGGTTATGGCTGGGCGTTAGGTGATGAAGGCAGTGGCTTTTATATAGGTAAATTGGCACTTCAAGCTGCATTAGATGATGAATTTCAACATGATGTCACTCCGTTTGTACTAACTGATAAATTATGCGAACTGCTAAATATTGCATCTATAAATGAAGCCATTAAACAATTTTACAATGGTACTATTAAGCCTCCAGCAATAGCTAAAATAACTCCATTTGTCTTTGAAGCTGCATTTAAACTCAATGATCCAAAATGCAAGGCTATTATTGAGCAAGCAGCTGGAGAGCTAGCGAAGCATATTGCATGCGCAGTTGATGGTGGAAGCAAGCCTGCATTTTCAATATATTTAATTGGTGGAATATTTAAGAACGAGAATGCACCTGCATTTATTGAAATGATTCGTCAACAAGTTTTATATGCTCCATGTTTGGAATTCGTTAATATAGCTGAAGAAAATATTGCAATGCGCGTTATTTTAAACCAGGCAAAAGTCGCACAAACACAACGTCTAGAATTCGTTTGATTTTTAAGAGGAAGTATTCATGTATAATAATTTATTAAGAAATAAGTCATTGGTATTTGGTACTGTAGCAACTACGCTCGCTGCCGGAGGTTCTTTGTATGCATATGAAAATTATGCTCGTCGCTACCCTCGTAATCTTAACTCAGCATTAGATTATTATGGCTTCAAAGATCCAGAGCAAAAGAAGGCTTTGCGCTTTTTAATGCAAAAAGCTGGCATTAAAGATGATGACGCTCTGTTAGATCGCAGAGCTGAAAATCAAGCTGCGCTAAGTAGATCTATTTTGGGTTTAGTTAGCGAAACTCAAGATAAGTTTACAATTCGTACTGGAAAGCAAGAGCGTTGGGATGTACAAACCTCAGATTGGATGAAAGATGCTGCGCAGCAAAAACAAATTATATCTGCTCTTGAAATATTAAATATGATGGATGCCGTGCCGCCAGCATTAAAAAAACGTGACGTTATCTGTGTATTAGGTGCTAGTAGAAGCGTTATGGTTTCCCGTTTAGAATATGCTGGAGAATTGTTTACAGAAGGTAAATTACCGGCACATTGGTTAATCATGTTAGCTGGTGAACGCTATGTAACACCAGATAAGAATGGTGTTCGCGTAGATGGTAGCGAAGAAGAATTAAGTACATTGGCTACTAAGATAGGAAAAAATGTTGCAACATTAACCGAAACGGATTTAATGAAGGACGCATATGAATCATCTAAGTTGTATGGAAAGTTCCCAGATCACGATGTTTTAATTGACACCCCTAGACGGAATCTACCACGTCCAACTACGGAAACTACCGTTACCGAACTTTGCGATTGGTTAAAACAACATCCTGAAGTTCAAGATATTACATTTGTTTCTAACCAGCCACATGTGGATTACCAGAAAGCTATTATTGCTCAAGTGTTTGAAAAGCAGGGCGTGAAAGTAAAATTTGAAGTTGTAGGCCCTGCATATAGGGCTGATTTAGTGAGTAATGATGCAGACAAAATTAACTACGTGATGCAAGCTTTAGGTAGTAGGATTTGGGCTGCAACACCTGAAGTAATGGATGCTATTGGGTTAGACATGTCTGATCCTGAATTACGCGCTGAATTTAAAAAGTTGTATGAAAAACAACCTTTAATTTATAGCAATTTTGAAGCGAAGCAACCTAAGCCAAAGATGTAATTAAATGTAGGCATGGATAGAAATTTTATGAAATATTCTACAGTAAAGATTTCATTCGGCATGTGTGAAAATAATGCTTTGGTTCATATTTCAGAAGTTAAAACGAGCGATACACGTACCTTTAAATGCTTATCATGTGGTACGAACTTAATTCCTGTTATTGACGACGGCCTCACAGATAGCTTCTGCATCATTGCGATCATTTTTGTTTGTTTTAACAAATGGTTTAACAAACTGCGGACTTATTAGTTTCACTTCGTGTCCTA
>JAGVLG010000061.1 GCA_020054325.1 Gammaproteobacteria bacterium
ATTTTGATCCAGATAGGTAATTACACGCGATCAACATCAAGCGTTACAAGCGATCCAATTGATTCAGCGCAGCTGATCCACTTCCGCCGTAAAACGCATCAATCAAGCAACAAGATTCAAATGGAAATGAGTATTGGAATGCCCGTGAGCTAGCACGAACAATTGGCTATTCCGAGTACAGGCACTTTCTTCCTGTAATCAATCGAGCCAAAGAGGCATGCACCAACAGCGGTCATAAGTCAGTAGACCATTTCGAGGAGATCCTCGGTATGGTTAAAATTGGATCGGGTGCAATCAGAGAGGTGGAGGATGTCCGTCTTTCTAGGTACGCCTGCTATTTAATTTTACAGAATGCGGATCCTTCCAAAGACGTTGTAGCCCATGGCCAAACTTACTTTGCAATTCAGACTCGTCGTCAGGAATTACAAGATCAGCAAAGCTTTAATCAACTTTCCGAAGATAAGCGTCGTGTCATGCTGCGTAATGAGTTAACGGAGCACAATAAAACATTAACTGCTGCTGCAAAAGATGCAGGAGTTACAACGCACGTTGATTATGCAATTTTTCAAGATCATGGCTATAAAGGTCTTTATGGTGGACTGGGTGCTAAAGATATTCATTCGCGTAAAGGACTAAGCAAAAGTCAGAAAATTTTAGATCATATGGGAAGTTCCGAATTAGCTGCAAACTTATTCCGCGCAACTCAGGCTGAAGATAAATTACGACGTGAACAGATTAGCGGTAAAGACATCGCTAATTTTGTTCATTATGAGGTTGGGCAAACAGTGCGCAGAACAATTAGCGAGCTAGGTGGTGTTATGCCAGAGAATTTGCCAACTCCGGAGAGAAGTGTAAAGAAATTAGAAAAGCAACAAGCCAAACCGCAAATTAGTATTGATACTGAGTAATTGTCAAATGGAAAACTTTACCGGACTTTTGCAGGAGCTAGTACTGCTTCGTCCAGCTCTGTTCTGATAGGTTGCAATAGGTGTCCATAATTGTTATGTCTCAGTTAGAGTCAGCTGATTGTGTAATCTAAGGCTTATACTTCACCTCGTCTATTCCAGACTTAGAGCTGATCACAAGTAGAGTTACAGTCGTATTAGTTTTATTCTCGAGATAATGATATTGAGGGATGCCGGGTTTAAAACCAATAAAATCCCCTGGTTGAAGTTGCACAATTTCATCACTACAATTTGCAGTTGGTTTTCCATCAAGAATGAAAATCAATTCCTCTGATCGTAAATGATAGTGCGGATGCGAGGATTTAATCCCCGGTGGTATAATTTCATGATGTACAAATACATCTTTGAAATCAAAATAATCTGTTATTACTGCAGACTGCGAATAAAAGTCTTCAGTTTTATTAGATTTTAGTTGAGAATGTTTAATATCTTGCAGATTAATTATGTTCATATATTTTACACTTCAATTAATTCATCATTTTTAAGTGTCGCGAAACCTTGGCCTAGTTCAAGCAAGAAATCGCGTACGTGCTGGATTAGGGCATTTTCAATGTCTCTTTCATTTACTTTATTGCCGATAGTTAAAAAATCAAAGTTATATGGATCCTTTAGGATTTCTATTGCGCGTTGTGACTGCTCGATTGGAAGATTTTTATCGAAGTTAGTTGTTTTTGTAGGTGTAATTCCTTGCCTGCTGTATAAGTCGGTTTCTATTTGCATTTCTAAGATGGATCTAGACCAGCCATTTTCTATAACTTTTTTGGCATACCATTCTCTTTGTTGTAGGTTTTTAACTTTGAACATTAGAACCAGAATATGCCCCCATGGCAATTGGGTCACAAGCTGTGACCCAATTGTTGGATTAGGATATTCCTGTGCAAAACGTCGCATTCTTTTAAGGTTACTAGCTGAGAATCCCTGCATTTCTGGGAATGCATGTTGCAGATCATGGGAAAATTGTTCTATAAATTGGCTACCCCATTTGAATTGTTGTTGTTTGGTTATTAATTCGGATCCTATTGTCCAATATAAAATTATTAGTTCTTTGTTTATTGACAAAGCAGCGCGTATTTGTGCCTTTTTAAATTTAATTTTAATGCTATCTAGGAAGCTAATATAGTTGGTATCAAGGTGTAAAATTGAAGTAGTCATTCTGAAACCCCATAAATGAATGAAATCAACTATACTAGGTTTTTATACAGCAAACAATGGCGAATTCTTGTCAGATTTTTGCAGAGGAAGTACTACGTTGGCTCTATTTTGATATGTTGGATCCCAGGTTATTAATAGTGACAAGGGCATTGTAGAATAAATCCACGAACGAGGCGATTAGAGCCTCGTTTGGATACGTCCGGCCGGTCACTTCAGTTTTTAACAATTACGGCCGTGGAGCTGCTTTAGCAACGCTAGCTTTTGAATCACCCAAAAGAATATAATTATCACCATTATCATATGAAATTAGTACTTGTAACTTTTGCTTGTTACGGCTGATTTCTTTAGAATCCAGTTCACTGGTGATAATACCGAACATTAGGAGCGCATTAATCAAAAGATCAATACCAGCTTGAGGAAACGCGCTGTCGCTATGTGGGCGCCAAAATGGAGCTTTTTGTCCTTTATAATCGATTCTTATATGTGAACCAGTACTTTTACTTTGTGTAGGGATAGTAATGTTTAATTTTGCGAGTAATCCTTCAATTTGAGTGTATTTTACTTTCATATGACAATTTTGTGTAAGCAATTGATATAACAACCCTTGCTCAGTACTTGAAAGTTCTTTGTCGGTAATTACAAACACAGTACAACCGGCATCTAATTGTTGTTGCTGCGCTTTCATTGCATCTGTTGCTTTTGTTTTTAGTTCTTGAATTCTAGTTGCTTTTGCTTGTTTCGCCTCTTCGCGTAATCTTTTCTTTTCACGTTGCGCTTCCAAAAGGCGGGCTTTGGCTGCAGCTTTTTCGGCGCGTGCCGCTTCCTCAGCAGCATTTAAGGCTTTTTGTTCGTTGATAAATGCAACCACGGCAGGATCTTCTGCTGTTGCTCCTTCTGCATCAGTACCAGTTGCTACAGCAGGTTTTGCTTGCGAGGCAGGCTTCTTATTAGACTTAGCCTTATTTTTTAGTTGCTTGAATTTAGTATGGAAATCCTCGAGTCGTCGTAAAAGATCTTTAATTTCATAGCCAGGTTTTGCTAAAGATAGATGCCATTTTAACAATAACCGTAACTTACTCTCCTGAGTCGAAGCAGACTGAATCTGCTCAAAAGTACTTTGTGCGGTCTTAATGGTCTCTAAATACTTAAGCATACGAATATCTTTAAATATAAATTCGCACACAGAATCAAACTCTGGATGGCTTTCTTTAAATTTTATGAAATTAGGATCAGCAGTTACTTCGCTGATAATTTTGTAGATTTTATCATATACGGCAGACTGCTCCTTACGCATTGTTTCGAATTTAGGTTTATTATATTCAAAATAATAAGTGGCATCGGTTTTGCTCTGATTTTTACGAATCAATAAAAAATGTTCACAAAAATCGCTGGCTGCTGTCGAAATGCAAGGTTTTAGGATTTCCAATACTTCATTATAGGTGTCGTTAAGATCAGTATAAGCTTTGTCTTGCATTTTAACATCATGCACTTCGCGCAGGTCAAATACCATTTGAGTATAGAAACTTTCGATTGCAAATTCTATGTCAGTACTTTCAACTTCTGGCTGTACAGTCATTAACAAAATCTTATCGATGGCAGCGATCTTTTGACGCAACAGATCAATTTGTTTGCTAGTAAACATGGAGAAAGTATGATGAATATTAGCAGCTGGTGTGGTTTCTTTACAATTACTCAAGTAACGCTTGCCGTAATATACAAGCTCTTCCTGGTCTCCGTTAGCATACGCCTGATCGACGTTTGTTTTTAATTGACTGAAAAAGTCTACAGTTCGCTGGAATTCTTCTTTAGCTTTTTGTAATTGTTCGATTTGTTCAGTTAAATTCATACTATCCTCACAGAATTAGGTGCATTTTGTTGCGTATGCACGGTAAATATTTTTGAAGTTGCTCGATTAAGGATAGCAGTCTAAATAATAAATTTCTGCTTTACAAGGTTTAATTATTTTGCCTGAAAATACATCGAATAATCGGTGTGGGTGTATGGCTTGGGCTGGAGAAAAAATGGCGCAAACCTGATTATCAGCGAGTGCGCCATTTGTATAAACTACAGATTATCCTTTCTTCTTTTTAGAGTCCTGCTGCGCTTCAGCTAAAGTGCATGAGCTTTTTGAACATTGCTTGCCATCATACAACTTTCTAAGCTGGGCAATACGGGCATTTGCATCTGCTTCTGCATCATGTCCAGTAGCTTCGTTCACAATAACTCCTGGCCAGAACAATAAACCTAGCCCAACGTTACGTCCTGAAAAGCCTCGTTTATCCTGAATTTGCTTCTTTATTTGTTCAGTTTTTTCTATTTCTGATTTTAGTTGCGCGCAGGTCAAAGAACTATCAGTATCTTGTACTGGCTGAACTTTTGGATGACATCCAACTAACAAAATGGAGCAAACCGACAGAGCGATCATGGTTTTTATTTTCTTCATTATTTTTATACCTAACTAATATTATAGATTGTGCGAGAAAAATAACATTAAAAGAAATGATAGTCAAGGCCAAGGCTAAATTAAACTTTTTAATTAGGGTAAATACGCTTCTGAGTTTTAGAAAAAAACCCTAGCAGTTTCTTACTAGGGTTTTAACAAACAGAATATTGCTTTAGAAAGCGTAAGCAACACTCAAAGCTACTGTTTGTACGTTTGGAGTTCCACGTTTAAAAAACTGGTAACGATACATTAGACTTGAGTTTACATTCTTAGTGAAGTTGTATTGCAAGCCAGCACCTACGCGTCCACCAAGTTTACTTGATGTATTTGGATATGTTGAGTGTTTAGTACTAAGATAACCAACTCCAGCGGCAGCTCTTAATTCTAGATTGCCGGCTAAATTGTGGAAATAATTACCATCTAAGTAGACGTTACTTCTAGAATCAGTTTCGTAGAGTGGCGTATTTTGATTGGAATAACCGGTTAAGCCTAACTCTAGTGCAGTGCAGTCCCAACGGTAACCGCCTAAAACTGACGCGCCCCATCTGTTTGTTGAATTCTTAAAGAATGCATACTGGCCATCAACCCCAGCATACCATTTGTTGGTTGGCTTATTGCATGGCATAGCAAAGCTGATTGAGCTAGCTAAGGTTAATGCGGTAAATAAAGCAATTTTCTTAAACATTATATTTCCCCTTTAGGATGTAATGATTTATGGGGCGAATAATGGCATGCATCAAATATCAAGTCAACCTTATGTGGATCGAATGACTCATTAGGCTTAAGTTTACTTTAGACTAATAATTTCTTACTTTTTGATTCAAAATTGCATTGCGAATAATGCAACCAAGCAAATTAATAGCGTAGCAACTGTTGTTGTTGTGCAGTATAACATTGGGCCGCTATTAAACACCGCATTATTACCTTTTAAAAATTTTTCTTTAAAATGATTGTAAGCGCATCCGCTCCAAAAAATAAATAAAATTAAGCCATAAGGTACAGACCAGCTTGGATTAAAAATTATTAAAATACCAGTAATACCTAGCGCAAGATTTACAAAACCAATTTCAATTTGAAAACCATTGCTGCTCCAACCAATTTGCTTTGCAGTTTTTTTGGTAAAGGCTAAGTGACCTATTGCTGCCCATAAACCTTGAAAACCGCCATTAAATATTGTTACAAAGAATAGTAGGGCTTCCCAAAATTCCCTGCCCTGTTGCACAGCAAGGATGGTGAAATACCAAGCTAAAGCATATAAAATCCAAGGGAAATATTTAGCAAGCATGGGTAAGGGCTCCAGTTTATTAATATTTTTTATTATAGCTTGCTAGTTATTAATTATTAAAGACAAATCAATATTTTTAATATGATTTCATATATGTCGCCACTTGATTTTTAGGAACAGAATGCCCAAGGAAAGTAGCAGTGTTAGACCGTTTGCGATAATTATAGAAACTGAGTTTATCAAAACTCCATAAATTGTCCAAAGCAATAAACCGCTACAATAGAAAATATACATTTGGGTAGAGATATCTTTTGCAGATTTTGAGATCCATATTTTTTTCAATTGCGGAATAAACGCAAGGGTTGTACAGGTTCCTGCAATTATGCCAATGGCTTCAATCATCTTTATCTCCTTAATCACATTTTAGAATAAGATATCATAAAGCTTTTTATAAAGAAATTAAACCTTCCATTCGTCCCAAGGATTAGCATCAATCCGCATTTTGTCACGAATATTATTAATATTATAAGCATAGGGGGTAAGCTTTTTATTATTTTTAACCTCGTCCCAGCTTATTGGAGTTGCAATTCCAGCCCATTGATTGGCGCGTAAAGAATAGGGCGCAATTGCTGTTGCGCTGTAGTCGTTGCGTAAGTAGTCAATAAATACCCGATCGCCGCGTTTATTAATGCGGTGCTCTATAGTTGTCATATCTGGCATCTGTTGAACAATATATTCGGCAAGTTTCTTGGAAATTGGCTTTATTTCAGTGTATTCGCGATTTGCCTTTAGTGGTATATGCAGATGTAGACCGCGAGAGCCAGTTGTTTTAACAAAGCAATGTAAGTTTTGTTGATCTAAAATCTCTTTTGCTAGTAGGGCAGCCTTTCTAACTTTATTGAAATCTGCATCACTCGGATCAAAGTCCAAAATAATTTGATCTGGCATTTTTAAATTTGCAACTGTTGCTAAACCCATGTGAAATTCTATAGTGTTTTGTCCTGCTAAATATACTAATGCTTGGGCGTTATCTATGCCAACCATTTCAATTACGCCATGATGTGAGGTCGGAACTGTAAAACGTTGCACATAATCCGGATAAAATTTTGAAGCATGTTTGTGGTAAAATCCAGAATGTTCAACACCTTCAGGAAAATGTTTGAGACTGATTGGCCGATTTTTAATGTACGGCAACATATATTCCGCAATAAAATCGTAATATTTTGCAATTTGTGCTTTATTAATCCCTATGTGGGAATACATAATTTTATCGGGATGGCTAATAGTAACTTTTGCAATTTCCATAATTATTTAGACTCGCGTATCACTAATTTATGTTTTTTATCATTGCGTAGCCCGAGATAGCTTGGGTGGCGTAAATGACCCCCAGCAGTCCACTCGGTAAATCTTAATTCTATAACTAATTTAGGGTTAATCCATTGAATAGCATTGTTTCTTACAGGATTATAATCACTAAATGGAGATTCGTTGGTTTCTAATGGTTGCATTTTTTTTAATAAAAGTAACAAGTTTGAGGCATTAAATCCTGTACCGACCTTGCCTGCATATTTAAACCTGCCGTTTTCATAGTAGCCTACCAGAAGTGCACCAAACATTACGCGTTGGCCACGCGGTTTAGTATAACCACCAATAACAAATTCTTGACCTTGATTACATTTCATTTTTAACCAGGTGCGGCTACGTCGGTTTAAATATGTAGAGCTTGCCTGTTTTGCTATCAGACCCTCCCAATTATGTCTTCTAGCATATTCGAAATAACGAGCACCATTGGTTTTACGATAGTTTAATAGTTTATATGGAGCAGCGAATTTAAAATTCTGCTTGATAATTTTCTTTCTATCTAACAGTGTCAGTTTAGTTAAATCATAGCCATTTAAAAATAAAATATCGAATACGTATGCTACTACCGGTATTCGTTTCATTAATGCGCTATCTGGATTTTGTACATGTAAACGTTCTTGGAGTCTTTCGAAACTGGTGGTTGTTTTAATAAAAGTTACTACTTCGCAATCGAGGATAAAATCACTAGGGTATCTTTTTAGCGCTGTAACCAATTCAGGAAATACGTTATTTTGTAGCTTGTTGTTGCGCGACCAGATGTTGATTTGGTCACCTTTTTTATTTAGGATACACCGCATACCATCTAATTTACGCTCATAAATCCAATCAGGATCGGAAAAAACTCTATCTGTAAGAGTTGCGAGCATTGGAGCAATTAATTCAGGCTGGGTGCGTTTTATTATTAAATTATTCATTTGTCCAATTCTATTTTAAAAATTAGCCATTGATTTTGATTGTGTTCAGTTTTAAAGCGTGCTAATGCATAGGGACCTTTATATCTTTTACCCTTTAAAAAAATTTTTATTGCGCCATCCTTTATAGCATCTGTCATAGTTTTACGATCGGGGTGTTTATTAGTAAGAATCATCTCATAGGTGCCACTATCCCAGATTTTTACAGTGCCAGCTCCATATTGACCCTTTGGGATGGTTCCTTCAAAATGCGCGTATTCTAGTGGATGATCTTCAGTTTCTACTGCTAGTCGCTTTTCATTTAATTTAGTTGGGATCCCTTTTGGTACGGCCCAGGATTTAAGAACTCCGTCTATTTCAAGGCGAAAATCATAATGTAGATGGCTAGCCGCATGTTTTTGTACAACAAAAGAATTACCAGATCCTTTTGTACCGCCCTTAGGTTCTTTGGTGATATTAAAATCACGTTTTGCATGGTATTTTTTTAATTTTTCATCTTGCATAGTATGTACTTACGCTTTGCGTTTGTTTCCTGAGGTTTTCCCTTTTGAGCCTTTCTCTTTAGCTTTAACACTTTGCTTTAGTAGATCCATAAAATCTACAATTTTATCTGATTTAATATTATCGCTAGCTTTTTTATTAGCGTTTACTTTATTTTTAGAAGCAACTGTTTTACCTTTTTTAATATCAGTTTTAATTAATTTCATAAGCATTGCCTTGCTTTCATCATGATATTGACTTGGATCCCATTTGTTGCTCATACTGCCTACTAATTGCTCAGCAAGCTCTAGTTCACGACCTTTAATTTTTATTTTGGTATCATGCAATGTTTTTAAATCTGGAAAATCTTTCAAAGCGTGTAGTTCATCACCAAAACGCAAAATAATCATCATTAGGCATTCTTCATAAGGTAAAATTGCGGCAATATGCTCACGGGTTTTAATTACTACATTAGCAATACCAACTCTTTTGGTACGTTGTAATATATCATGCAATAATAAATATCCTTTAATACCGGAATCACCTGGCAATAAATAATATGGTTTCGCAAAATACATCGGATTAATTTGGTTTAGCGGTACGAATTCATTAATTTCAACGGTTTCATAGTTATTTGCGGCAGCTTTTTCAAGCATCTTTTGATCAACAATCACAAATTTGCCCTTTTCAAACTCATACGCATGTTCGATGTTCTCCCAAGGTATAACTTTACCGCGTTCATCAATCCGTTGATTGTGTATACGGCTGTGCGTGGCTTTGTCAACCAAGTGGAAATGAATTTTCTCACTGGGTTTTTCTGCTGTAAATAAAGCTACTGGTATATTAACCAGACCAAAAGTTATGTTGCCACGCCAAATGGGTCGAGCCATATTTAATTACTCCAAACAATAAGTAGTTTAGACTATGTTCGTGCTTGAATTAGCTTTTGCCTCGGGCTAGTAGGGGCTCTTGCTTCAGTAGATCTATTAACAGCAAATAGCAGGGTTTCGGGATTTTGACTTGCTAATTTATTTAAAAATACTTCGCATTGATTGCGAACCTCTGAATTATCCAGATTTTGTCTTATTTGTTCAAAAAAGATAGGGGTTACATTTTGTTCTTGGTTGCTAGCAAAATTATTTTTTAATGTTGTTGCCAGCATATTTAACAGTTGCTCTTGTAGTTCTGGTATCTGAATTAACATAATTCCCTGTAATAGCTTAATGCATGATGCTACATCGCCAGCTAATAGTGTAATATTACTTTCGTATTTATCTGAAAAGTCTACCTGGTGCCGTGTCGAAATGTAATATATATCCTGTATAATGCTGACATCATTACGTAATAGAAGCTTGAAGGCCGTGCTACACATAATACTGCTTTCTGCAAAAGTTTCTTTTAAGGTTTTTGGCCAAATTTCATTTGCTAATTTAATAAAATATTTATGGAATTGACCAAGATTTGGGTTGCCGCTTACAAATATGCAATTTAGAAAACTTTGCATATCGACTTTAGCATCGAGTTTAAGCATTATCATCAATAAATTGTAGGTTAATTCATCAAAGTCATATTGTCCATTATATTTATTTAATAGTTTATGATTAGCTAATATTCTAATTGCATTTAATGTAAATGGATCTACAGTTGTTGGCAGCCCTGCCTTAAATTCTCTGTAATAGTCCGCAATAATTATATCATTTTGCTCTAATTGTTTTTCTTCATCGTCAAAACTTGGGTATTTTTTGGAATATTCCTTAAAGGCCATATATATGCTGGGGGCTTTTTTTACAAGTCCTAAAGCTATTACTTGAATATCTTCTAATTCTGCAAAGGTGACTTTTATTTGTGGGTTGCGCAATTCGATTACGGCGAGATACACTTTAGTTACTAAGTTAGCGGCATCTTGCTCTAGGTTTGAAAATGCGTATTCAAACGCAAGACGTGCAGGAGTCATAGTAGCATATTTTTGCAGTGCCGCTATTAAAGCTAAAATTGCAGCTCCAAAATAGGTGTTTTCTTTACCAATATATAATTGTTGTAATTCTCGTATAGCGCGCTCTTGAAATTCTGCAGAGGTTAAGCCTTGTAAGAAATTTATCATAATCGCACCCCTTATTAAAATAATAGATCAGGGTTTTAGGCAGTTATGGATTAATTAAGTTCAGTTTAGAATAATTATAATTTTAAGAGTCGACACTGCAGTTTCATCAGGTCTGACAACGAGATTGTATCATATATAATATATGTCTGCAGATAAAATCTACACAATGAGCACTCAAGCACGCCTATTATTGCGAGTGCTTTTTAACCCAGCCAGTGAAACTATCCATCCATTTTTGTAGAAATTCTTTGCTTTTTGCACCGATGCTGCCATCTGATTCAAACAAACCATCTGTGTTTTGCAAGAAGGCTTCAGGCTGTCCCATTGTAGGCATGTCTAAATAGGCCAATACGTTACGTAGGTGTTGTTGTGCTAAGGCAGTACCGATAGTGCCAACCGAAATTCCTATAACACCTGCTGGTTTGCCTTGCCAGGCACTTTGGCCATATGGACGCGAAGCGCAGTCAAGGGCATTTTTTAATACCCCTGGAATGGAACGGTTGTATTCTGGGGTAACGAATAATAAACCAGCGCAGTTTTTAATTTCGTCTTTAAACTTTTTTACAGCTTCTGACATATTGTTATCATTGTCTTGGTTGTATAAAGGTAAATCACTCATAGATAAATGTTTAAAATTAAAATCTGCTGGACCTAATTTAATTAATGCATTCGCCAGTTTTGCGTTGAATGAGTCGCGGCGTAAACTACCAACGATTACTCCAATTTCGTATTTTGCCATTAATTTTTCCCTTATAAATTACCTAAATAGTTTCGATCTTACACCTAAATTTTACCTGCGGCTACAATAAAAAATTTGCCGCTGTAGCTTGAAAACTTAGCTACTGTAGGCGATACTGTATAAATGAACAGTAATAATGCGCCAACAGATTTAGATTTGCTTTTGAATGCTAGGGCAGCCAGTGGCTTTTCTGAGCCAATTTTTGATCATATGGATGGCGGCCTAGATTTAAATCAGCATATTATTAAGCATCCCGCAGCTACTTTTTTTGTTAGGGCAAAAGGAGAGCCTATGCTTGATGCAGGAATTTTTGCTGGAGATTTGTTGATTGTAGATCGCTCTTTAACTCCCAAGGATGGTTCAATAGTAATTGCTGTATTAAATGGTGAGCTTAGGGTAAAGCGTTTAAAGATTATTTCTGGTAAATGTTTTTTGCAGGCAGAAAATAAATTGCAACAGATTCTTGTAGATAGCATTGAAGGCTTTCAATTTTGGGGAGTAGTAACCCATGCAATCCACGATGTTTGCGTTAGTCGACTGTAACAATTTCTTTGTTTCTTGTGAAAGGGTGTTTAATCCTAAATTAAATAATCGCCCAGTAATTGTATTATCCAATAACGATGGTTGTGCTGTGTCGCGTTCCAATGAGGCTAAGAGCTTAGGTATTGCAATGGGCGAACCTTTTTTCAAAATTAAGCAATTAGTTCAGGAACACGATATTGCAGTATTATCTTCTAATTTTGCATTGTATGGCGATTTATCGACGCGGGTTATGAGTATTATTACGCAAATGATGCCAGATGTAGATATTTATTCAATCGATGAGGCGTTTATAGATTTAAGTAACATGCAGCAAGATTTGGATATTTATACATTATGCTTAGATTTAGCTCAAAAGATTGAACGCTACACTGGTATCCCAGTTTCAATTGGTATTGCTGCTACTAAAACCTTAGCTAAAGTAGCCAACCATATTGCTAAAAAAAATAATCTTCCTGAAAGAGTATTTTATTTAGATAATCCCGATAAAACTGCGAATGTTTTAAAAAAATTTAAAATACGAGACGTATGGGGTATAGGCAGAAAATTAGAAAGGCGCTTACATGCTATGGGAGTATATACTGCAGCGCAATTAATAAATTTACCGCAATCAGCTATAGAAAGTTCTTTTAATGTGGTATTACAGCGTACTATTCTAGAATTACAAGGTGTCTCTAGCATAGTGTTGCCAGAAAATGTCAAGAATAAGCAGCAAATAATGGTATCGCGATCTTTTGGACAACGGGTAACCGAGCTAATTTATTTGCAGGAAGCAATTTCGACATATGCTAGCATGGCATGTGAAAAGTTGCGTTGCCAAAGTTTGTTTACGCAGGGAATATACGTTTTTTTGCATACTGGGTTGTATGGCGCAACTGATACAGTTTATAAAAATTCTTTATATATTAACTTGCCGGCAGCGACTAATGATACTAGAACTATTATTCATTATGCTAAAGCTGGCTTAAAGAAAATATTTAAGTTTGGTTATCGCTATCAAAAAGTAGGTATTATTTTATGTGATCTTTGTGATGCAGCAATCATGCAGATTGATCTTTTTGCGCATAATAATATTAATCATAGTGATGAATTAATGGGCTTGATTGATGAAATTAACCATAAATTTGGCAAAGATACAGTGCAGTTTGCTGCTGCTGGTTTAAATAAAACTTGGAAAAATCAATTAAGGAGAAGATCCGGAGAGTATACCTCGTGTTGGGATGAGTTACCAGTAGTCTATTTATAGTTTGTCTATTTATAGTTTAGCATCTGCTCAATAACTTGAGGCGTATAGGCTACTTGGCTGGGTGAATTTTTATTAGCGGCGTCGTCCGCTATGGATGGCGGACGTCGAGCGCTACATGTACCTGTGCGCGTCCGCTAATAAAAGCATTTACGCAGCCAAGCAGCTTGTGAAATATTGCCCCATGTTATTGAGCAGATACATAGTTTATTTAAAAATAAGGTGTATTTACTCTAAGTTCAAAAATAGCACTAAGTATAAAAGTGCTATAATTAAACATATAAAAATTTTGGAGATTGGTCATGGGTTTTCATAAAGACGAATATGATAAATCATATCAAAGCATGGCTCCAAATGAATCAATAAAGCCTAGCCAAGCTTTGGATCTGGAGAAACAGTTAGATAAAACAGCTAAATCAATGGATGAGTTGAGTGCTGGTAGTACTAGTGAAGATTACAATTTAAATGCTAATGTCGGCTTTGAAGATGCTTTTCGAACAGAAATAGGGGAAGGACCCCTTGAAAATGGTACTGATCATCCGCCATTATAACTGTTTGCTATACTTAGTTAATGTATAAAATAAATCAAATAGTTTTTGCCTTCTCTTTTTATGCAACAATTTTATTGTTTTCGCCAACTATATTTGCGCAGTGCTATGTTACTGGTTGCAATAATCGAATTTGCTCAAGTGATATCATTGAAGATTTTGGGCAGTGCGAATGGCGGGTTGAAGATCAGTGTTATGTTAAATATGGCGTATGCGAAGAAGATCAAAATGGCGAATGTAATTGGCGCCAAACTATCGATTTACAGCAATGTGTAGCCACTATGAAAAAAGCCATTCCGCCAAGTATAATCAAGCCTGGCGAAGAAGCTGTAGATAATCAAGGAATCATTCCCTGCCGAACTATTTACTAATAGGCTTTCGCAAATATTGTATACGGTGCGCCTTCCTTCCCTGTAAAAATACATTTACCAGTCTTGCCATTTAATTCTGCTGGAATAACGCGGGCTGTAACTTTAAGATCTTGCTTCATGCGTGCTTCGCTTTCTGGTTCATCGATCCATGGAGCTAATGCAAAACCGCCGCTATTTTCATCTTTTGGATCAAAAAATTTATAGAGTTCATCAACACTTTTAATTTCAACGGTATTATCTTGTTGAAACTTTTTCGCGCGGTTAAAAATATTCTGTTGCATTTCTTGTAGCATGCTTGCTACATTGGCAATAAATTCATTTTTATTAAGTGCGACTTTTTCATTATAGGCTCTATCGCGTCTTCCAAGAAATACTGTTTCCTTGGTAACTTCTTGCATGCCAATTTCTAAGCGTAGCGGTGCGCCTTTTTTTACCCAGCTCCAAGCCTTTTCACCAGGACGTAGATCACTAGCGTCAATTTCAACTTGAATAGGTAACTCGTTGTATTTTGTAGCTTTTAATGCATGCAACAATCCTTCACAGTATTCCATGATCTTAGTTCGGTCTTGCTCGCTGCGAATTAAAGGTAAAATTACAATATGAGTTGGAGCAACTTTAGGAGGTAGAATTAAGCCATCGTCATCGCTATGCATCATTACCAAGCTTCCGATTAAACGAGTGGTAACGCCCCAAGAAGTAGTGTGCACATATTCTTCACTACCTTGGGCATTTAAGAATTTAATATTAAATGCTTTAGCAAAATTTTGCCCTAGATAATGTGATGTACCACCTTGCAAAGCTTTTTTATCTTGCATCATTGCTTCGATAGTATAAGTGTTTACTGCCCCGGGAAAACGCTCGGATTTAGTCTTTTCGCCATATGCAACAGGCATAGCAAGATAATCTTGTACCAGAGTTACGTACGTATGTAGCATTTTTAAAGTTTCTTCACGAGCTTCTTGTTCAGTAGCATGCGCCGTATGGCCTTCTTGCCACAAAAATTCTGAAGTACGTAAGAATAATCTTGTACGCATTTCCCAGCGGACAACGTTGGCCCATTGATTATATAACATTGGTAAATCCCGATAAGACTGGATCCAGCGAGAATATAAATCTCCAATTATTGCTTCTGAGGTAGGGCGAATAATTAATGGTTCTTCAAGTTTACCTGCTGGCTGTAATTTACCATTGTCATCAGCTTCTAAGCGATGATGGGTTACGACTGCACACTCTTTGGCAAAACCTTCTACATGCTCGGCCTCTTTTTCTAGAAAGCTTAAAGGTACAAATAGCGGGCAATAAAAATTTTTATGACCGGTAGCTTTAATCATACCATCCAGAGTTTTTTGGATGTTTTCCCAAATAGCATAACCCCAAGGTTTAATTACCATACAACCACGTACCACAGAAGATTCGGCTAAATCAGCAGCCTTAATAACCTGTTGGTACCATTCTGGATAATTTTCGGAACGAGTAGGGGATATTGCTGTTTTTGTCATGTTTAAAACTCAGTAAAAAATTAATTTAGTTGAAAGTATATCAACAAAATGGCCAAATTTTAAACACATTAAATGTGCGGCCCCTGCACTTAATCCTAGGAGTTATCGTAAGTTTAAAAACTTAGTAATCTTGACAACTATCAGGCTGCTAGTATAGGATCCAGGAAATTGAAACATTCAAAGAGGTTGTTATGTTACCGCAATTTGGGAGCGATCTTGTAGCTTTTGAAGATCTTGTACTTTTAAAGAATGGTAGCTGCCTCTCAAAGGCAAAGGTTGAGTCAATAATGGGCAGTATAAAACGCATTTTTGACTTTGATCCAGCAACAGTATTTGCATTAGCTGAATACTGCCATAATATAATTCAAGTAATACACCCAATGTATCACCACAACCTACGCGTTGCTAAATTAACAGATGATTATAATATGCCATTGCCAGCTGTTCGTGCAGTGATGCTGTCATCCGCGGTAAGAGATGGAGCGACATTTTTATTTGGTAGCCCATATATGCATGATGCAAATCCAGGACTGTTTATTGCCGACAACGATAGTACAAGAATATCTTTAAACGTTGATGTTACAACGAAAGATGATTATCCAGACATTGCAGAAGGTTATGTAGTAATAAATCTATCAATTTCTTCTAACCATTCTGTGCAGCAAAAAAATGAATACTTAATAAAATTAGCAAACGATTGCTACCGAAAATTTAATGCTACAATGCCATCTAAGAAAATAATTAAATTATTTTCTAACCTAGAAATTGATTTTATTGCTGCGATTGCTCTATTGCCGCTCTTGGTTGCTAAAACTGCTACGCAACAAGATTTACAAGACTTTTTAGGAATAGATTATCGTATTACTAGAATTGCTGGCAATAATTCAGTATATGTTGAAAGACATATACAGAATACCGCAACTTTTGGTGACATTGCCGCTATAATTGAAGAGTTTTTTACAAAACCTCAAAGTGATGTTGCACCTCCTGTGCCAAGTTCGGAAACCAGTATTTGTAGAATATCTTAATTTTTTGCCAAGCTATTTATGTTTAAAGCTAGCTAGGTATTGCTCTAAAGCTTGTACTTGAGACGCATTAAACCATAGCCCCATTTTGCCACGACGCCATAAAATATCATCAACAGTGTGAGCCCATTCATTTTTTACTAAATAATCAACCTCGCACTGATACAGCATTGCGCCAAAATGGATCCCAAGATCTGTTTTGTTCTGTATATCGTTGATAATATCTAGGGCGCGAGTGCCATAATTGTTGACATAATGCATTAGCACCCGAGGCGGTAGATTTTCATGATCCTTAATTAAATTATGCCGAAATGAATCTATATCATTATCTTGGAAATCCCCACCTGGTAAATATGCATCTTTAGTCCAAGCTGCACCACAATTTGGAAAATATTTGGTTAATTTATTGCATAGCACTTCAGCTAGGTGACGGTATGTAGTAATTTTACCACCAAAAATAGTAAACACAGGTGCTGCTACATCATCAGTGTCAATAACGTAATCACGCGATATTTTACTGGCATCTTTGTGATTATCATCAAATAATGGTCTAATTCCAGCATATTTATACAATACTTGCTCAGGAGTAATAGTGTTTTGTACGAATTTATTAGTAACATCACAGAGATACTGAATTTCAGCATCACTTACAATAGGAGGGTTTTCAATAGTATTTAATAGGATATCAGTAGTACCAATCAAAGTGAAATCACGCAAGTAAGGTAATAAAAAAATTACGCGGCCATCAGTATGTTGCAAAATAAAAGCTTTATCATGATTAAAAATACGAGGCACAACTAAATGGCTGCCTTTTACTAACTTGATTTTATGTGCCGTTTTAATACCAAGAATTTCATTAGCCACTTTTTGAGCCCAGGGTCCAGCGGCATTAACGATTGCCTTACAATGCAAGTGTAATGTATTTAAACGACCGTTCGCTTTTGTTTGCTCTAAAGTAACATGCCAACCATTTTGCATGCGGTGTGCTGCTACTATTTTAGAGCGCGGCATAATTGTAGCACCCTGTTGTTGAGCAAGTAATGCTACATGCAATACTAAACGACTATCATCTTCAGTACAGTCGTAATATTCTAAAGCTTTATTGTAATTACTTTTTAATTGCAGAGTTGCAATTTCTTGCGAATTTAATCCTCGACATGATGGGATACCTGGATCATAAGATAAATGATCATATATAAATAAACCGAGACGTAACATCCAATATGGGCGTAATTGCGGACAATGTGGCATTACAAAAGGCTGAAGATGGATTAAATGCGGTGCAAGCCTTGTTAATATACTCCTCTCAACTAACGATTCCCGCACCAGTTTAAAATCATAGGTTTCTAAATACCGCAAGCCGCCATGAATTAGTCTGCTACTTGCAGAGGATGTACCGCTTGATAGGTCGGACATTTCACATAATGTGACTCGCAAGCCCCGGCCTGCAGCATCTGCTGCAACCCCAACGCCATTTATTCCACCGCCGATTACTAGTAGGTCTTGTTCCATTTTGCTGATATAGTTTATTATTATTTATTTAGTATAGCTATAGATAGGATCAGCATGTTTTATTTAAGTTCGCATCAAGCACAGCAATTTAAACTAATGTTAGCAGGAATAGATGGTGAACAGCGCGCTATCAATGCTAAAGTCTGTAGCGCGAATCATCTAGCGCGTCGGGTTGTATATGAATTAGATCAGATGTATGCGCCGGATGGAGAACAACAAACTAGTGTCGAGGTATTTGATGATGACGGTGAAATTCGCAGGTATTTTGTTAAATTTATAGATACCAAACATCTTGGCATAGTGCCATATCTGTTAACACCAGTTGATTCAAATAATAATCGCA
>JAGVLG010000032.1 GCA_020054325.1 Gammaproteobacteria bacterium
AAATTTTGTATGTGGTGTAATCGAACCAGTTTTTGCTAATACTTGCCCACGTTGTACTTCTTCACGCTTTGTACCACGTAACAATACACCTACGTTGTCACCTGCTTGACCTTCATCAAGTAACTTACGGAACATTTCAACGCCTGTACATGTAGTCTTAGCTGTCGGATGAATACCAACAATTTCAATTTCTTCACCAGTCTTAATCTTACCGCGCTCAATTCTCCCAGTTACTACCGTACCACGACCTGATATCGATAATACGTCTTCAATCGGCATTAAGAATGGCTTGTCTGTTTCACGCTCTGGAATCGGGAAGTAATCATCCATTGCTTCAACTAGTTTTACTATCGCTTCCTCTCCTAGTGGGCCAGTATCGCCTTCTAATGCTTTCAACGCTGAACCAACTATGATTGGAATATCATCGCCTGGGAAGTTGTAGCTGCTTAACAACTCTCTTACTTCCATTTCTACTAAATCTAGTAATTCTTTATCATCTACCATATCCGCTTTGTTCAAGAACACTACGATGTATGGTACGCCTACTTGGCGTGCTAATAGAATGTGTTCACGGGTTTGTGGCATCGGACCATCTGCTGCCGAAACTACTAAAATAGCTCCGTCCATCTGTGCCGCACCGGTAATCATGTTCTTTACATAGTCCGCGTGGCCTGGGCAATCCACGTGTGCATAGTGGCGCTTCGCAGAACGATATTCTACGTGCGCTGTGGAGATAGTAATACCTCGCGCGCGTTCTTCTGGCGCCGCATCGATATCTGCATAACCTTTTACATCACCACCAAACTTCTTCGCCAACACCATCGTTAATGCTGCTGTTAATGATGTCTTACCATGGTCTACGTGTCCGATGGTACCTACGTTGATATGGGGTAAATCTCGTTCAAACTTTGCCTTTGCCACAGCAATAATCTCCAAAATTTTAAAAAATAACCCAGCTATTACATCTGGAGCCCACAACCGGGATTGAACCGGTGACCTCTTCCTTACCAAGGAAGTGCTCTACCACTGAGCCATGTGGGCGCTGAACTTTCATAAAATTGCTTTATTTAAGCTCAAATCTAAGCCGCCATAGCTACATTAAAACCTTTTAATTCTCCAACTCTCTAGCTGGAGCGGGTGATGGGAATCGAACCCACGCTATCAGCTTGGAAGGCTGAAGTTCTACCATTGAACTACACCCGCCTATCAATGGTGGAGGGAATAGGATTCGAACCTATGTAGCCGAAGCAACAGATTTACAGTCTGCCCCCTTTAACCACTCGGGCATCCCTCCAAAAGGGCAAGCACGTATTTTTCCACGTTGCGTAGCATAAGTCAAGAAGCTTGTCCACCATAGCTGGCGGAAACCTCTTAAATTTCAGTGCTTTCGCATTAAATGGAGAAATTTAGATTTAAAAGCTGGCGGTCGGCCTCGAACCAACGACCTGCTGATTACAAGTCAGCTGCTCTACCAACTGAGCTACGCCAGCACAGGGTGCATAATAACCTACATATTTTGGTAATGCAAATTCTGTTTTAAAAAATTACAGCGCCAAGCGAGAACTCTTTGGATCCTGTTTTGTATCCTGTTGTTTTGCAGCATCCGTACCATCTTTTTTAAACTTAACTGCAAAATACATTGCTGTACCGGCAGCTCCAGCACCATTATAGATCGGTGCATCATAACGTTCGACATTAAGTCTTTTAACGTCAGCGGTTCTAATGGTGCAGCTTATGTGATGTCAAAATTTCCAAACAGGTTCACTGAGAACGATATGTAACTCGCCAAAGAGTACTTTAATAATATCTGTTACAACATTCAGGATGGACATCGTCTCTTGGTAAAAAATGAACTGGGTGTATACGTCTTGATTTAAGTTACATTTCTATGTACGCAAGAATCTAAGCTAGAACCTTGTTGGATATCGTATTGTTTCCATTCGCTCACAAAACTTTCAAAACCATTTGCAGCAAACTGAGCTAAAATTTGTTGTAGCTCCACTATTATTTGTGCGATAAGTTTATTTTTATAGACTGGATGCTGCAAAGCATTTTCTAATTCAACGTAACGTTGCGTAATCTGTTCGTGCCACTCAGACATGTTCTGAATATTTAAACCCAAGCCAATTACTACATCAATAATACCGGGTGACTTGGTTTTGGTTTCAATTAGAATTCCACCCATTTTATAGCCATTCCAAAAGATGTCATTTGGCCATTTTAATTTTACATCCTCTAAACCGTTAGCTTTTAAAACGCGGGCGATAGCTATCCCCACGGTTAAACTCAGACCATACAATTTTTCTAAGGTACCATGAAATTGCCAATAATAGGACATGTAGATATTGCCGGGAGGTGAAATCCAGTTGCGTCCCTGTCGACCTTTTCCTGCAGTTTGGGTTAAAGCTAACACCACACTATTGTTTTTTAATTCGGAATTTGCCAGTTGTTCAAAAATATATTCATTAGTAGATGGCAGCACTTCAAATAATATTATATTGGTTGTAACTTTACTGTCGATTAATTGCTGAATTACAACTGGATTAATTTCTTGCATTATCAAACCTAAAATATTTAAACCGCACTATGACACCAACCCATCCATATCAGACGTCCCCAAGAGCAAAAAGACGTGAATTTACAACAAAAAAACTAAATTTCAAAAAAGATCTAAACTACAACAATGAACCATTACAATAAAGCTGCACAAGTTTATAATAATACCATATTCTACATGTCTGATACAGATTATGAAAGGTGGTATTTGTCAAATATACTTAAATACTTGAAATTGCCACCAAAATCAAAGAAACCGATTAATATACTAGATCTAGGATGTGGCACTACAAGGACCGCAGAATTAATTGCTGAATATTTGGATTACAGAGTATCAATTACCTGCGTTGATAGTTGCAAAACCATGCTAGACTTAAATAGAAAACCTAACTGCTTGAACTTGGTATGTGATGACATTTTATCATTTGTAATGCAATTATCAAAAAACTCAGCCAATAGAGTACTAATGAAGGAAGTTATACACCATCTGGACATAACAACAATCCCTTCTGTGTATAAAGCAATCTACGAAGCTCTCGAAGTTAATGGCCTATTTTTAACCTGCACAAGACCACACAAAATTAATTATCCATTTTTCAGAGAAGCTTATAGAAAATGGCAACAGCACCAACCGCCCCACAATTTTTATGTTTCTGTAATGCGAGACGTGGGTTTTACTGACATCAATATAAATCAACTAAGTTTCCCGATTGAAATATCTAGGGATGATTGGATCAATTTTATTCAACAAAGGTGCTGGTCAACTTTTGACTCTTCAGAATTTAGTGATGACCAATTAAACAAAGGCATAGAAGAAATTAAATCTGAGTATAAAAAGGTCAATACTTTGAAATTCAATGATGAAATCATATTCATTACTGCAACAAAGAAATAGCGTATCATGCTATAAACAAATAGCCAGACTAAATATTGCACAATTATAGAGCTATACTATTCTTAAATAGATCAATATTCATTTGGTAATTAGACCATGCTGCAATGGGTAGTTATATTTTTAATCATCGCAATAATATCAGGTATCTTAGGATTTACTGGTATAGCTGCAGCTGCGACGCAAATGGCTAAAATCGTATTTGTTATATTTTTGATATTATTCCTAGTAACATTAGTATTGCATTTTTTGCGATGAGGCTTTAATAAATGCTTTTTTTATTGTTGTTCACATTAAGCTCAATATTGCTTGCCTGGTATGGCGAGCGCCGTAAAGCTCAAATTGGATATTTATTAGCGTTAATATTATCTATTTTTATGTTTTACCATCATGCAACCGACAAATTGATGATATATTTATGATTAGATTAAGAATCGAACAAGCATTAAATATTTTAGAGTTGGCAAGCATATTAATCGTACTTGCAACTGCCATCTGTATGGAAATATTTTTACTAGAATTACCATGCCCGCTATGCTTGTTACAACGGGTCGGTTTATATTTAACAGCTTTAGGTTTTTTAATGAATCTGCGTTTTGGCATAAAGCCAAGCCATTACGCCATGGTAATACTTGGAGCCTTATTTACTGCATTGGTTGCATTGCGTCAAATTGCGCTACATGTAATTCCAGGTACTGGGGCTTATGGCATACCAATCTTTGGTTTACATCTTTATACTTGGTCTTTTATAATTTCTTTAGTAATTATTGCCTTCACAACTATTCTATTTGGAGTAGATCGCCAATACAAGGGTGCATCTTTAATAAAGTCTAAGTTATTAACTAATATTTTGTTTGCAGCTCTTGTTATTATTGTTAGTATTAATATAGTAACAGTTTATATTCAGTGTGGCTTTAAGGAATGCCCAGATAATCCTCAGGCACCCCTTTTTAAGCGTAAACCACTAACTAGCGACTAAAAAAGCAAAAGGCTCTGCAGGTGTAAATTTGTCCGCAGTATTTCCAGCATATACCTGCCCCTCATTAACTTTTAAAGTTAATGAAGATTTTCCTTCGGCAAACTTTAGATCTTTAAATTCAATCCAAAATACGTTAGGGGTAGAAGTATTTTCATAATAATAAACTAAGTTCTTTTGATCTGAAACAGAGCGCCATAAGGTGGCAGAAATGTTGGGCTTACCAGGCTCAGCTACCCCAAAAGGTGCAGAAGCATTACGAATTACAGAAAATATACCAGCAGTGGCCATAACTAGATCTGCAGTTTGTGGCAAACTATATGTATAATATGAGGCGCGCACAAAACGATCTGCTGCGCGTGCAGTTCCGGGTAGCATTGCAGTACCGCCAACATCTATCCAGTAATCATTAATTGCTAATTGTTGATCAAAAGTCGGTGAGTTTGTCATTACTTGATATTTTTTACTATGATGGATCATAAGCTTTCCATCGACATATTCAAAAATTGCTGAATCGCCACTTGGATCGGAAACAGCTAAGTGTCCTGTCCCAGGATGGCCATCTGGGGTTGTAACTTGCACCACATAAAATGGCTCTTTGCTTAATGCATCTACCACTTCGCTTACCGTGGCAAAATTATCTAATACAAATTGCCCCCAAGCAGCAATAGAAATTCGTTTTCGATTTCCTTGAGTTTTAGGATCAGGATATTTAGATTCCGCCAAATATAATACATTTGTAACTAAACCTTTTTCATTTATACCGTCGACACTTGCAGCATCAAAAAATGAAGCAACTATACTTGAATATTTTGATTGCCATTCAATTGAGTTAGTTCCAGCAGCTCCATTCCGCTTCATGCCTTTTTGAAATGCCCATAAATTAGTACCGGCGGTTGTTACCCAGTCCATGCTACGACCAGTTAGTACGGTGTTTTGCGGGCCAATGTATACAGCCCGAGTACAGGCAAAAGAGTAATTTGACACTAATAGCGCAACTGCGGCAATTAATATTTTAAGGTTTTTTTCAAAACTAACTAACATTTATGTATTCCTTTGACAATAAACTATAAAAAAATTTTAGTTTACTTTACAAGTAGAAGCATAACAGAATAGTATTTTAATATTGAGGCAATGGAGAATTAGATTGAAAAAGTGTGTTTTAGCATTTTTACTAATAATCAGCAGCTATTCATATGCCACAATAATTAAAACTGTTATGGGTGAGGTTGATGAATCAAACCCATTAGTTATTGAATTAATAAACTCCAAAGCAATGCAACGTCTTAAAGCAATTGATCAATCTGGACCTGAGGCCTATTACACTAAAAATTTTCCATGCTTTTCACGTTATGACCACTCTCTAGGGGTTTATGCACTATTAAAACGTTATAATGTTAGTGACAAAGAGCAAATTGCTGGTTTATTACACGATACATCGCATACTGTTTTTTCACACCTAGGCGATATAGTTTTTCAAAATAGCAATAATGTACAAGAGGCTTATCAAGACAATATCCACAATTGGTACTTAACTAAAGCCGGCATTGCAGATATTCTTGCAAAGTATCAAATTAAAATCGAGGATGTTTCACCGAAAAATTCTGAATTCACTGCCCTAGAACAACCATTTCCAGATATGAATGCTGATCGTATTGAATATAATTTACATACTGCTTTGGTGTTCAAAAACTTAGATCAAGAAGACGTTGCGAAAATTCTTGCTGCTTTAAAATATGAGAACCGTAAATGGTATTTTACTGATATTACTAATGCTAAAAAATTTGCCACCCTCTCCACATATTACACCAAAGCATTTTGGGGTAATGCACATAATGTCGCTTTATATGCAGTAGCAGCTACAGCGGTAAAATATGCTTTAGCAAAAAACATAATAAGTAAGGATGAAATGCATTTTGGCATAGATAAGAATGTGGTAGATAAATTGAATACTACTGAAGATACAACCATTATTGCCTTAATAAAGATAATGCGAGATATCAATAATTATTTTGTCCACTGCGATGCAAAAAGTGCAGACATAATTCAAAAGATCAAAATGCGTGGTATCGATCCTTTAGTAATGCAAGACGGTAAACTACATAGACTGAGTCAATTAAGTATGGATTTTAAAAATGAACTACAGTTAACCCAAATGTATGCTATGACTGGTGTAACAATTAAATTTATAAATATTGATCCTAAATTGTTAAACTTAATCTCTCATTAATTTTAAACGTGTATATACAGCAACCAATGAGAGACGGATTTGCTGCTAGCTCTACTCAGAAAGTACTACATTTATATTAACAGAATACAAAGATAAACGTACCAGCATGAACGATAAGAAATCTGCCATAAAATATAAAGAAGGCCAAAGGTTGCTTTATGGGTTCTGTCAGAATAACTGTGTAAGTTAGCCATAATTTAAACCCTTTGCTATATGTTTGGTGTTAAGACAATACACTGAACAATGGAGAAAAATTAT